>JBJMTU010000273.1:0-12913 GCA_045811545.1 Xanthobacteraceae bacterium | reverse complement strand
ACGCGGCGCCTCCGGCTCCGGGATGCGGCTCCAACGAGCTTGCGCTTGAGCATTCGAACCCGCCATCTGCTAGCGAGCAGGCTTGTGCAGACACGCCGAGAACCCCGGAAGAGGTTGGGGAGGCCCGCGCCTATTTGATCGAGACCGCGAGCCCCGGTTACACCATGACGCTGCAAGGCGCGGAACTGGCGATCGGCCGTCTGCATCCCGAATTCGCCGTTCGGCTCGAACGTGCGATTCGGGAAGCACGCAACTCCGGGCTTCCCTTCGCGAGCGTGTTCTCAGCCTATCGACCGCCGGCGTTCGGAGTCGGCGGTTTCTCCGACAAGTTCAATTCGCTGCACACCTATGGCCTTGCAGTCGACATGCGCGGTATCGGGCAGCCCGGCTCACCCGAAGCGCAGCTGTGGCACCGGATCGCGGCCAAGAACGGCGTCGTGTGTCCTTATGGGCCCCGGGACCGAGCGGAATGGAATCATTGCCAGCCGACCAGCGTCAAAATTATCTTGGCCCAGAATCCTCTGCGCGAGACCGTAACCTCCGCGGGCCCGGTGGACGTCGAGAGTATGTTCGAGGCAGGGAATCCTTTGATCGAGGATGTGGCCAGCGCAGCGGACTCGCTGTCCCGAACCGCCCCCACGCCGGTGCGCGCATTGGAAGCTTCCGCCAAGGGACCCGAACAGACGACGCAAGTTGCGGCCCGCGAGCAAACGAAACGAGATACCCCCACGGAGCGCATCGCCGCAAAACCGGTGCGGCACGCAAAGCTGGAGCGCGTTGCCAAATCGGCGCGGCACGCGAAGGCGGAGCGTCGTGCCGCCAAATCCGGGCGGCCTGCAAAGGCGGAGCGCATTGTCATCACATCGGCGCAGCCCCCGAAGGTGAAGCGCATTGTCATTGCCGCGAAATCGGGGCAGCCGGCTAAGACGGAGCGGACCAAATCGGCAGAGCACGCAAAAACCGAGCGTATTGCCGCCAAATCGGCGCAGAAGGCGGAGTCGTCGAAGCACGCAAAGAGCGAGCGTGCCGCCGCAAAATCGGCGCAGGACGCAAAGCTTGGCCAGCGTAGAGGCGGCGCGAAGGAGGCCAACCAAAAGCCAAAATCAAAGGGGGCGTGATCTTGACGCTCTGTGCATGGCTCAAGCCGATCGGCCGACCACGGCAGGCCTCCGTTGCGGCGCTGATGGGTTCGTTTCTGGCATGAACACCGAGAGGACGGCGACGGCTGTCAGACCCACGGTGGTCACGCCCAAGAAGCCGACCATGTAGCCGAATCTCTCGGCCACGAGCCCCCACACCGAGGTGCTGAGGGAAGCGCCGAGGCCGGAAAGAGTGCCGATGAGACCCTGAGCCAGGTTGAACCGGCCGGTCCCTTGCGTGATGTCCGCGATCACCAGCGCGGTCAGGACGCCAAGCACGGCTCCGGTTAGGCCGTCCAGCACTTGGATGAGAACGAGCAGCGCCGGGTCTGCTGTAAACGCCAAGAGCGCGGAGCGAATTGGCACAACACCCAATCCGATGAGCAGAAGCGGCCGACGTCCCCAGCTGTTGGCCGTCCGTCCCACCCATGGCGCCAACACGGCAACAAGGAGCTGTGGAACGACGACCAACGCTGAGATCACGAGCGACGACCGACGACCTTGCGCCTGCACCAAGGCTTCCCCGATGAGCGGGAGCATGGAGGCGTTCGCGACTTGGAACAGAAATAGGCAAGCCGCAAAGGTAAGAAGGCGATGGTCTTTGAACAGGATGGCGCGGCTGGCCCTCTGAGGGTGCGGAGAATCGTGATTGGAAGCACCACAGGAGCGGCCGAAGTGAATGTCGGCAGCGCGTATCTTGGTGAGCGCCAAGAGCACCGGAAGCCCCAGTGCGACGGTCACGAAAAAGATATCGCGGGTGGACAGGACGTAGCCGATGACACCCATGAGGCCGGCTGCCGCCAAGCCACCGATGGAGGCGAAGCGCTGGTTGCGCCCGAGCCGTTCAGCGAGCGCATCGTGCCCGACCAATCCCAGACTGATGGCGGCGATCCCCGGCCCGAGGACGGTTCCCGCCATGCCTTGTACGACAGCCGCCGCGAAGACCGAGGGAAAGTCCGACCGCACCCCGAAGATCGATGCCGCAAACATGAGAGCGGCGGTTCCCATTGCGACCAACGCGCGTTTTGATTTGGCCATGTCGATGAGGTCGCCTGCTGGTGCCTGGAGCAATAAGCCGGCAAGTCCGCTGGCGGTCAGGACAAGTCCGATGTTTGCCGGCATCCATCCGCGATCCGCCAGGCACGCTGCAAGAAACGGTCCGAAGCCCATCAGCAGAGCCGCAAGGAAGGCGTTCAGCCGATCCAGCGCCTGCAGGCTTTCGGCAGACGGTAGGTTGTTTTGCGGTCTTGGTGATCTGGTGAGCATGCCACGTCCTGTACCTACGACAGCGCGGCTTGCGCGAATTGGGCACCGAAGCTGCGGCGCTCGACCGCCGTCGGATCGCCCTTCAACACCTCGAACTGCGTCTTCTCGCCGTCGCGCCAGAATCGGATGTCAAATCGGTGTCCGCCGACGCGAAGGTCGAACACGGTCAGGTCGGGCAGCCATGCCGGCAGCGACGGATCGACGTACAACTTTCCTCGCGGCGCGTTCGGGACGAACCCAAGCATCGCCTGCATCAACGCGAAGACCGAACCCGCCGCCCAGGCCTGCGGTATGTTTGCCCCAAGGTATTGGGCCGGGAAGCTCGCCTCATCGCGCTCGATCGTCGTGTAGAGCTCGGGTAGCTGGTTGAACAAGAAGTGGCTTGCCGCGTCGCTGATATCGCGAGCGATCCTCGCCGCCTCGGCGCCGAAGCCATAGCGTTTGAACCCGAGCGCTATGATGGCGTTGTCGTGCGGCCAGACCGATCCAGTCTGATAGTTGTACGGATTGAACGCCGGGTGCAGGGCGGAGAGCGTGCGGATGCCCCAACCGCTCCACATGTCCGGCGCCATCAGGCGCCGCACGACCTTGGCGGCTCGCTCCGGCGGAACGATGCCTGACCACAGGCAATGCCCCGCGTTGGAGGCAACCGTCAGCACCTTCTTCTTCTCGCCGTCCAGCGCAAAGGCGTAGCAGCCCAACTCCTCGTCCCAAAACGCCTCGTTGAACTGGTCGAACAGCGCTGCCGCCTTCGTTCGAAATTGCTCGGCGCGGCTGTGCTTGCCAAGCTCAGCGAATACTTCGGACATGCGCAGCCAGGCGTCGTAGACGTAGCCCTGCAATTCGCAGAGAGCCTTTGGCCCGCGTACCAACGACCCGTCCGGGTAGACCACGCTGTCTCCGGAATCCTTCCAGCCCATGTTCTCGTAGCCGACCGGAGAGCGGGTCTGGTATTCCTGAAATCCATCGCCGTCTCGGTCGCCGTAGTTGTCAATCCAGGAGAGGCATCGCTCGGCAGTTTCGAGATGCCGTTCCAACAGCGACCTATCGCCGGTCGCCCTCCAGGCGGCATGGAGGGTGATCAGATAGAGCGGGGTAGCATCGGCGGTGCCGTAGTAGGGTGTGTGCGGGATCAGCTTGAAGTGCGCCAGCTCCCCATAGCGGATCTCGTGCAAGATCTTGCCGGGTTCCGCGTCGCGGTAGACGTCCTCGTCCTTCGCTTGAAGCGAGCCCAGGATGTCGAGCGTGCCGCGGGCGAAGTCCGGATAGATGAGCATGTTCTGTAGCGAAACGATCAGGCTGTCCCGGCCGAACGGGGCGACGAACCAAGGCAGGCCGGCGGCCGGCAGGAAGACCATGTGATCGGTGCCCACGATGGGCAATCGGAGCGCAGCCATGTCCTCGAGCGCTTGCCGGTAGAGACGATAGAACTCCTCGTTGCTGGTGCGGATCTTCAGCACCGACCGCAGCCAGTCCGCCAACGTCTCCGCGTGCTGCGTTCTGTGGTGTTGGTCGACGCAGCCGTTCTGGTGCGCGAAAGACCGCTCACCGTCCTCCAGCGTATAGAGCAAGCAGCAATGCCAGGCTTCACCGGGGTCGAGTCCGACCTCGAAGCTGAGCCGGCCATTGGCATACACCGCCTCGGCCTGCCCGTGCGCTCGAGAGACCGTGACAGCGCGGACGAAATCGCCGTTACGATAAATCGTCCGAAGCTGTTGCTGCCTCTGCGACCATCTCGTGGTGATCCGACCGCGGCGAACGATGCCGCCCGACTTCACCTCGAAAATGTCTGCGAAATCGCAACGCAGCGCGATCTCGAGCTGAAACTGCACCCGCTTCATGCTGTTGTTCGTGATGTCGAGATCCTCGTGCATGCCGCCGCTGATCGATCGGCTGACGACGAGCCCGAGGGTGCGCGGTGGGATGACGCCATCCGTGGTCGCAATCCTTCGATTGGTGAGATAAGTCCGTGACGCGTAATGGGTGATCGCACCGCCATTGAGCAGATCCCAGGGCTCGCCATTGGCGTAGATGGCCCAACTGCTGATGACGCGTGTGTCGAAGAAGTAGAGGCCCTTCTCGCTCGGCCAGTTGATCTGCCCATCTGGCTCGCTCACCAGCACCGTCTGCCCTTGATGGATGGAGACTTGGTGCGGACCGACCTGGACCTTGAACGGCATAAGGTGCTCTCACGGTTGTCGCGGCGGGGCGGGCAGTCCAAGCGGCTCGCTTTCCGTCGAGCTCGGGTCGATTGAAGCTCGTGGTGCCGAAGCCTTCAGGTGTGTCAGCGCACGCTGCCATCGCGTCAGCGAAGGGTGGCCGGCAAGACCCAAGAGTAGTTCCGTTGATTGCTCCAGGCGCCCCAAAAGTCGCGATGTGCGCGGAAATGTCTACCTCTCCATTGCTCTCATTGCGGAGTTATTGCCTTGGAAGCGGGCAGCCGGCGGAACTCGATACCTACTATCTCGGCTTTTGCGCCAATCGCGGCCACATGCCCGCAGCCTAGTGCAGGTGCCTGAGCTTGTCGGGATTGCGCATCACGTAGATTGCTGTGACCATCCCATCGTCGATCTCAAGGGCGGTCGTCTGGAGTTCCCCATCAGCTTCTCGGGTCACGAAGCCCGGCAGACCGTTGATCAAGGCGGTGCGGACCAGGTTCGACCCGTGCTTGCGGAATAGCACTGCCAGCGCCTCGTGTACCTTCATGACACGGTCGTAGCCGAGGATAGGTTGCGGCGCTGCGGGCCGCTTGCCACCGCCGTCCGCATACAGGCTGACATCGGCAGCGAGCATCGCGCCGAGTTTGGTCATGTCGCCGTTGCGCGAGGCGGCAAAGAAGGCGTTGGCGATTTCAAGGCCGCGCAGCTTCTCCACCTGAAAACGGGGTCGTGCTTCGCGGACATGGGCCCTGGCACGGGCGGCGAGCTGTCGGCAAGCGGCAGGGCTGCGTTGGATCGTCACTGCGACTTCCTCAAAACCGATCTCGAAAACGTCGTGGAGCAGGAAGGCGGCGCGTTCGAGCGGAGAGAGCCGCTCGAGCGCAAGCATAAGCGGCAAGGTGATGTCCTCTTCCGCTTCCTCATCCTCCTCGACAATCGGCTCCGGAAGCCACGAGCCGACGTAGGCCTCTCGCCGGTGCCTCGCTGACTTGAGCTGATCGAGACACAGCCGCGTTACGGTGCGGCGAAGGAAGGCTTCGGGTTCGCGCACCTCGCTGCGGCTAGCCCCCATCCAGCGGATGAACGCCTCCTGCACCACATCCTCGGCATCGGCGACTGAGCCGAGCATGCGGTAGGCAACGCGCATGAGGCGGGGACGCAGCGGATCGAAGATCGCCGCCGCGTCCCGATGGTCAGCCTCGCTCATCATGCTGCCTTCGCCGCAGCCTGCTCCAGCCACACGTGAAAGCCCACCGCGAGACGGTTCCAGCCGTTGATGACATTGATCACGAGGGTGAGTTTTACCTGCTCCTCATCGGAGAATTGAGCCTGGAGCCCTTCATAGGCGGCCTCATGGGTGTGCCCTTGTGAAAGCTGCGTCAATGCATCTGTCCAGGCAAGCGCGGCGCGCTCACGGTCGGTGTAGCAAGGCGCCTCTCGCCACGCCGAGAGCAGATAGATGCGCTGCTCGGTTTCGCCCTTCGCGCGCGCCTCGGCGGTGTGCATGTTTATGCAGTTGGCACAGCCGTTGAGCTGCAAGGCTCGGATCTTCACCAGCTCTACAAGCGTAGGCTCGAGGCTGGCCGTAACAGCCAGCGAAGTGCTCATCCAGTTCTTCATGAGAGAAGGAGCGGCGGCTAGCACGTCGAGCTTGGCAGTCATGGTCGGGTTCCTTTCGTTGGTTCCGACCACATGACGAGACAGGATAAGCGAGTGTGACATGCGCGGACAAAAAAGCGTGTCGGAAAGCGCGGCTTTCAGGTGCTCTCGGGTCTACAGCCGCTTCGAGCGTCTTCTCCTGCAAGGCGGAAGTTCCGCTTACGGCCATTTCGGGCGTTGCAGCTGACCCGACGCAAAGTCCGAGATGGTCAGAAACGGACGTTCCAAGTCCAATGTTGGAGTCTGTCCGAATCGCCGAGAGCGCCCACCCGAGGTCGAACCGGATGCCACCCTTTAGTACTGACAGGAGCTTAGGCGTGATTTGGTGCCCAGGGGCGGAATTGAACCACCGACACCTGCATTTTCAGTGCAGTGCTCTACCAACTGAGCTACCTGGGCGCCGCGCCCGCGGGACGGCGGACGAAGGAGCGCGGGGTTTATAGAGGCTCGATTCCGGGCTGTCCAGAACAGCGCTCCGCCCGCGCAATTCACGTTCCGGATGCCTCATCGCCGGGCGTTGCGGTCCCGTCTTCGTCTTCTTCTTCCTTGACCGGCACCGCGTAAACGCCGCTGAGCCAGCGGTTGAGATCGACATCGGCGCAGCGCCGGCTGCAAAACGGCCGGAACGTTTCGAGCGCCGGCTTGCCGCAGATCGGGCAAGCCTTGGTGCGAAGATTGGGCTCGGACATCCTGGTGAATATGGTAGTCGGCGCGTGCGGCGCCAAGCATCACACGACATTGAGCCAACCGGCGCGGATTGGATAACCCTCGCCGGACAGCAGCGTGGTCACTTCGTAGAGCGGAAGCCCGACGACGTTGCTATAAGAGCCCACGATCTTGACGATGAAGCTCCCGGCGATCCCTTGCGCCGCGTAACCGCCGGCTTTGCCGCGCCATTCGCCCGAGGCCAGGTAGGTCTCGATGTCATCCTCCGACAGGCGCTTGAAGCGCACGCGCGTCTCCACCAGCCGCTGACGGTAGGCCTCTTTCGGCGTCACCAGGCAGATCGCCGTATGCACGCGATGATTACGGCCGGACAGGAGGCGCAGGCATTGCGAGGCTTCGTCGACCAGCTCGGGATTGGGCAGGATGCGCCGACCGACGGCAACCACGGTATCGGCAGCGAGGATATACGCTCCCTGAAGTTCTTCGTCGGCACGCACCAAATCGAGCGCAACCTCGGCCTTGGCACGCGCGAGTCGATTGGCGCAAGCGCGCGGCAGTTCTCCCCGCCGCGGCGTCTCGTCGACGTTGGCGGGACGCAGCGCGTCGGGCTCGATGCCGGCCTGATTGATGAGCGTGACCCGGCGGGGAGAGCCCGAAGCGAGGACGAGCTTTGGACGGCCGATCATCTTTGCTTGTGCCGTAACTCAATGGCCAGGGTTGTGAGCTCCGAAAAGCACCGCTATTTGAAACGATAGGTGATACGACCTTTGGTCAAATCGTAGGGAGTCATTTCGACCAAGACCTTGTCGCCGGCCAACACACGGATTCGGTTCTTGCGCATGCGTCCTGCGGTATGGGCGATGATCTCGTGTTCGTTTTCAAGCTTGACCCGGAACGTGGCGTTCGGAAGCAATTCCGTTACCACCCCCGGAAATTCCAAGAGTTCTTCCTTTGCCATCCACTACCTTGGCGTTTGCGAAAACGGGACGAGCGCGCCCGAAGCCGCGCAAGCTAGCGGAATCACCGCCGTCCCACAACTGCCGAGTTCGGGCCTGCTCACTCGTTGGCTCTCGGTGCCGGAGGAAAGCGCTCCCTGATCCGTCGCAGCAATTGATCGCGTACATCTCGGTACGCGTTCAACCGCTGCTCACGGCTGCCCTCGACGGCGGTCGGATCCGCGGTGGGCCAGTACTCGACGTCGGCGGCGAGCGTTCGGGTCAACTCGAGCGCCTTATGGTGCGCTTCGGGTGAGAGCGTGACGATCAGATCGAAATTCAGACCTTCCAAGTCGTCGAGCTCTTCAAAGGTCAGCGGCCGGTGCGCACTGATGTCGATGCCGACCTCTTCCATTGCCGCGGCGGCGAACGCATCGAGCTCGCCTTTGCGCACGCCGGCAGAGCCGACGTAAAGCGAGCTGCCGAGCATTTGCTTGAGCATGGCCGCGGCCATAGGCGAGCGCACGGAATTCATTCCGCAGGCAAACAGCACCGCCTGCGGTCGGGACCTCGACGTTCGTTTCACCCCTTCCAATGCAGCACGCAAATCAACGTGAACAGGCGACGCGCAGTGTCGAAATCGAGCTTCACCTTGCGCGAAAGCCGCTCCATCAGGACCTTGGAGCCTTCGTCGTGAAGGGAACGCCGGCCCATGTCGAGCGCCTCGATGCGGTCGGGCGTCGCCGTGCGAATTGCCGCGTAGTAACTGTCACAGACCGTGTAGTAGTCCTTTACGACGCGCCGCAGCGGCGTAAGCGACAGAAGATGAGCGACCACCGGCGTGCCGTCGGCACGACGGATGTCGAACGCGAGGCGCGATCCGGTAATGCTCAAATGCAACGCAAAGGGCCCGTCCTCGTCATCGTTAGGCGCAAAGGTGTTGTCTTCGAGCAGATCGTAGATCGCGACTGCGCGCTCGTGCTCGACGTCCGGATTCGAGCGGCCGATCGACGCTTCGTCGAGGGTCACCGCAACGAGGCGATTCTTCTTCCGAGGGGACGCGCGCGGCGGGCGTGTCATTGCGGGTTGAAGCGCACCTTCACCGAGCGAGCGTGGGCGTCGAGTCCTTCCGCTTCGCCCAACGCGATCGCGGCCGGGCCCAGCGCACGCAACTGATCGGGCCCGCATTTGAGGATCGACGTGCGCTTCATGAAGTCGAGCACGCCCAATCCGGACGAGAAACGGGCCGAGCGCGCAGTCGGCAGGACGTGGTTCGAGCCGCCGACATAATCGCCGATCGCCTCGGGGGTGTGGGCTCCGAGAAAAATCGCCCCGGCGTTGCGAATGCGGGAGGCGAGACGCTCGGCATGCTCGCTCGCGATCTCGAGATGTTCCGGCGCGATGGCGTCGACGAGGGGCACGGCTTCGTCGAGTTCGCCGACCAGGATGATGGCCCCGAAATCGCGCCAGGAGGCTGCGGCGACGGAGGCGCGCGGCAGCGAGCCAAGCTGCGCGCCAAGCGCCTTCTCGACGTTGTCGGCAAGCGCGGCATCGTCCGTGATCAAGATCGCCTGGGCGCTCGCATCATGCTCGGCCTGTGCCAACAGATCCGCTGCAATCCAGTCGGGGTGGCCGGTTCGATCGGCGAGGATTAACACTTCCGAAGGTCCGGCGATCATGTCGATGCCAACCTTGCCGAAGACCAGGCGCTTTGCGGCCGCAACATAGGCATTGCCGGGACCGACGATCTTGGCGACAGGCGCGATCGTCTCAGTGCCGTAAGCGAGCGCGGCCACGGCTTGCGCGCCTCCGATGCGATAAATCTCGTCAATCCCCGCAAGTTTCGCCGCCGCCAGGACGAGCGGGATGAGCTTTCCCTCCGGAGCCGGCACCGTCATCACCAGCCGCGGAACGCCGGCGACCTTGGCCGGGACCGCATTCATCAGCACCGATGACGGATAGGCGGCGCTTCCGCCGGGCACGTACAGGCCGACCGCTTCGATGGCGCTCCAACGCGACCCCAGTTCGACGCCGAGGGCGTCGGTGAAACGGTCGTCGGCCGGGAGTTGACGGCGGTGATAGGTCTCGATGCGATCGCGTGCGAGCGCGAGCGCGTCGAGCGCCCGGCGGTCGCAGGCCGCACAGGCGGCGTCGATCTCATCGGCCGTCACCTTGAGGCCGCTTCGATCCGGATCGAAGCGGTCGAACTGGCGCGTGAGCTCGACGACGGCGCGATCACCGCGAGCAGCGACATCGGCAATGATCGCGCGTACGGCCGCCTCGACGTCGGCCGAAGCCTCGCGTTTGGTGGCGAGAAAAGCGCGGAAACGCTCGGCGAAATCAGGAGCGCGGCGGTCGAGGCGGATCGGCATGGCCCTGTCCTACCGGACCATACGGGCCGGATCCGCGGTCAATGGCGCGACCGCGATGACCCGTCAACCCCGCAGCTCGGACGTGTCGTCGGCATGGATCGGGCGCGCGGCTGCCGGCCACGACGGCCCCAGATCAGCGAGCTCGGCTTCGAGGCACTCGACCTCGAGCCGCAGCATTCCCCCGCCGGAGAAAATGAGATTTACCACCCCGGCCGGCGGGTCGGTCTCCTGAAATTCGACGGCGAGCAGGTTGAGCACTGCCGCCTTTCCGGCCGGATCGACATTTCGGCACTTGCAGCAATTCACGCGCTCGAAGCGCAGCGCCGAACGGCAGCGTCGCAGTTCGGGTTTTGTCCCCTCTGCCGAGAGCCAATCAAAGCGGCTCAAGGCGACCACCACGCGCCTGTCCTGCGGACGCCAAATGACGTCGGCCACTTTGACGAGCGCATCCTGCAAGTGGGTGGAAACAACCTCCAGGTCGTCCCGGTCGATGGCGACGAACTTCACCGGCTCCATGGTTCCCTCCCATCGAGACGTTCGATGGTAGAAAGGTAATTAGGAAGCGGGCGGCTGCGGCGCAAGCGGGGCGAGCGCCGATCCGACCCGCAGGCGGCGCCCCCCGGCTAGAAGGACACACAGGCCGGCCGCACGATCATGACCACCGAGTGCTGTTTGAAGCGCCGCTTGTAGGCTGCGACGATCTCGTTAAGGCGCGCAATGTCCTCGACCTGGCCGGGGAGTACGATCTGTACGAGCTTGCTGGGCTCGCGAACGATCTTGTTGGTGGCCTCATCCCGCCACTGCCCGGCGGCATTGAACATGGTGAGCCCGTTCGGGAACCGGGATGTGATCTCGCGATCGACGAAACGGCTCCAATCGGCTTCGTTCACGCCGAGGCGGCCGCCGATGTTGCGGCCGAACATCAGTTCGGCCACCTGGCTGGGTCTTTGACCCCCGAGGCAATCCAGCAGCTGTGCGTCGGCGCCGCCGGCAAGCGCCAGGACAAGCGTCAAGGCCGTCGCGACTCGAACGAACGTGGCCATGGCACGCTATCCGGTGTCATCGTCCGCGAAAGCGAACGATCCAGTAATCGCCGGACTTGATGATAAGCACCGCCTCGGCGTTGCCCGCGTCCACGCGCGTTTACTTGGATGCCCGCCTGCGCTGGCATGACCGCGGAAGGGTTGCGCTTGAGCTTGACTCAGCACCTATGCGCGTTCGCGGGCCTGACACCTGATGTGCGGCTAGACCTCAGCCGCTGATGCGCTCGATGGCGGCGCCGCATGCCGCCAGCTTGTCCTCGAGCCTCTCGAAGCCGCGGTCGAGGTGATAGACACGGTTGACGATGGTCTCGCCTTCTGCCGCAAGCGCGGCAATGACGAGCGAGACCGAGGCGCGCAGATCGGTCGCCATCACCGGCGCGCCCTTGAGCGTGCTCACCCCCTCGATGGTCGCGCATTCGCCGTCGAGCTGAATGCGAGCGCCGAGCCGCACGAGCTCCTGCACGTGCATGAAGCGGTTCTCGAAGATCGTCTCGGTGATGCGCGAGGTTCCTTTCGCCCGGGTCATCAGCGCCATCAGTTGCGCCTGAAGATCGGTGGGAAAGCCCGGGAACGGCGAGGTGCTGACCTCGACCGGGGCGAGGCCCGAGCCGTTGCGCTCGACGCGCACTCCGGTGTTGGTCGCGCTGATTGCGACCCCCGCTTGCGCGAGCACGTCGAGCGCCGACTGCAGCAGTTCGGGGCGTGCATTCTCCAGGAGCACGTCGCCTCCGGCCATGGCAATGGCCATGGCATAGGTGCCGGTCTCGATGCGGTCGGGCAGCACGCGGTGGCGCGCGCCGTCGAGCTTCGGCACCCCCTCGACCACGATGCGGGAGGTGCCGGCGCCGGTGATCTTGGCGCCCATCTTGTTGAGGCAATCGGCGACGTCGGTGATCTCCGGTTCGCGCGCGGCGTTCTCGATCACCGTTGTGCCGCGCGCGAGCGCGGCCGCCATCAGCGCTGTGTGCGTACCGCCGACGGTCACCTTGGGGAATTTGATCTCGCCGCCCTTGAGCCCTTTCTTGGCGCGGGCGATGACGTAGCCGCGATCGATCTCGATGTCGGCGCCGAGCCGTCCGAGCGCCATGATGAGAAGATCGACGGGCCGCGTGCCGATGGCACAGCCGCCCGGCATCGACACCTTCGCTTCGCCCATGCGCGCGACCAATGGAGCGACCACCCAGAAGCTCGCGCGCATGCGCGAAACCAACTCATAGGGAGCCGTGGTGTCGATGATATTGGCGGCGGAGATGTGCAGCGTTTGGCCGTCGTACTGGGTTTCGCCCGTACGCTTGCCGCTCACCATGACATCGACGCCGTGATTGCCGAGGATGCGCTGGAGCAAAGCCACGTCGGCTAGCCGGGGGACGTTGTCGAGGATGAGCGTCTTGTCCGTGAGCAGGCTCGCGATCATCAAGGGCAAGGTAGCGTTCTTCGCCCCGGAGATCGGAATGGCTCCACTAAGGCGCTGACCGCCGCATATGCGAATGCGATCCATGCCGCTCCCCTTTCCGCAAACGCCGCTATTGCACGCGGCAACCAATCAGGAACGCCTGCACGCTGGCTCTAGCGCTCTTGCTTAGTCTTGTCGGCAATTCCGGCGGAATCGTGGGACTGATCACCGCTCGCGTGGGAAGGAGCCGCGCGGCCTTTCGCCTGGGCCTTGCGACGCTT
>JBJMTU010000272.1:0-9679 GCA_045811545.1 Xanthobacteraceae bacterium | reverse complement strand
TTGGGCTCGGTCCGAGCGGCGTTTCGTTAGAGGACAGCTTGATCACGCGGGCGAGGCCCGGTGCCGTGCTCTTCCCGGGAACATAGGGATCGATCGCGAGCACGCCGGGACGCGGTTGCGGGCGCTGCAGGACGGACATCTCACACTCCGGAACTCACCGGCCGGTCGGGACCGGCGGCACGCCTTCGGCGGAGACCCTATAGCGGGTTGCGTGGCTTCCGACGAGGGCTGCGGCGCGCACGGAGGCGCCGGCCGTCACCAGCATGTCCGTCACCCGATCGATGCGGCCACCTTGCGGCACGGAGATCAGCAGGGCTGCGCTGTCGAAGCCGCCATCCGGCACGGCAATCACTTCGGCGAGCGCGCCGAGCGCCTGCGCCGCCGCCGTGCTCCAGCCGGCGACCCGCACGCTCCATACTTCTACCTCCTTGACCATGGCATCGGGCGCGGCCCGCGACACGACGAATACCGGCACGCCGGCCGGATGGTCGGCACGTTCGACGAAGGGCAAGCGGGCGATGATCTTGGGTGCCGAATTCAATTCGAGCGCGCTCCACCAGGCGCCGCTGCCCGCCATGGCGAATGCGGGCACCAGACCGAGATCGCCCTTGGAATCCGAGACTGCCGTCACGACGCTTGCAGCGCCGATGTGCGGGACGAACGGCACCGTAAAGCCGAAATGGAAGCGCGCGGAATCGCGCATCGCCGCATCCCCCGCCGACAGGTCGGCGTGAATGGCGAACGGCGCCTGTACATAGGTGAAAGTGGAAATAATAACGCGCCAGATACTCTCGGCGGTGTCGAGCGGCAGGATACCTTTGTGCCGCTCGACCAGCCGCCGCATCATGTCCGCCTCGCGCGCCGGACGGAATGCGGAGCCCGTTTCGTGCGTCTGTTTGGTGGCGATGAGGCGGTCGATGATTTGCCCCCGCTCCATCAAAAGCCGGTGCATCGCCTCGTCGATGCGGTCGATTTCTCGCCGCAGCTCGCCGAGCGACGGTGTTTGAGACTGGGACGGTTTTACCATGACGCGTTTTGCCGCTTTTCTCGCGCATCGACCGGTTTCAGGCGCGGCATTGATAGGTGGGCGAACCGGCTAAAGCAAAGAAAACATTGACAGCGGCGCCGCGCGGCCTATCTAACGCCGTCGCGGCGCCCTTCGCTAGGCGTGCGCTTAGATCGGCGGCTATTTCGGTTCGCCGGCCGGGTCGTAACGAATGGTCGAGGTCGATTTCAGCGTCGCATCCGATCCTGCCGACCGCGCGCGCGAGGCCGACAATCCGCATTCGCTCGTCGTTCGTTTCGGCATGGACAAGCCGTTGTCACTCGATGCCGGCATCGACCTTGCTCCGTTCCAGATGGCTTATCAGACCTATGGCACCCTCAATGCCGAGCGCAGCAACGCGGTGCTGATCTGCCATGCGCTCACCGGCGACCAGCACGTGGCCAATGTGCATCCCGTGACGCAGAAGCAGGGGTGGTGGGAAACCATGGTCGGCCCGGGCCGGCCGATCGATCCCGAGCGCTACTTCGTCATTTGCCCGAACGTGGTCGGCGGCTGCATGGGCACGACCGGACCGGCCTCCACCAATCCGAAGACCGGCATGCCCTGGGGTCTCGATTTTCCCGTCATCACCATTCGCGACATGGTGCGCGCACAGGCCATGCTGCTGGACCATCTCGGAATCGCCTCGCTGTTCTCCATGGCCGGCGGCTCGATGGGCGGAATGCAGGTGCTGCAATGGTGCGCGAGCTATCCGCAGCGGGTGTTCTCGGCGTTGCCGATCGCGACCTCGACGCGTCATTCGGCGCAGAACATCGCCTTCCACGAGGTCGGCCGGCAGGCGGTGATGGCCGACCCGGAATGGCGGCACGGGCGTTATTTCGCCGAGGGCACGAATCCGCGGCGCGGACTCGCCGTCGCGCGCATGGGCAACCACATCACATATCTCTCCGACGCGGCGTTGCACCGCAAATTTGGTCGTCGATTCCAAGACCGCGACAATCCGACGTTCTCCTTCGACGCCGACTTTCAAGTGGAGAGCTATCTGCGCCACCAGGGCATTAGCTTCGTCGAGCGCTTCGATGCCAATTCCTACCTCTACCTGACGCGCGCGATGGACTATTTTGATCTCGCGGAAGATTACGGCGGTGTGCTCGCCAACGCGTTCAAGGACACACCGACGCGATTTTGCGTGATCTCCTTTACGTCGGACTGGCTCTTTCCGACCTCGGACTCGCGCGCCATCATGCACGCGCTCAACGCCGGCGGCGCGCGCGTATCGTTTGCCGAGATCGTGACCGACAAGGGTCACGACGCTTTCCTGCTCGAGGAGCCGGAGCTGTTCGACATCGTGCGCGGGTTTCTCGAAGGTGCGGCCAAGGCGCGCGGCCTGCCGACCGCGCGGGGATGACCATGCTGATGCGCCTCAAGCACGATTTGACCATGGCGGAGGCCGCGCGCACCCACGCCGGTGCACGCGTCGATCTGCTGGCGGTTGCCGACATGGTTGCGCCCAGCGCCAAAGTCCTCGACGTGGGTTGCGGCGATGGCGAATTGCTGCAGCTGCTCGCGGAGACGCGCGGCGTCGACGGGCGCGGCATCGAGTTGTCTCGGGAGGGGGTCAACGAATGCGTCGCAAAAGGGCTCGCGGTGATCCAGGGCGACGCCGATACAGACCTCGCCGACTATCCGGACGACGCTTTCGATTATGTCGTGCTCTCGCAGACGCTGCAGGCCACCCGGCAGCCGCGCGTCGTACTCGAGCACATGTTGCGCATCGGCCGCCATGGCATCGTCTCGTTTCCCAACTTCGGCCACTGGAGAATCCGCCTGCAAATCCTGCTCGGTGGGCACATGCCGCGCACGGATAATCTGCCGTATGCATGGTGGGATTCCCCCAACATCCACTTCTGCAGCATCAAGGATTTCCGCGAGCTTTGCCACGTCGTGGGCGCGCACATAGAAAAATCGGTGGCGCTCGATGCTTGGGGACGGGCATTGCGAATCAATGCGCCGTGGTGGACCTGGAACTTGCTCGGCGAGCAGGGCGTGTTCTTGCTCAGCCGGCGCGGCAGGACCGCCGCCGCTGCGCTCTCCGGAGCGGCACGGTAACCGGTCGCAGCCGCGCGGGCTTGCCGGTCCTCTGAGAGGTTCAGGGGCCCAGTTCGTCTCCGACGGCAATCTCTCCCGCCTCTATCACCTCGGCATAGACGCCGCAGTCGGCATGGCCGAAGCCGCGCATCAGTGTGTCGGGGATCGAGAGATCGCGGATGCCGGTATCCGGATCGACGTTGGTCGCCGCACAGCGCACGATGCGCTTGATGACTCTGAGCCGCGCGCGGCTGCCGACCGTGATCTCCTGCCCGAGAAGATCGAACTCGCGCCACGCCGGCCAGCCGCTCACGTAGACATTGCCGCGGAAGCGCAGCGGATCGACGGGCCCGCCGACCACGCCTTCGACGGCGGCGACCGAGGCCAGGTTGATGATCGAGACGACCTTGCGCGCCACGTCGGAGAAGCTAAAGCCCGGTGCGTGCAGCACCTTGGGCGCACCCCGCAACTCATCGGCGCAGAAGACCGCGAAGAACCGCTCAATTTCCGCACGGCCTTCGGACGTGCGCAGATTGCCGCGCGCGGCCTCGCGGCCTTGCGTCTCGATAACGAGAGTATGGCTCGTGTCGTGGAAACGAGTGCGCAGCCGAGCCAGCCGCTCGTTGCGCATCAACATGAGGTAGCGCTGCTTGGGTTGATGACGGGGTGCGGCGGGGTCGAAGCCGGATGGCCCGTTCTCGATGGCGTAGAGGCGATCGGCCGGCAAGGTTTCCTCGACCGCAAGCCGCGTGCATGCGAGGGACTCCGGCGAAAGCCCCTTGACCGGATAGCGGTAGATGGCGTGGATTTTTGGATGTGCATCGGTCATGGCTTCCTTGTTAGCTGCTGAACCGCTGCCTGCCTAGCCGGCGTCCGAAAATCACCCGCGGCCTCTTTCGCCGCAAACGGCCGCTTCCCACATACCGATTTAGGATCGTCATTCGGGGCTCGGCCGATTGATCGCGCGCAGGTATTTCGCTTAGGTCAGTGACGGTGGAGAGCCCTCTTGCGCCGCCGGCGCGAGCGGTATGCCGAGGAGCTGCAATGGATTTCCAAAAGTATACCGACCGCGCCCAGGGGTTTGTTCAATCTGCGCAGTCGCTGGCCCTGCGCGAGGGTCATCAGCAATTCACGCCCGAGCACCTGCTGAAGGTTATGCTCGACGACCCCGAGGGTTTGGCCAGCGGCTTGATCGACCGCGCGGGCGGCCGATCGCGCGAAGCGCTTTCGGCCGTGGAGGCGGCGCTTGCCAAGCTACCCAAAGTATCGGGCGGCGGCGCTGGTCAAGTCTATCTGGCTCCGGCGCTGGCGCGAGTTTTCGATCAAGCGCAGAAGGTTGCGGAGAAGGCAGGCGACAGCTACGTCACGGTCGAGCGGCTCCTGCTAGCGCTTGCGCTCGAGAAGGACAGTGAGGCGGGGCGCATTTTGGCCCGCGTGGGCGTCACGCCGCAGAACCTCAACGCGGCGATCAACGCGTTGCGACAGGGCCGCACGGCCGACACGAGCTCGGCCGAAAGCGCCTACGACGCGCTGAAAAAGTACGCCCGTGATCTCACTCAGGCTGCCCGCGAGGGCAAGATCGATCCGGTGATCGGCCGCGACGAGGAGATTCGACGCACGATCCAGGTACTCTCCCGGCGCACCAAGAATAATCCGGTGTTGATCGGCGAACCCGGGGTCGGCAAGACCGCGATCGTGGAAGGCCTTGCCCAGCGCATCGTCAACGGCGATGTGCCGGAAAGCCTGCAGGACAAAAAACTGCTGGCGCTCGACTTGGGCGCGTTGATTGCAGGTGCGAAATATCGCGGCGAGTTCGAGGAGCGGCTCAAAGCCGTCCTGCAGGAGGTGATCTCCTCGCATGGCGGCATCATCCTGTTCATCGACGAGATGCACACGCTCGTCGGTGCCGGCAAAGCGGATGGCGCCATGGATGCCTCCAACCTGCTCAAGCCGGCGCTCGCGCGCGGTGAGCTGCACTGTGTCGGCGCAACCACCCTCGACGAATACAAGAAGCACGTCGAGAAAGATGCGGCCCTCGCGCGGCGTTTCCAGCCGGTCTATGTGAACGAGCCGAGCGTCGAGGATACGATCTCGATCCTGCGCGGGCTGAAGGACAGATACGAGCAGCACCATGGGGTTCGCATCACCGACTCGGCGCTCGTCGCGGCGGCCACGCTCTCGCATCGCTACATCGCCGACCGCTTTCTTCCGGACAAGGCCATCGACCTGATCGATGAGGCGGCCGCGCGCCTCAAGATGCAGGTCGATTCCAAGCCGGAGGAACTCGATTCGATCGACCGCGAGATCGTGCGGCTCAAGATCGAACAGGAGGCGCTCAGGAAAGAAGCCGATCCAGGCTCGAAGGAGCGGCTCAAGCGGCTCGAGAAGGAGTTGGCCGCGCTTGAAAAGCAGTCCGCCGATCTCACCGCGCGGTGGAAAGCAGAGAAGGAGAAGCTCTCCGACGCCCAAAAGCTCAAGACCGAGCTCGACCATTTGCGGACCGAGCTCGCGAACGCGCAGCGCAAAGGAGAATACCAGCGCGCCGGCGAGCTTGCCTACGGTCGCATTCCGGAAATCGAGAAGAAGCTCAAGAGCATCGAGGCGGCGGAGGGCAAGGGGGCCATGGTCGAGGAGGCGGTGACCGCCGACCATGTCGCGCAGGTGGTCTCACGCTGGACCGGGGTGCCGGTCGAGAAGATGCTCGAAGGCGAGAAAGAGAAGCTGCTGCGCATGGAAGAGCAGCTCAGCAAGCGCGTCATCGGTCAGGCGGAAGCGGTCAAGGCGGTGTCCACCGCGGTGCGCCGGGCGCGCGCCGGCCTGCAGGATCCGCACCGGCCGATCGGCTCCTTCATGTTCTTGGGCCCGACCGGCGTCGGCAAAACCGAGCTGACCAAGGCATTGGCCGAATACCTGTTCGATGACGAGACCGCGATGGTTCGCATCGACATGTCGGAGTACATGGAGAAACATTCGGTCGCTCGCCTGATTGGCGCGCCGCCGGGTTATGTCGGTTATGAGGAAGGCGGCACGCTCACTGAGGCGGTGCGGCGGCGGCCTTATCAAGTGGTGCTGTTCGACGAGATCGAGAAAGCGCACCCGGACGTCTTCAACGTGCTCCTGCAGGTGCTCGACGACGGCCGTCTCACCGATGGGCAAGGTCACACCGTCGACTTCCGCAATACGCTGATCGTGATGACCTCGAATCTCGGCTCCGAATATCTGGCGAACCAACCGGAGGGCCAGGACACAGATGCCGTGCGCGATCAGGTCATGGCGGTGGTGCGGGCGAATTTCCGCCCTGAATTCCTCAACCGCATCGACGAGATCATTCTGTTCCACAGACTCAAGCGCAGCGACATGACGAAAATCGTCGATATCCAGATGGCGCGACTCGCAAGGCTGCTCGAAGACCGCAAGATTGCCATTGCCCTCGAACCTTCGGCGCGCGAGTGGCTCGCGGAAAAGGGCTATGATCCCGCCTACGGCGCGCGTCCGCTCAAACGTGTCATTCAGAAGTCGGTACAGGATCCGCTCGCCGAATTGATCCTGTCCGGGCAAATCAAGGACGGCGAGAAGGTCGTCATATCGGCGGGCAAGCAGGGCCTCACCTTCAACGGCAAGCTCGCAGCAGCGGCCTGAACGGGTGACGAAACGGAGCTACGACGAACCGCCTGCGATCAGCGGGTCTGCGCGTAACGCGAAGGCGTGGCGCGGGTCATCATGGCGTCGAGCCGCGTGCGTTCCTGGTCGAAGCCTGCAAGCAGCGCGCCCTCCAACACGCGGCCGCGCGGCAGCCTGATTCTCATCGGATCGACGAAGCGGCCGTTGATCAGAATCTCGTAATGCAGGTGCGCCCCGGTCGACAAGCCGGTCGAGCCGACATAGCCGATCACTTGTCCCTGGCGGACCTTCTTGCCGGCCTCCATGCTGCGGGCGAAAGCCGACATGTGGCCATAGGCGGTCTCGTAACCGTTGGCGTGCCGAATGCGGATGTATTTGCCGTAGCCACCTTCCCAACCGATCTTGTCGATGACGCCATTGCCTGCGGCGAACACCGGCGTTCCCGTCGATGAGGCCCAGTCGACGCCGGTATGCATCTTGTCGTAGCCGAGCAAGGGATGGTTACGACCGCCGAAGCCGGACGTTATGTTGCCGTCCGAGACGGGCTTGCGGACCAAAAACTTCTTCGCACTTTTGCCGGTCTCGTCATAGTAGTCGATGACGTTATCGTCGCCCGTTTGGTAGCGGTAGAATTTTCTCGTCTCCCCGCCAGTGGTCAGCAAAGCGAACAATACGTCTCCCTTGCTGTTGTCGCTTGGGTTGTCATCTTCGCCTGCGTACAGGATCTCGAAAGAATCGCCCGGCTGCACCTTGCGCTGGAAATCGACATCGTAGGAATAGATGCGGACGTACTCGTCGATGACCGGACGCGGCACGTGATTGCGTAACGCGGTCTCGTAGATGCTCTGATAGAGCCTGACTCCCTTGCCGTCATCATCGTCGTCGCTGCTGGATGACGCCACGCTGTTGGCGCGGCGCACGTCGACGGCAACGTATTTGCCGAGTTCCGACCATGCGACCATGGCCTCGACTGCTGTATCGGTGGCGATGATGACGCGTACCGGCCGCAGCCGTATGCCGTCGCTCGCGGGCGCGAGCAGAACGCGCAGCTTATAACCGTCGCGCGGGCTGCTGTCTTTTCCGCGGCCGCCGAACGCCGTGGTAATCGCCTTGATCTCGTCTGCCGTCGCACCAAGCTCGCGCAAGAACGCGGACACGGAATCACCCTTCTTGAGCACGATTGTGCGCTCGGTCCAGGCATTCCCGCCGGTCACCTGGGCCGTGGTCTTGGGCAGCAGGCTGACGTTTTCCGGCACGATCCGCGGTTCGAAACCAGCATACGGATCGCCGTGCCGCTCCGGGGCATAAGCCGCCAGCGTCGTGGGAAGCGCGCTTGCGAGCAGAGCCGGCTTTTGCGCGAGATTTCCGTCCCAGCTCGCCGCCTCGCGCACCCGCGCGAGCACCTCGTCGAGCGAGGCTACCGCTGCAATCTTCGCCCGCGGCAAGGTACTATTGAGATCGCGGGTTATGAACGAGACCTCCGCGTCGGGCTCGGCGCCGGCAGCGTCCTGGGCGCTGACCGGAAGTCCCTCGGACCGGGCGGCCATCTTCTGCGCATTGAACGCAGGAACGTTGGCGGAGAGTTCGGATACCGAGAGCGAGAGATTGCCCGCCACGCGGGTGAAGGGACGCACGCGCACAATCTCGCGATTGCCGCTGCCGCGGCTGGTCGTCGAGACGCGAATGACCTGGCGCGCGGCATTGGCTTCGCCGGGCGGCGGCAGGCGGTCGGCCTTGCGGGTGGCCACGCGCTCGACGATGCCGCTGGCGGCGCCACGCAAGGCTTCCTCCACGCGTTCCGGCACGGTGGCGAAGTTGGTCTCCCCGTCGAGAGCTGCAAAAACGGCCCCGCTCATAAGGGCCGCGCCGCAAAGACCGGTGAGAATGACGCCGCTGAGCCACTGGACGGAAACACGGCGGCGGTCCACTAAGCCGCTGTTCTCCCCGTCGACTGACAATGGCGGCTCGTTGCCGAGATCGATGTGCTCGGCCTCCAAGGTCGAACGCAGCGCCGCGTGTCGTCTGCCCTGCTCCAAGCCCGACATCCCCCCAACGCCTGCGCGCGGTTTACCAACACCCGACGTGTCAAACGCGACCGGGACGACGGGCGTTGACTTGAAGTAACGGCGCACGACGCCGCCTTCACGGTCCGTCAACGACCGTGTCCTAGCTCTTCTGGCCTAATCCATGGGTAACGCCGTACGTCACGGACGATGGGACGTCGGCGCAATTCCCCCCGAAGTGACACCTCCCACTGCACGGCCAAGAGGGACGGAGGAATGTGGCCGCAGTACGGCGTGCGCAGGCCTTTCCCCGCCCGCTAACCCCCCTATATTGTTTAAGAAGATGGCTGTTGCCGGTTTGCACCGGGAGGGTGGATTTTGGCCCCGCCGGGGAGTTGACATTTGCGCGCTCGGACCCATATATAACCCCTAATTCGGCACGCCGCCGCCTCGGTGTGACGGCGCGTCTTCGAAGCTCCTCACTGATATTCGGTGACTAGGCTTCCGATCCCGATCGGAGGCCCGAAGCTTCGACGGCTCTCCGGTCCCCCGGAGGGTGGGGACCGCCCTGGTCCCCGGGCTGTTTGACAGGTGAATCGGAAGAAAGAGAAACGTGGACGGCGGAGTCCCTGCGGGCCGCCTCCCCGATCGGAGCGACGTGTCTTCGAGGGGGAGCGGCCGGACGAGACTTCGGCGGTCGACGTTTCAGGTCAACACTTTGTCGAGCGAAGCGGCGCTGTGTGCGATGCAAATCGCGTGCAGGCCAACCCGCCTCGGCAGGAGTGGGACCTCGTCAAACGTTGTGATCGGCCGGGAAAAGTTCTCATCCAACTTGAGAGTTTGATCCTGGCTCAGAGCGAACGCTGGCGGCAGGCCTAACACATGCAAGTCGAGCGCCGTAGCAATACGGAGCGGCAGACGGGAGAGTAACACGTGGGAACGTACCCTTTGGTTCGGAACA
>JBJMTU010000271.1:0-8741 GCA_045811545.1 Xanthobacteraceae bacterium | reverse complement strand
GATCAACATGGACGTTGCGAACTTCGCCGCCGAACGCATGGTGATGGGCCAGAAGGTGGAGGCCGCACTGCTCAAGGTGACCGCCAACAATCTCGGTCACTGGATCAGGGGTGACGTCAAGATCAACGGTGTTCCCGCTGTCCTCGACTACCGCAAACCGCGCGACGGCGACGCTGATATCCGCGTCCAAGCCACTCTCGACGAAAGCGCGCGCAGCAAATTCGGCTTCGATCTCGCCGGCTTTCTCACCGGACCGGTACCGATCAAGCTCAGCGGACGCGTCGCGGCAAATGACGGCGACTGCCGCTTAGCCATCGAGGCCGATCTCACCCAGGCCAAGGTCGACAACCTGCTGCCCGGATGGTTGAAGCCCCCCGGCCGCGCCGGTCGCGCAACCTTCACGCTCATCAAACAGCCGACGGCGACCCGGATCGAAGATTTGGTGATGGAAGGGGCCGGCGCTTCGGTCAAAGGCATGGTCGAAATGGATGCCTCAGGCGACGTCGCCTCCGCCAATTTTCCCGTCTTTGCCCTTTCGGACGGCGACAGGGCCACGCTCAAAGCGGAGCGCGGCACCGACGGCACCTTGCGCGTCACCCTGCGCGGCGATGTTTTTGACGGACGCGGCTTCGTCAAATCGACGCTGACCGGCCCTGCGAGTAACAAGCAAAAACACGACAAGGACATCGATCTCGACGTCAAACTCGGCAGCGTGCTCGGGTTTAACGGCGAGACCCTGCGCGGGCTCGATCTGCGGGTGTCACGTCGTAGCGGCGTTATCATGAGTTTTGCGTTGAACGGCAAGCTCGGACGCGATGCGCCGCTCAGCGGCGACTTGCGCGGGCGCGGCAGCAACGGCCGCCAAATCGTTTTCGTGGAGAGTAACGACGCCGGCGCCTTCTTCCGCTTCACCGATGTGTATCCGAAGCTCGCCGGCGGCGAGATGTGGATTGCGCTCGATCCGCAGAGCGCCGATCTGGCGCCGCAGGAGGGGATTCTCAATATTCGCGACTTCGTGGTGCGCGGAGAAGGGGCGCTGGAGCGGGTCGCTGCCGCCCCGGAGCAGCCCGGCGGCCCATCACCCGGTGTCCAGTTCTCGCGCCTGCGGGTCGAGTTCACCCGCTCGCTCGGCCGCTTCACCATCCGCGATGGGCTGCTCAAGGGTCCTGCAATCGGCGGCACGGTCGACGGCCACATCGATTATCATCGCGACGAGGTGCGCATGCGCGGCACTTTCGTTCCGCTCTACGGCCTCAACAACATGTTCGGTCAGCTCCCGATCGTCGGCCCGTTCCTTGGCGGCAGCAACGAGGGCCTGCTCGGGGTGACCTACGAGGTGGTCGGCCCGCCAAGCACGCCGGTGTTGCGCGTCAATCCGATTTCCGCGGTGGCTCCGGGCTTGTTGCGCAAGTTCTTTGAATTCCCGGGCGGCAATGGTCCCATGCCGCCGCAAAGTTACGCGCAGCCGAGCAACCGGTATTAGGAACGCCCTTCGATTGGGTTGCGCCGATAGAGCCGTGGGCACCGCTGCGATCACACCGGACGCAGCAGGACGTGCCGCTTCCTGCCGAGCGAAAGCTTGATGACGCCCTCCGGCGTGAGGTCGCGCGGCGTGAGCACCATCTTCTCGTCCCCAACCGCGACGTCGTTGACCCGCAGACCGCCACCCTTGATCTGCCGACGTGCCTCGCTCTTCGACGACACTAAGCCGACGTGAAGCGCAGCATCGAGCACACTGAGAGCGGGTTCGAGCTTCCCGCTCGGAATTTCGACGGTCGGCAACGTTTCGGCAAGCGCGCCTTCCTCAAAGGTGCGCCGCGCGGTTTCGGCCGCCTGGTCGGCGGCGGCGCGGCCGTGCAACAGCGCAGTCGCCTCGGTCGCCAGGACCTTTTTGGCCTCGTTCAGCTCCTGCCCCTTCAGCCGAGCAAGACGTCCGACCTCGTCGAGCGGCAGTTCGGTAAACAGCTTGAGCAAGCGACCGACGTCGCCGTCCTCGCAATTGCGCCAGAACTGCCAGTACTCGTAGGGACTCATCGCATCCGCGTTAAGCCAGACCGCGCCGGTCTCGGTCTTGCCCATCTTGCTGCCCGAGGACGTCGTCAGCAGCGGCGTTGTGAGCGCGAACAGCTGAACGTTGAGCAGCCGACGCCCGAGATCGATGCCGTTGACGATGTTGCCCCACTGGTCGGATCCGCCCATCTGCAGAATGCAGCCGTTGCGCTTGTAAAGCTCCACGAAGTCGTAGGCTTGCAGAATCATGTAGTTGAACTCGAGAAACGTCAGCGGCTGCTCGCGCTCGAGCCGCAGCTTCACCGAGTCGAATGTCAGCATCTTATTGATGGTGAAGTGGCGCCCGACATCGCGCAGGAACGGGATGTATTCCAGCCGGTCGAGCCAATCGGCGTTGTTCGCCATGATGGCGCCGGCCTCGAAATCGAGAAAGCGGGAAAAAACCGTGCGGATCGAGGCGATGTTGCGGTCGATCTGCACGTTGGTCAGCAGCGTGCGAGTCGTATCCTTGCCCGACGGATCGCCGATCTTGCTCGTACCGCCCCCCATCAGTGCGATTGGGCGATGGCCGGTCTTCTGCAGCCACCGCAACATCATAATCGTCAGCAGATTGCCGATGTGGAGGCTGGGCGCGGTGGCGTCGAAACCGACATAGGCGGTGATCGGCCCGCCAGCGGCCGTGGCGTCGAGGCCCTCGGCGTCTGAAACTTGATGGATGAATCCTCGTTCCGCGAGAATACGCAGGAAATCGGACTTGTAGGCGCTCATGCCCTCGTCTCTTTTATCGCCTCTTTCGGGCCGGTGGTGTAACAGGTCCAGCGCCGGATTCAACTAAAGGACGCCTGCATGGCGCGCGCCATTGCGATCGGTCTGATGAGCGGTACGTCCTACGACGGAGTGGACGTGGCGCTCATCGAAACGGACGGCGAGGAGATTGCTCGCCTTGGTCCGACCGGCTATCGCCCCTACAGCGATCGGGAGCGGGACGTCGTGCGGCGCGCGATCGCGGTTGCCGCCAAACTCACCGATCGCAAGGCACGGCCGGCGATGCTCGCCACGGCCGAAGAGCTGGTGACCGACATGCACGCCGAGGCCGTCGAAGCGTTCCTCGCGGCGAACGGCATGGCGCCGAGCGAAGTCGCCGTGGTGGGCTTCCATGGCCAGACCGTGCTGCACCGTCCCGATCGCGGGCTCACCATCCAGCTCGGTCATGGCGCGGCGCTCGCGGGCAGGCTCGGCATTCCCGTCGTCTACGACTTTCGCGCGGCCGATGTGGCCGCCGGAGGCCACGGCGCACCCATGGTGCCGGTGTTTCATCGCGCCATGCTGCGACTGCTCAACCGCCCGCATCCCGTCGGCGTGCTCAATCTCGGCGGCGTCGCCAACGTCACCTTCATCGAGGGCAACGCCGAGCTGGTTGCCTGCGATACCGGGCCGGGCAACGCGCTGATCGACGATTTTGTCCGCTTGCGGACCGGTCAACCGCAGGATGACGAGGGACGCGCTGCGGCAGCGGGCAAGGTCGACGACGTCGCAGTGACGCGCGTGCTGGCGCACCCGTTTTTTGCCAAGCCGCCGCCCAAATCGCTCGATCGCAATGCCTTCCGTCACTGGGTGGCGGAGGAAGGGCGACTTGCCGGCAAGAGCACGCCGGATGGCGCGGCGACGCTCACGGCGATCACCGCCGCCGCCGTCGCCCATGCGATCACCTTGCTGCCGCGGCCGCCGGTGGGATGGATCGTCGCCGGCGGCGGCACGCGCAATCCGACTCTGATGCGAATGTTGTCGGAGCGCCTCGCGCCCGCGCCGGTCGAGACCGCCAGCGCGGTGGGCTGGTCGGCCGATGCGCTCGAGGCGCAGGCCTTCGCCTATCTTGCAGTGCGCACGCTCAGGGGTTTGCCACTCACCTTTCCCACCACAACCGGCGTGCCGCAGCCGCTGACCGGCGGCATCCTGGCGCGGCCATAGATGGCGCAAGTCGGTTGCGCGGGACATGGTTCATGCCCCCTGCGACGCGCACAGCATTATCTGCTGAAATCCCGGATCACGCGCTCCATGCCTTTTACGACGCGCGCGACTTTTTCCGTGTCGACTTTATCCGGAGTGTCGCTGGGCCGGTGGTAGTGGGGATAGCGGAACGGCGCCGTGTCGGTGATCATCACGGCTTGAAAGCCCTGCTGCGCAAAGGCCCAATGATCCGACCAGGCGATGCCTGGAACGAAACCGGGCGCCACTCCGCCGATGGTGGGAAAGGACGTATGCGAGCGGAATGATCGCATCGTCTCCCGCACGAGCGCGCGCGAGCCCATCATCCCCACAAACGCGATGAAGTCGCCGCGAGCGGGAAACATCAGGCCGAACGGCGCCGGATAGACTTGGCTTCCTGGCTCGCTCGAATAAAAACCGATGGTCTCGAGCGAATACATCGCGACCACCCGCTCGTTGCGTTGGGCGAGCGCGCGCCCGTAGTGGAGGCTGCCCATCGCCTCGGTCATGAAATACGGCGGTTCTTCGTTCACGAAAAGCGCAAGACGGATGCGCTTGGCGCCGACCCCGTCGAGATCACGCAGCAGCCGCGCGAGTTCGATCACCGCCGCCACGCCGCTGCCATTGTCATTGGCGCCGGGCGAGCCGAAGACGCTGTCGTAATGGGCGCCAATCACGATCACTTCGGGATCAGCGCTCCGCCCTGCCGGCTCAATCGTGACGTCGATGTTGCGCACCGGTTTGCCGTCGGCAAAGAATTCCTGACGGCCGACGGCATAGCCAATCGACGCAAGCGTCGCCTCGATATAGCGGGCGACCTTTTCGAGTTCGTCATAGTGGGTGACGTTGTGCTCGCGCTCGGCAATTGCCGCGATGTGCCGCTTGAGCGACTGCCCGAGCTCCGCCTCCTCGCTCGTGATCGGCGGCAGCGGGCCGCGATGGGGCTTGCCCGGCACGGACGTCATGTAGTGCAACGTACCGTAGCCGGCCGCCGCGACGGCGAGTACCACGAGGATTACGAGCAAAGACATTCGTCGCGCCATCGTGATGTGTCGCGGCGAGCGGAGCGTAACGCGAATAGAGATGGGGTCAGGCCGCGCTCGGCCTTCGCTCTCCCTTCAGACGCTTGTCGAGATAGGCGCCGACCGCCTGCATCAACACGTCGACCTTGCCATCGAAAAAATGATTGGCGCCCGGGAGCACCTTCTGCTCGATGACGATGCCCTTTTGGGTCTTGAGCTTGTCCACCAGACCGCAGACGTCCTTGTGCGGCACGACGGCGTCCTTGTCGCCGTGAATAATCAAGCCGGAGGACGGGCAGGGTGCCAGAAACGAAAAGTCGTAGAGATTGGCGGGCGGGGCGATCGAGATGAATCCCTCGATCTCGGGCCGGCGCATGAGCAGCTGCATCCCAATCCAGGCACCGAAGGAGAATCCGGCAATCCAGCAGCTCCTGGCCTCGGGATTGATCGATTGCGCCCAGTCGAGCGCCGAGGCGGCGTCGGACAACTCGCCTTGGCCGTGGTCGAAGGACCCCTGGCTGCGTCCCACGCCGCGGAAATTGAAGCGCAGCACGGAAAAGTTCCGGTGCACGAAGGCATAGTAGAGCTGATAGATGATCTGGTGGTTCATCGTGCCGCCGAACTGCGGATGCGGATGGAGCACGATGCCGATCGGGGCGTTCCGCTGCCGCGCCGGGTGATAACGGCCCTCGATGCGCCCGGCGGCGCCGGTGAAAATGACCTCGGGCATGGACACCTCGGTTGTACGGTTGATCGCGACTCGCGGCTGCTCCCTCAGAGCGCGCTTGACGGCTGCGGCGAGCACACGTAACTATCTAGAACCATTCCAGATTTTGGCAAGCGCCGCCGCCGATTCCGGAAGTCGCGGTCGGGGCGGGCGCTTTCTAGCATGGGTGCGGGGGCAAAAAGCAAGGGTTTCGGAGGGTGTTGCGCGCGCCATCGGCGTTGCACCACCGCCGCGCCACACAGCGATTAAAGGGCATGACGGACCGTATCTATTTTGACTGGAACGCAACCGCGCCGCTGCGCAAAGAGGCGCGGGCCGCAGTGCTTGCTGCGTTCGACCTCAACGGCAACCCATCCTCGGTCCATGGCGAAGGCCGTGCGGCGCGCCGTCTGATCGAGCACGCACGCGAGCAGGTGGCTGCGCTCGTGGGAGCACAGCCGCGCAACGTGGTGTTCACCTCCGGCGGCACGGAGGCCAATACGTTGGCGCTGGCGCCGGCGGCGGCCCGTGACCGGCCCTTGGTGTCGGCCATCGAGCACCCCTCGGTCCTCGCCGGCGGGCGGTTTCCGTCTGGAAGTGTGGAGCGCCTGCCGGTGACCGGCAGCGGAACGTTGGATCTTGCGGCGCTCGAACGGCGCCTGGCTGCGCTCGGGAGCCGCGCCTTGGTTTCGCTCATGCTTGCCAACAATGAGACCGGCGTGGTCCAGCCGGTCGCCCAGGCGGCGCAGCTCATCCATGCCACCGGGGGCGTCCTGCACGTCGACGCGGTTCAGGCCGCCGGTCGAATTCCATGTGATATCAACGCTCTTGGCGCCGATCTCCTGACCCTGTCCGGGCACAAGATTGGCGGCCCGAAGGGTATTGGCGCCCTGGTCGGGCGCACGGAGTTCCCTCTTGTCGATGCGCTCATCAAGGGCGGCGGGCAGGAGCGCGGTCTGCGCGCAGGAACCGAGAACGTGGCGGGAATCGCTGGTTTTGGCGCCGCGGCAGCGGCGGCCCGCGAAGGATTCTCTGCGGAGGCCGCGTACATGGCGGCGCTGCGCGACCGGCTCGAGGCTGGCCTCAAGGCCGCTTCGCCGGAAGTCGTCATTTTCGGCACCGAATCCGAACGGTTGCCCAACACCACGTTGTTCGCGGTGCCGGGAGTGAAGGCCGAAACCGCCGTCATTGCGTTGGATCTTGAAGGGGTTGCCGTGTCTGCGGGCGCGGCCTGCTCCTCCGGCAAGGTCCAGCCATCGCATGTGCTCGCGGCAATGGGAGTTCCGCCGCACCTTGCCCGCGCCGGCGTGCGCGTCAGCCTCGGTCCGAGCATCACCGAATCTGAGATCGACCGCTTTATCGAAGCTTGGATTAAGGTGTCCGGATCATTACTTAAGCAGCAGTCACAGAGCATCGCCGCCTGAAGCAAGCGCAAGGGTCAAGCCAGCCCAGACGCAACGACCATAACCGACTGATCCAACCCGCGGTCCTTGAAACCGCAGCGGAGGGAAGAATGCCGGCCCTACCACAGACCGTCGATCAGGTCCGCCGGATCGACGTCGACCAGTATAAGTACGGGTTCGTCACGGACATCGAATCCGACAAGGCTCCCAAGGGGCTTTCCGAAGACATCGTCCGCTTCATTTCGGCCAAGAAGAACGAGCCCGAGTGGATGCTCGCGTGGCGGCTCGACGCCTATCGCCGCTGGCTCACCATGCGCGAGCCGCGTTGGGCGCGTGTGAGCTACGGCCCGATCGATTATCAGAACCTCTATTACTACGCCGCTCCCAAGAAGAAGGACGGGCCGAAGTCGCTCGACGAGATCGATCCCGAGATCCTCAAGACCTATGAGAAGCTCGGCATTCCGCTGCGCGAAGTCGCGGTGCTGGAGGGCGTGGCGCGGCCCGAGGGTGAGGAGGCGGAAGGCGGAAACGGCTACGGCCGCGTTGCGGTCGATGCCGTGTTCGACTCCGTCTCAGTGGCGACCACCTTCCAGGACGAGCTCGCCAAGGCCGGCGTCCTGTTCATGCCGATTTCCGAGGCGCTGCAGAAGCATCCCGATCTGGTGAAGAAATACATCGGCACCGTCGTGCCGATCTCCGACAATTTCTACGCCACGCTCAATTCGGCGGTGTTCTCCGACGGCTCTTTCGTCTACGTGCCGCCCGGCGTGCGCTGCCCGATGGAGCTGTCCACCTATTTCCGCATCAACGAGCGTGACACCGGCCAGTTCGAGCGCACCCTCATCATCGCCGACAAGGGCTCCTATGTGAGCTACCTCGAAGGCTGCACCGCGCCGATGCGGGATGAGAACCAGCTCCATGCCGCGGTGGTCGAGCTCATTGCGCTCGAGGACGCCGAGATCAAGTATTCGACCATTCAGAACTGGTATCCCGGCGACGCGAGCGGTCGCGGCGGCGTCTACAACTTCGTCACCAAGCGCGGCGACTGCCGCGGCAAGAACTCGAAGATCTCCTGGACTCAGCTCGAGACCGGTTCCGCCATCACCTGGAAGTATCCGAGCTGCATCCTGCGCGGCGACAATGCGCGCGGTGAATTTTATTCGATCGCGATTTCCAACGGCCACCAGCAGGTCGATTCCGGCACCAAGATGCGGCATCTAGGCAAGAACACCACGAGCCGGATCATCTCCAAGGGCATCGCCGCGGGGCGCTCCAACAACACCTATCGCGGCCTGGTCCGCGTCGGCCCGACGGCGGAGGGCGTGCGCAACTTCACCCAGTGCGATTCGTTGCTGCTCGGCCACGACTGCGGCGCCCATACCGTGCCCTATATCGAGGTGAAGAACCCCTCGGCCCAGATCGAGCACGAGGCGACCACCAGCAAGATCAGCGACGACCAGCTCTTCTACGCGATGAGCCGCGGGCTGGGCCAGGAAGACGCGGTGGCGCTGATCGTCAACGGCTTCGCCAAGGAAGTGCTGCAGCAACTGCCGATGGAGTTCGCCGTCGAAGCGCAGAAGCTGCTGGGGATCAGCCTTGAGGGGAGCGTGGGGT
>JBJMTU010000270.1:0-10916 GCA_045811545.1 Xanthobacteraceae bacterium | reverse complement strand
TCTCGAAACTTGGGGGCCGGTGATCGAGGCCGCCAAGATCGTCGTCGAATGATTTGGAACACATCGAGCGAAAAACGGGAGTTCGTCATTGCCGGGCATAGCGCGTCGGAAGACGCGCGTGAACGCGCTGATGACCCGGCAATCCATCGTTTCGCAAGAAGTTTTTTGCAAAGAAGATGGATCCGCGGGTCAAACCCGCGCGGGTGACACGGTTCAGAGTAATCGACTGGATCTCGCGTGCGCGGGAATAACCAGAGTGCTTGGAGTAATTAGGAGGCCGGCGATGATGTTTCTCTGTCTTAGAGCTTGGCGCTGGCGTCTATGGCGGCGCGGGATCGCCACCGCACTCGGGCTCGTTGCGCTATTGGCGGCATGGCCTGCGGCGCAGACGCAGGATTATCCCTCGCGTGCCGTCAAGATCATCGTGCCGTTCCCCGCCGGCGGCACCGCCGACGTAATGCCGCGCGTCTTCACCGAGTGGCTGGCGAAGAAGTGGGGGCAGCCGGTGGTGATCGAGAACCGCACCGGCGCCGCCGGCAATATCGGCGCCGAAGCGGTCGCCAAGGCCGACCCTGACGGATACACGCTGCTCGCCGCGCCGCCGCCGCCGCTCGTGATCAACCACAACCTCTATCCCAAGCTCGGCTACGACCCGACCGAGTTCATGCCCATCGTCATCATGGGCCGGGTGCCGAACGCGCTCGTGGTCAACGCCAAACTGCCGTTCGCGAGCGTCGCGGACGTCATCGCCTACGCCAAGGCCAATCCCGGCAAGCTCACCTGCGCCACGCAAGGCAACGGGACCACATCGCATTTGACGTCCGAGCTGTTCCAGCTGATGGCCGGGGTCAAGTTCCAGCAGGTCCCGTACCGGGGCTCGGCGCCCGCGCTGACCGATCTCGTGGCGGGCACCGTCGATCTCATGTTCGACAATCTCGGCGTCTCGCTGGCGCTGGTGCGAGGCGGCCAGCTCAAGCTCTTGGGCGTCGCCACTTCCAATCGTACGGCCGCGCTGCCGGACGTGCCGACGATCGCCGAGACGCTTCCCGGCTTCGAATCCGCGGCCTGGTTCGCCATCGTGGCGCCGCCGAAGACGCCCGCGGCGATCGTCGACAAGATCAATGTCGACGTGAATGAGGCGCTGCGCGAGCGCGATATCCGCGAGCGTCTCGCCCAGCTATCGGCGGAGTCCATCGGCGGAACGCCGCAGGCGACCGCGGCCTATATGCGCGAGGAGATCGAGCGCTGGGCCAAGGTCATCAAGGCAGCCAACGTGAAGCTGGATTGATGCGAGCGGCTAACGGCCTCAAATTGAGGGCCAGGCGCCGTCAGGCCCGCATTTTTCGTCGCGACATGTCATTCCGTTGCGCATTCCCTAGGCCGTACTCATGAGCGCAAGCCTGATCGAGGATTATGGGCTGATCGGCGATTGCGAGACGGCCGCGCTGGTGTCCAAGAGCGGTTCGATCGATTGGCTGTGTTGGCCGCGTTTTGATTCCGATGCGGCCTTTGCCGCGCTCCTGGGCGATACCAACAACGGACGGTGGCTGATCGCGCCGGCGCAAGGCAATCCGCGCACGACGCGTCGGTACAGGCCCAATACGCTGATCCTGGAGACGAGTTTCGTCACGACGGACGGCGAGGTCATCTTGATCGACTTCATGCCCTTGCGCGGGCGCGCCTCGCACCTGGTGCGGTTCGTTGTCGGCAAGCGCGGCAGCGTCTCGATGACGACGGAGTTGATCGTCCGCTTCGATTACGGAGCTTCGGTCCCGTGGGTAAGGCGGACCGAAGCGGGAGATCTCCTGGCGATTTCCGGTCCTGACATGCTTGTCCTGCGAACCCCGGTTGAGCTTCGCGGCGAGGTGTTGACGACGGTCGGCGACTTCACCGTCGCTGCCGGGCAGACCATTGCGTTTGTTCTCACATATGCGGCATCCCACCTGCCCGTACCTGAGCCGATCGATCCACAAGATGCTCTGCGGCAGACGCAATCGTTCTGGGAGGATTGGGCGAGCATCCACCAAAGCAAGGGCGCCTATGCGGACGCTGTGAGCCGCTCGCTCATCACGCTCAAGGCTCTGACCTACGAGCCAACCGGCGGGATCGTGGCGGCGCCGACCACGTCGCTGCCGGAGCAGATTGGCGGCCCCCGCAACTGGGATTACCGCTTCTGTTGGCTGCGCGACGCGACGCTGACGCTGCTCGCTTTCATGAATGGGGGATATTACGACGAAGCGCGCAGTTGGCGTGATTGGCTGTTGCGCGCCGCTGCCGGAAGCCCGTCGCAGCTTCAGATCATGTACGGACTTGCGGGTGAGAAGCGGCTCGCGGAGTGGGAAGTCCCCTGGCTTTCGGGCTACGAGGGCTCGAAGCCGGTGCGGATCGGCAATGCCGCCTGTGATCAGTTACAGATCGACGTCTTTGGCGAGGTCATGGACGCCTTTCACCAGGCGCGCGTCGGCGGCCTTCAAGTTCTCGCAGAAGGATGGGACTTTCAGCGTGCCCTTCTGTCCCACCTCGAAAAGATATGGTCGTCGCCGGACGAGGGTATCTGGGAGGTCCGCGGAGGACGTCAGCACTTTACCTATTCGAAGGTGATGGCATGGGTCGCATTCGACCGCGTGATCAAGGATGCGGAGGCCTTCGGCCTCGAAGCGCCGGTTGATCGTTGGCGCAAACTTCGCGCCGACATCCACGCGGAGGTTTGCGAAAGGGCGTTCAATCCCAGCGTGGGCGCCTTTGTCCAGGCCTATGGGTCAGAGCACTTGGATGCAAGCGCGCTGCTGATTCCGGCGGTCGGCTTCTTGCCGCCGGAAGATGCGCGCGTGCAGCGCACGGTCGAGGCGATCGAGCGCAGGCTCGTGAGGAACGGCTTCGTGCTTCGCTATGACACCGCCGTGACCGAAGATGGTCTTCCGCCGGGAGAGGGCGCTTTCCTGGCCTGCAGCTTCTGGCTGGCCGACGCTTACGTCCTGCTCGGCCGGGACGAAGACGCCCGCAGACTGTTCGAGCGGCTTCTTTCGTTCCGCAACGATCTGGGGCTGCTCTCGGAAGAGTATGATCCCGCCGCAAAACGTCTGTTGGGGAATTTTCCGCAGGCCTTCTCCCATATCGCCCTCGTCAATACGGCGCATAATCTCGAACGCGCGGAGAAGCCCTGCGAGCAGCGTTCCGGAAACATCTCGCTTGGGAAGGCAGCAGAATGACCGTTGCCCATGACACGCGCAAACCTGCGCGAATGGTGAGGCTGTCGGCCTTGCTGGCGGCGGGCGCCATCGTGCTTTTGATCGCATGGTCGAGCCTCGCATACGCGCAGGACCGCTCGGGAGGGGTGGAGCGAATCAAGACGATCGGCTTCACCGTCGGGGATGTCGAGCGTGCGGCGAACTTCTTCGCCAACGTGCTGCAGTTCGAGAAGGTCGCCGATTTCCGCGTCGTCGGCAGCGAGTATGATGCCCTAGTCGGCGTCTTTAACGCCAATATGCGAATCGTACAGATGAGGCTCGGTGAGCAGGTCATCGAGCTCACGCAGTATGTCTCGCCCCCCACCGGCCGGTTCATCCCGGTGTGGTCCAACAGCAACGACGCCTGGTTCCAGCACATGGCCATCGTCGTCGGCGACATGGATGCGGCGTACAAAATCCTGCAAGACAACAATGTGCGGCAGATCTCCTCGCAGCCGATCACCATCCCGCCATCCAATCCGGGGGCGGCCGGCATCAAGGCGATCAAGTTTCATGACCCGGAGCGCCATCCGCTCGAGTTGATCTATTTCCCAGCGGGGAAGGGCAACCCATCGTGGCAGAAGCCCACCGACAAGCTCTTTCGCGGCGTCGACCACACCGCAATGACCGTGCCCAGCACCGACAAGGGCGTGACCTTCTACCGGGATCTGCTCGGCTCCAGCGTGGGCGTCACCACCTTGAACAGCGGACCGACACAGGACGTGCTGGACGGCCTGCTCAACGACACCTGCCTCGTGACGGCGATGATGCCGCCCTCGGCGCCGGCGCACGTCGAGTTCCTCGAGTACAAGTCGCCTCCCGGCGGGCGGTTGATGCCCGCCGAGACCAAATCCAACGATCTCTGGCATTGGCAGCCGACGCTCGTGAGCCGGAATATCCAGGCGCTCGTCGGGCGATTGCGCCAGGCCGGTGCGCCGTTCATCAGCTCGAGCGTGGTGACCATCCCGCCGGAGGCGCAGGCCAGGCTCGGGTTCAAAAAAGCAGTGATGATCCGCGACCCCAACGGTCACGCGCTGCGCCTGGTCGAGGAATAGCCGGCGAATAAGTTGTCCCTGACAGTTTCCGGGAGCGACTCATGACTGAGAATCGAATCCTCGACTTCATCGCTAGGCTTTGTCTGGTGCTGATTTTTCCATTCAGCACGCTCGACAAGATTTTCAATCACCAATCGGCGATGGCGCAGGCGGGGCATGGATTGATCGCGCTGCCGGAACCGATGGCCGCGCTGTTGCTGGTACTCGGCGGCATGCTCGAGGTCCTCGGGTCGGTTTGCATTCTCTTCGATTTTTATCGCCGGCAGGCGGCGCTCTTGTTCGTGTTCTATGTGATCGCCACCGCCGTCCTGTTCCACAACTTCTGGAGCTTTCCCTTCAACGGCGATCAATGGAATCAGAACTTCTGGCCGTTCCTGAAGAATTTCGGGCTGGCCGGCGGCTTCCTCTACATCGCTGCCGATGCGCGGGTGAGGTCGCTGCGCACCGCCTTCTCCTTGAAGCCGCGGTAGGCGCGATAGGAGACGCGGGCGATGAAGGAGCCGGAAAGGAAGCGGGGTGAGCCGTTGCAGCCATTGCCGCAGCATCAGGCGCGCGCGATCTCACGCGCCCGATCTATTGCGGCTCCATGCCCAATCCGGTTCACGCGGGCCATCTGCGGCGATCTCGTCCAAGCCGAGCGGCGCGAATGGTGGATCGCCAATGGGCTCGGCGGCTATGCGGGCGGCACGATCGCTGGCAGCTTGACCAGGCGCTATCACGGACTGCTTATCGCGCCGATCGCATCACCGCTTGGACGGCGGCTGATCCTCGCCAAGGCCGATGCGACCGTGATCGAAGGCTCCTGGCCGCTCTTCACGAACCGATGGAAGAGCGGCGCGATCTCGCCCGCGGGCTACATCCGCATCGGCAGCTTTCACCTCGACTACTCGGTTCCGGTGTGGAGCTACGAGATCGGCGAGCATCGCATCGAGGCACGCATCTGGATGGAACCGGGGGCCAACACGACTTATGCCGCCTGGCGGCTGCGGCCACAGCCGGAGCCGCCGGAGCATGAGCTGTCGTTGCGCGTGACCCTGCTCGCCAACAATCGCGATCACCATGGCACGACCACGGTAGGAGCCTTTGCGCCCGAGATCGTCGTCAAGGACGAGAGCCTGTTGCTGACCGACGCAGGCCTCTTTTCGCTGACCATTCGGGCGCCAGGCGGCACGATCGTGCCCAAACATGATTGGTACCGGGATTTCGATCTTCCGATGGAGGCCGAGCGCGGCCTCGATTCGACCGATCATCATCTGTGCGTGGGCGAGGTCACGCTGCCGCTCGTGCCGGGACAATGGCGCGGCATTGTTGCGAGCCTCGACGCAGAGCCATCACGCGATCTTGAGGCGGCACTCGTCCGCCGTCTCGACTATGACCGCCACATCGTCTCCACCGCGACCGCCGGCAATGCCGCGATGCGCGGGGCGCCGCCGTGGATCGCGCGGCTTGCGCTGGCGGCCGACGCCTTCATTTTTGCCCGGCCGCTTGCGAGCGTGCCCGACGGCAAGTCGGTCATCGCCGGCTACCCGTGGTTCGGCGACTGGGGTCGCGACACTATGATCAGCCTGCCGGGCCTGACGCTGGCAACCGGACGACCGCAGATCGCCCGCCGCGTCCTTGCAACATTCGCGAGCTTCGTCAGCCAGGGCATGCTGCCCAACGTATTTCCCGGGGCCGGCGAGCGCGCCGACTACAATACCGCGGATGCCTCGTTGTGGTTTTTCGAAGCTTGGCGCGCCTATTTCGACACAACCAAAGATATCGCCGCGCTGCGCGAGGTGTTCCCGGTCCTGCGCGACATGATCGAATGGCATCAGAAGGGAACACGCTACGGCATTGCGGTCGATCGCGCTGACGGCCTGCTCAAGGCCGGGGTACCCGGCGTGCAATTGACCTGGATGGATGCGAAGATTGGCGACTGGGTGGTCACGCCCCGCATCGGCAAACCGGTGGAAATCAATGCGCTGTGGTACCACGCCTTGCGCGTCATGAGCACGTTCGCGAAAATTTTGGGAGAACCGGATCGCTTCAGTGTGTCGGCGGACGCCGCCCAACAAGGCTTTGCGCGCTTCGTGCGCGGGGACGGTGAGGGCTTGTACGACGTGATCGATGGCCCCAACGGCGACGATGCCAGCATCCGGCCCAACCAGATATTCGCGGTGAGCCTGCCGCATAGTCCGCTCGCCGCCGCCGATCAGGGCAATGTCGTGCGGGCGTGCCGCCGCCACCTGCTCACCGCATACGGACTGCGCTCGCTCGCGCCCGGAAGTCCCGCGTACCATCCGCATTACGGCGGCGGGGTTTTGGAACGTGACGGCGGGTACCACCAAGGGCCGGTTTGGCCCTGGTTGCTGGGACCGTTCTGCCTCGCAACTTATCGCGTCGGCGGCAACGCCAAGGCGGCGCAAGAGGTACTGGCGGCGATAATCGATGCGCTTGAGGACCAGGGGGTGGGCACGATCGGCGAGATTTTCGACGGAGATCCGCCGCACCAGCCGCGCGGCGCGCCCGTGCAGGCATGGTCGGTCGCCTGCACGCTTGAGGCATGGCGATTGCTGCGTGAGGCAGAGTATGGGCGCTTGAGTGGACCGGTGAACGAAGCATTGGAGCCAATTGTCGATGCCGCAGATTGTTGACGCCGAACGCCAGCGTATCGAGCAGAGCCGCGGCGGCAAAAAGAACTGGCGGCGCTGGGGCCCGTATGTCAGCGAGCGGCAGTGGGGCACCGTGCGCGAGGACTACAGCCCTTTCGGCACCGCCTGGGATTACCTCACCCACGACCAAGCGCGCAGCCGCACCTATCGCTGGGGCGAGGACGGCATCGCCGGGTTCTGCGACGACCAGCAGTTGCTCTGTCTGTCGATCGCGCTGTGGAACGGCCGTGATCCCATTCTGAAGGAACGGTTGTTCGGCCTGACGAACGAAGAGGGCAACCACGGCGAGGACGTCAAGGAGTTGTACTACTACCTCGATGCGGTCCCCAGCTATGCCTACGCCCGCATGCTCTACAAGCTGCCGCAAGCGGCCTATCCGTACGAGTGGTTGCTCGAAGAGAATGCCCGCCGGCGCGGTACTGCTGCGATGGAGTTCGAGCTGATCGATACCGGCATTTTCGACGGCGACAAATACTTCGATATCGAGATCGAATATGCCAAAGCGGACGCAGACGACGTCCTGATGCGCGTCACCGTCCACAACCGCGGCGCAGAGCAAGCGTCCATCCATATCCTGCCGCAAGTCTGGTTCCGCAATATCTGGAGCTGGGCCCCAGGCGTCAAAAAGCCCTTATTGAAACTTCAAGCCGATGGCCTCGTGCAGGCGCAGCACGACAAGCTCGGCGCCTATGCCATCGAATTCGAAGCGCCGGATCACCTGCTGTTCTGCGACAACGAGACGAACTTCGCGCGACTATTCGGGATGAGCGGCACCCAGGGTTACTGCAAGGATGCCTTTCACGAATACGTTGTCCACGGGCGCAGCGAGGCGGTAAATCCCGCGAGTGAAGGCACCAAGGCATGCGGGCTCTATGTGCGCACGATTGCCGCCCACGGCAGCACCACGATCCGCCTGCGGCTGCGGGCGGGCGAGTCGCGTGCGGATGGTTTGTTCGGCTTCGATGGCATCGTCTCGCAGCGGCTGAAGGAGGCGCACGCTTTCTACGCCGACCTGCAAAAGGGGATTGCCGACGAAGACATACGCAGGATCCAGCGGCAGGCCTTTGCCGGGATGCTGTGGAACAAACAATTCTATGATTTCAACGTACGCGAATGGCTCAATGGCGATCCGCTGCAACCGCCGCCGCCCGAAGGCCGCAAGCACGGCCGCAACTGCGATTGGACGCACCTCATCGCCGCGGACGTCATCGCCATGCCGGACAAGTGGGAATATCCCTGGTTTGCCGCCTGGGACCTCGCCTTCCACTGCGTCACACTCTCACTGATCGATTCCGATTTCGCCAAGGCGCAGTTGTTGCTGCTGTGCGAGGTGCGGCTGATGCACCCCAACGGCGAGCTGCCGGCCTATGAATGGGCGTTCGGCGATGTCAATCCGCCGGTGCACGCCTGGGCGGCAATGCGCGTCTTTGAGAACGACCGCAATCGAACCGGCGGCAACGGCGATTACGAATTCCTGCAACGGCTCTTCCACAAGCTACTGCTGAATTTCACCTGGTGGGTGAACCGCAAGGATCCGCAAGGCTTGAACATCTTCGAGGGCGGTTTTCTCGGGCTCGATAACATCGGCGTGTTCGACCGTTCGCGGCCGCTGCCCACCGGCGGCTATATCGAGCAATCCGATGGGACGGCGTGGATGGCGATGTTCTGCCTCAACATGCTGCGCATGTCGTTCGAGCTCAGCCGGCATGATCCTGCCTACGAGGACATGGCCATCAAGTTTCTCGACCATTTCCTGCACATCGCCGGCGCAATGACCGACATGGGCAAAGAGGGAATCGGGCTCTGGGATGATCAGGACAATTTCTTTTACGATGTGCTCTCGATGCCGTGCGGAAATAAAATCCCGCTGCGGCTGCGTTCGATGGTCGGATTGATCCCGCTGTTTGCGGTGGGCTGCGTCGAGGAGAATGCGGTCGACGACATGCCCGAGCTTTGGCACAAATTCGAGCTCTACCGCGAGCGGCGGCCGGACCTGGTGGGTCAGGTGTCACGTTTTTTCGAGCCCGGGGCGCAGGGCCGGCGGCTGATTGCCTTGGCGCGCGTCTTCCGTATGACCAAGATTTTGCGGCGCATGCTCGATGAGTCCGAGTTTCTCTCGCCCTACGGCGTGAGAGCGCTCTCTCGCAGCTACCTCGATCATCCTTACGACTTCGAATACGACGGCGTTCATTACCGGGTGAAATACGAGCCGGGTGAGTCGGAAAGCGGCGTCTTCGGAGGCAACTCGAATTGGCGTGGGCCCGTGTGGATGCCGGTCAACTATCTCCTGATCGAGAACCTGCGGCGGTTCTATCTGTTCTACGGCCACGGTCTAAAGATCGAGTGCCCGACCGGCTCCGGCGTCATGCTGACGCTAGATGAGATCGCGGACGAACTGTGCCGCCGACTGCTCAAGATCTTCCTGCGCGGTCCCGACGGGAGACGTCCGGTTTTCGGCGGCTACGAGAAATTACAGACTGATCCCCATTTCAAGGACTACATCCTGTTCCATGAATACTTCCACGGCGACAATGGCCGCGGGTGTGGCGCATCGCACCAGACCGGCTGGACCGGACTGATCGCCAATCTCATCAGCCAGCTCGCGGAGCCGCCGGCCACGCGTGCAAGGAAAGCGGAACCGGTCTCGGCCGAGCCGGTTCATGTGTGAGGGGCTGCGAACCGATCCAAATCGTCATCGAGGACATCAAGCATGTCGCTGAAGAACAAGGTTGCGATCGTCACCGGCGGCAACAGCGGGATCGGCCAGGCGATCGTCCTGGAACTCGCGCGCCAAGGGGCCAGCATCGTCATCGATTACGTGGCGCATCCGGAGGCGACCGAGGCGCTGGAGCGGCAGATCGCGGAACTCGGCACTCAGTGCACCGGCGTCGAGGCCGACGTGAGCAAGCTCGCCGAGCTCCAGAAACTGGTCGATGCGGCAGTCAGAACGTTCGGCCGGCTGGACATCATGGTCAACAACGCCGGGATCGAAACGCGCACCTCCGTGCTCGACACCACCGAGTCTCAGTATGACCGGGTGCTGGCGATCAACCTCAAAAGCGCGTTCTTCGGCACGCAAATCGCGGCCAAGCAGATGATCAAGCAGGGCGGCGGCGGCCGCATCATCAATATCACCTCGGTGCACGAGGATTGGCCGATGCCCGGCAATACGGCCTACTGCCTCGCCAAAGGCGGCATGCGGATGCTCACGCGCACTGCCGGCGTCGAGCTCGCCAAGCACAACATCCTCGTGGTCGGTGTCGGTCCGGGGGCGGTGGCGACGCCGATCAATCTCAGCACGATGGACGATCCGGCCAAGCTCGCGCAGCTCAACTCGGCGATCCCGCTCGGGCGCATGGCGCGCCCCGAGGAGATTGCCAGCGTGGTCGCGTTCCTTGCTGGCGACGGCGCCAGTTATCTCACCGCGACTACGATCTTCGCGGACGGCGGCATCATGCAAAGCAGCGTCGGCCTCTAGCGGCAGTGGGCATGGATCAGCGGTTCGACGTCATCATCATCGGTAGCGGCGCGGGCGGCGGCACTCTGGCGAGACATCTCGCCCCTTCGGGAAAGCGCATCCTGATTCTCGAACGCGGCGATTGGCTCAAGCGCGAGGCGAAGAACTGGGACGCGGCGGCGGTGTTCGTGGATAACCGCTATGTCTCGCCCGACACTTGGTACGATCGGGGCGGCCGCCCGTTTCAGCCGCAGGTGCATTACTTCGTCGGCGGGGCAACCAAGATGTTCGGCGCCGCGCTCTATCGGTTGCGGCGACAGGATTTCGGCGAGCTCAAGCATTACGACGGCGTCTCGCCGGCTTGGCCGATCAGCTACGAAGAGCTGGAGCCGTATTACGCCAAGGCGGAGGAGATGTACCACGTGCACGGGTTGCGCGGGCACGATCCGACCGAGCCGCCCGCCAGCGGGCCCTATCCATGTCCGCCGGTCTCCAACGAGCCGCGCATTGCGGAGCTGTTGGA
>JBJMTU010000269.1:0-4553 GCA_045811545.1 Xanthobacteraceae bacterium | reverse complement strand
TTGCCCGCGCGCGTCTGCAGCATCCATAGTTTGCCCTGCTCGACCGTGAATTCGAGATCCTGCATGTCGCGGTAATGCCGCTCGAGCACGCCGTAGATGCGTTTGAGCTCCTTGAACGCCTGGGGCAGCGCTTGCTCCATGGACGGCTTGTCCGAGCCCGCCTGCCGGCGCGCCGCTTCCGTGATCTCCTGCGGGGTGCGGATGCCGGCGACCACGTCCTCGCCCTGGGCGTTGATCAAGAACTCGCCGTAGAGCTCTTTCTCGCCGGTCGAGGGATTGCGCGTGAACGCCACCCCGGTGGCCGAGGTCTCGCCCATATTGCCAAAGACCATGGCTTGGACATTGACCGCGGTGCCCCAGCTCTCCGGGATGTGGTGCAGGCGCCGATAGGTGATGGCGCGCTGATTCATCCAGGAGCCGAAGACGGCGCCGATCGCTCCCCACAGCTGCTGGTCCGGGTCCTGCGGGAACGGCTCGCCGTACTCTTCCTCGACGCGCCGTTGAAAGCGGGCGACCAGCTCGACCCAGTCGTCGGCCGACAGATCGGTGTCCAGCGTGTAGCCGTGCTTGTCCTTGTGGTCGTCGAGGATTTCTTCGAAATGGTGATGGCCGATGCCGAGCACCACGTCGGAATACATGGTGATGAAGCGGCGATACGAATCATAGGCGAAGCGCCGATCGCCGGATTTCTTCGCCATCGCCTCGGCGGTTGCATCGTTGAGGCCGAGGTTGAGGACGGTATCCATCATGCCCGGCATCGAGGCGCGCGCGCCCGAGCGCACCGAGACCAGCAAAGGATTGTTGCTGTCGCCGAAGGTCTTGCCGGTGATGCGGCCGACCGCGGCGAGGGACGCGGCCACCTGTTGGCGTAGCCCCTTCGGATAGCTCTTGCCGTTCTCGTAATAGTAGGTGCAGACCGCGGTGGTGATGGTGAAGCCCGGCGGCACGGGCAATCCGAGATTGGCCATCTCGGCAAGGCCGGCGCCCTTGCCGCCGAGGAGGTTGCGCATATCGGCGCGGCCCGCGGCCTTGCCGTTGCCGAAGCTGTAGACCCACTTGCTTTCGCCGGACGCCGCCTTCGGCGCTGCCGCTCGGCCCCGCGCTGCGGCCTTGCGGCCGGACGCGGGGCGGACGGACTTTCTGTTCAGCCGACGACGCGACGTCGATTTCACCATGGAACCACGACTTGCATGCGCCCGCCCTTAATGAGCACCGCAGCGCGCGCCAGCGCAAGGGCGCAGGTGCGCGTCGGCGGCGACTCTAATCAGCGGATGAAATGATAAATGCCATTGAGCCCGGTGATGCCGACGATGATCAAGTAGATCGCCACCACGTAGTTCAACAGCCGCGGGACCAGCAGAATCAGAATGCCGGCAATGAGGGCGACAAGCGGCGTGATATGCGCAACCGTGATGGTCATAGGGATCTCCTGGGATGGCAGTCGACGATAATGACGGGATGAGGTTCCACGACGCTTTCCATTCTACTCGGTGACATCATCCGCGAAAGCGGATGATCCAGTAATCACGCACGATCGTTTGCTATTCATGTGGACTGTCGCTGAGCCGATGATACGCACGACTTCGCGGGCATGACGGCCCTTCATCCCTCGATGCGCGAGAAATCGGCGACCGTGCGCGTCGCCTCGCGGATTTCATTGAGCAGCTTGAGCCGGTTCTCCCGCAGTTGCTTGTCTTCGACATTGACCGTCACTTTATCGAAGAAAGTATCGACGTGCGGGCGAAGCTTCGCCATCGCAAGCATGGCGGCTTCGAAGTCTTCGCGCGCGACGGCGGCGGAGGCCTCCGCCTTGGCAGTTTCGATCGCGCTCGCCAGCGCCCGTTCTTCGCTCTGCCGATAGAGGGAAGGATCCGGCCGACCGACGTATTCGCGGGCGTCGCGCTTCTCCTCGATGCGGATAATATTGGTCGCGCGCTTGTAGCCGGCGAGCAGATTCTTGCCGTCCTCGGTATCGAGGAATTTTCCCAGCGCCTCGACGCGGCGGACGATGAGGAGAAGATCATCCTGCCTTTCGAGGGCAAAGACCGCATCGACGAGGTCATGCCGCGCGCCCTGCTCCCGTAGCTGCACCTTGAGACGGTCAACGAAAAATTTCACCAAATCGTCTGAGACACGTTCCAAGTATCCATCTCGATAGTCATTGCGCGCAATTAGAGCCGCTTCGCTTGTAATTGGCTCTTTCTGTTTTCGTAGCGACTGCTCAACTACTCGGATTCCAAGCACGATTGCCAGTAGGTGCAAATACTCGTCGCCTTCTTTCGAAATGTTGGAATCGATGACGATCGCTCGTAGAATGAGCTGTCTAAAAAGCTCATGCAGCTGCAACCTCAATTCATTTTCTAATAGTATGCGGATTGCGCCCAAGGCCGCTCGACGCAGCGCATATGGGTCTTTTGATCCTGTGGGCTTCTCACCGACAATCCAGAAAAACACCAATGTATCAAATTTGTCCGCCAACGCGACCGCGACGGACACCGGATCTGTCGGCACGCGGTCGGCAGGGCCAAGTGGCTTGTAGTGCTCCTCGCATACCGTTGCGACGCTGGCGTCCTCGCCCTGCGCCAGCGCGTAATATTTCCCCATCAATCCCTGCAGCTCCGGAAATTCGCCGACCACCTCGGTGAGCAAGTCCGCTTTGGCAAGGCGCGCGGCCCGTTTCGCTTTCTCCACATCGGCGCCGACGATGGGCGCCAGTTCGCTCGCAAGTCGCTCGATGCGCTCGATCCGATCCCACTGCGTGCCGAGCTTCTCGTGAAAAACGATGTCCTTGAATTTCGGCAGCCGGTCCTCGAGCCGTGCCTTGAGATCGATGTCGTAGAAGAACTTGGCATCGGCCAGCCGCGCGCGGATGACCCGCTCGTTGCCGGCGACGATCGCCTTGCCACCATCCTCCGCCTCGATATTGGCGACGAGGATGAACTTGTTGGCGAGTTGCGACGTGCGCGGCTCGCGCAGCACGAAGCACTTTTGATTGTTGCGGATGGTGGCGCGGACGATCTCGGACGGCATGCCGAGGAACGGTTCGTCGAACGACCCCATCAGCACGACCGGCCATTCGACCAGGCCGGCCACCTCAGCCAGCAGGCCGGCGTCCTCAACCAACTCGTAACCCTGGGCGAAGGCAAGATTTCTGGCGTCGGCGAGGATCATTTCCTTGCGCCGCTCGGGATCGAGCACGACTTTGGCCCTTTCGAGCTTCGCTGCGTAATCCTCGAAGCGGCGCACCTTGAAGGGCTGCGGTGCCATGAAGCGGTGGCCGCGTGTCTCGTCGCCGGCCTTAATCCCGTCGATCGCAAACGGCACGATGTCCGGCTCCTCGGTCTCCGGGCCGAAGGTTGCGACAATGGAATGCAGTGGCCGCACCCAACCGAGTGAGCCCGGTCGCGCCGACTGCTCGCCCCAGCGCATGGACTTCGGCCACGGGAACGTCTTCACCACGTCCGGTACGATCTCGGCGATCACGTCGATCGCAGGCCGGCCCGGCTTCTCGATCACCGCGACGTAAAAGTCGCCCTTCTTGTCGGGCACAACTTTGGCCTCGTTGATGGACCTGAGCCCGGCGGCGCGCAGGAAGCCTTGGATCGCGCCCTCGGGTGCGCTGACGCGCGGACCTTTTTTCTCCTCCTTCACGTCGGGCTGGCGGACCGGCATGCCCTTGACCGCGAGCGCGAGCCGGCGCGGGGTGACGAAGGCCTTGGCGCCCTCGTAGAGGAGCCCTTGGCCGACGAGCGCTTCGGTGACGAGCTTGCGCAAATCCTCGGCCGCGCGCGCCTGCATGCGCGCCGGTATTTCCTCGGAGAAAAGTTCGAGCAGAAAATCGGGCACCGTGAGCAGGTAGCAGGCGCCGCCGCCATTGTTAAGCCGAAAAGCAGGCGTTGTTCGCGCGAGGCGGCTCTGCTCACCCCATGGGCTCGCCGCCATGCCGCACACTTGCAATGACGTCACTCGCCAGCGATCGGCATGTTTGGATGAAAATTCTCTCCCGCACCTTTTCCATCCTCGCCATCCTCTTGTGCGCAGTCGCGCTCACCGCCGCTACGCCCGTTGCGGCTGGCGCGACCGCCTATCTGATGTACATCAAGGGAAGCGAAGGCCCGCCGTCGGTGCCGATGCGCGTCGTCTGGGAGCCGCGCGACGCCAACGCTCACGTCACGATCGATCTCGGCGCCAACTACGAGCCAGCGCTGACGAAGCTCGGGCTGCCGCGCGTGCTCGAGTACGATGCCATCCCTGAGAAATCACAGTTCGTCGTGCGCGATCCCGAATTCGCGCGCTTCGTCAAAGTCGTTGCCACCTCGATTGTGCAGGGATTCCTGACGGCGAGTCCCGTTCCCGGCGCATGGGCGCAACCTGCCGAGGTTAAGATCCACACCGCGGCGCTCCTCATCTCGCCCGCGCCCGCCCGACTGGAGGTAATCGCCCGCCTCCATGTCACCTACCTCGACCCGCAAAAGTCGGGACCGCCGAAGGTCCAGGATCTGATCAAGGGCGACATTATTTTCGTCGGCCAGCCGGAACCCGCGCCACCCGCT
>JBJMTU010000268.1:0-3572 GCA_045811545.1 Xanthobacteraceae bacterium | reverse complement strand
GTGCCGTGATCATCGTGGGCGGCAATATCGAGGGCTTCACCCGCACCATGACGACGGCGATCGCGCTGGAGACATCCAAGGGCGACCTGTCGCTCGCCATCGGGCTCGGCACGGTGTTGATCGCCATTGTCGTCGTGGTCAACGCGGCAGCTTGGGGGCTGCGGCGCGTCGGCGAACAATTTGCGGGATGAGCATGCGTGCACCCGTCTCCGATCTGCCGATCGTGCTTGAAGACGTCAGCGTTGCCGCCGGCAACGTGAGGCTCCTGGAGAGTGTCTCGCTGAAGCTTGCGGCCGGACCGCCCACGGTGCTCATTGGGCCGAACGGCGCCGGCAAGACGACGCTGCTACGACTGGCCATGGGCCTCATTGCGGCTTCGCGCGGACGGGTGACTTGGGGCGGGCGGGAGAACGCCGCGCCAACGCGGCGCGCGATCGTATTCCAGCGGCCGGTGATGCTTCGTCGCAGCACGGCAGCCAACATCCGCTACGCGCTCGCCGCCGCCGGCATCCCGCGCGCTGCGCGCGATGCGCGCCTGGGCGAGCTCGCCGGCCTTCTCGGCCTCGGCGGGCTCGGTAACCGGCCGGCACGAAAGCTTTCCGGCGGCGAGCAGCAGCGGTTGGCGCTGGCGCGCGCCCTTGCCAAGGAGCCGGACGTTCTCTTTCTGGACGAGCCGACCGCCAGCCTCGATCCCGCCGCGACCAAGGGGATCGAGGATGTGATTCGCACCGTCGCGCTGCGTGGCATCAAGGTTGTGATGTCGACGCACGACCTCGGTGAGGCGAAGCGTCTCGCGGGCGACATTGTGCTCTTGCATCGCGGACGCGTGATCGAGAGCGGTCCGGCCGAAACTTTCTTTCCCGCGCCCAAAACCGAGGAGGCGCGCCGGTTCACCGCCGGCGAGCTCCTGGTTTGATCATCTTCAATCTCGCCACACGAATACAAGCAGGAGAACATCATGCCGACCCGCCGCAGCCTGTTCGTTCTAGCGGCCACCATCGCGCTCGCCGCCGCCTTCCCCGCCCGCGCGCAGGACAAATCGATCATCGTCGCCTCCACCACCTCGACGCAGGACTCCGGCCTGTTCGGCCACATCCTGCCGCTGTTCAAGGCCAAGACCGGCATCGACGTGAAGGTGGTGGCGCAGGGCACGGGCCAAGCGCTCGACACCGGCCGGCGCGGCGACGCCGACGTGCTGTTCGTGCACGCCAAGGCGCAGGAGGAAAAATTCGTCGCCGACGGTTTCGGCGTGAAGCGCTACCCCGTGATGTACAACGATTTCGTTCTGATCGGCCCGAAGAGCGATCCCGCCGGCATCAAAGGCATAAGCGACGTCGCCAAGGCATTGCAGGCCATCAAAGCGAAGGAGGCGCCTTTCATTTCAAGGGGTGATCGCTCGGGCACGCATATCGCGGAGCTCGATCTCTGGAAGGCGGCCGGCATCGACATCGGCAAGGAGAAAGGCCCTTGGTACAAGGAGATCGGCCAAGGCATGGGCGCCGCGCTCAACGTCGCGTCCGCCACCGGCGCTTACGTGCTCGCCGACCGCGGCACGTGGCTCGCGTTCAAGAACCGCGGCGATCTCGACATTTTGGTGGCCGGCGACAAGCGGCTGTTCAACCAATACGGCGTGATTCTCGTCAATCCGGCACGGCATCCGCACGTGAAGAAGGAGCTCGGCCAAGCCTTCATTGACTGGCTCGGCTCGCCGGAAGGCCAAAGAGCCATTGCCGATTACAAGGTCGGCGGTGAGCAATTGTTCTATCCGAACGCCAACGATCCGAGCGCGTGACCGCGCAGCGCTCCGGGTGGTACGTTCACTGACGTCTCCGTAAGGGCTGCGATCGCCGGCGTACGGCGGCGATTCCTGGCGCAGATGCGGCTGCACCTTTCCGGAGCCTCTTGACGATCTGCTCGACGACCTCGCGCGGATGCGGAGCGATCGAGACCACGATCGGGTGTTCGTCCGGCTGCGGTTCTTCGAGCGTCGCGAATTGGCTGTCGAGCAGCGCGGGTGGCATGAAGTGCCCGTTGCGTGCCGCTAACCGGCGTGCGATCAAGTCCCGCCCGCCCTTCAGATAGACGATGCGGACGTCGGGGCGCTCGCCGACCAGGATATCGCGATAGGCGCGTTTGAGCGCCGAACAAGCCACGGTGCCATGATTGCCGGCATGCCGAGTCGCGTCGATCCAAGCGGCAATGCCCTCCAGCCAGGGCCAGCGGTCCTCATCGGTGAGTGGCTCGCCGCGGTGCATCTTGTCGATGTTGGACGGCGGGTGGAACCAGTCGCCCTCCTCGAAAATCCAATTGAGCCGGTGTGCAAGCATCAATGCAATCGTGCTCTTGCCGGAGCCCGACACTCCCATCACCACGACGACGGAAGGCTTCTCCAGGGACGAAGCAGTTTGCCTTTCGGAGCCTCGGGTCTGGCGCAAGCCACGCGATGGGGAGCGTCGAGGACGCGACGTAGCCGCAGATGTCTGCTTCTTATGGCGCTTCATCATGAGGGCGACTGATCGTTGATCCTGACCCAAATGAGAGATCAACCCTGCCAGGAGACAGCATACCGCGGACGCTCCGTCTGTGAAGCGGTCGATCTCGGAAATTCGGCCATCACTCATCGCGATGGCAGGGCTCGGCTCCTGCGCGCCGCCGTCTCTACAATAATGCGTCGAGAATGAGCAAGAACGATGGATTCCCGCCAAATTCGCACAAGACGGCAAGGCGGAAACTGCACAATTAATGACAGGCTCTCGATTGAATGAACGCAATCTTCGGGAGAACGCGGACAATGTTCCGCAACATGGAGACGTGTCATGCGGAAGTTTATCGCTGCTCTCGCGTTGATCTCGCTGATCGCCATCCCGCAGCTCACTCAGAGCGCAACAGCGGCGCCTGTGTCCCCGTCGAGCTCGGCATTCGGCGGTAACGGGTATTAACACCGTTCGATCCGCAACCGAGCGCGTTTCCGGTGGAAGCTTCACATCAGCTTCCACGCGCGGAGACGTCCGGCCTTCGACTAGATCAACAGGGAACTGGGATTACGGGCGCTAAGCCACCCAGCCATCACGCCGCGAGTCTGCGGCACCGGCAAGACCGCACCGAATTGAAAGCCCGCGCCAACGCTTATCGGCCACGCCGGCGGAACCGCTTTCGCGCGCGAGTACAATTGCCTACATTAGCGCGGCATGACTGTGCCGAAGGACGACTACGCCATCCGACCCGACCCGCTCGATCCGCGGCTCACCGAGCGCGTAACCGGCGTCGACCAGACCGGACAGACGATCGAGACGCGCGTGACCGTCGAGCGGGCGCTCACGATCTTCCTCAATTCGCAGGAGATCGTGACCGCGATGACCATCAACGACTATCCGGAATATCTCGCGCTCGGCTATCTGCTCAACCAGCACATGCTGCTTCCCGACGACGTCGTCACCGGCGTCGACTACGACGAGGAGCTGGCGCTGGTGGTCGTGCGCACCAAACGCAAGACCAATTACGAGAAAAAGTTGAAGAAGAAGGTGCAGACCTCGGGCTGCGCCCAGGGGACGGTGTTCGGCGACCTGATGGAG
>JBJMTU010000267.1:0-3370 GCA_045811545.1 Xanthobacteraceae bacterium | reverse complement strand
GTGCCGAGCGGCGTGCGCTGCAAGGCCGGCGAATAGACGATGTGACCAACCTCGATCACCCGCATGGCTGGGCGAATCTCCATCAAGGTTGCGATGCCGAGCGCATGTCCGCCGCGATCAACGATTGCGTAGGAGTAGGGATCTTCGAGCGACAACCTGCTGTCGAACCATTTGCGAAATCCCGTCTCGTCCGCAAACGGTCCGTAGGCCGCGAGATAAGTCCAGATGTGGTCGTGTCCGGCATAGGCGCGCCGCAGACCGGCCCCATGGCGCGCGTCGAGCTTTTCGACCCGACCGTAGCGGCCCTCGAGCGTTAGGGGTCCGGGACGTTGTGCCGGCGTCGCATCGACCGGCAATCCGACCGGCTGTCCGGTAATCGGATGCGGCTCGGAGGCGCCCGTCATCGCTTCTTCGCATCCTCGCTGAAGAAGCCGTTGAGCTCGGCATTGGCGATGGTGCCGGCCAAGCTGTCAAATTTGCCGGCTGTGGCGATGTCGCGCGCCACGCGGATGACCGCGGTCCACCCGACGCGCGCGAGCGTGCCGCCCAGGCTGATGCGGCGGACGCCGAGCGAAGCGAGGCCATTCACCGTCAGATCGATAGCCGTCATCAGGAAATTCACCGGCTTCGGCGCCACTGCCTTCACCAGGGCGGCGATCTGCTCGCGCGTCTTGATGCCGGGCGCATAGAGGCAATCGGCGCCCGCCGCCGCGAAGGCCTTGAGGCGACGGATCGTCTCGTCGAGATCGGGGCGTCCGCGAATGAAGCCCTCGCTGCGCGCGGTGAACACCACGTCGCCGCCAGCTGCATCAATTGCGGCGCGCGCGGCGCGCACACGCGCAAGCGCCAGCTCGAAATCATAGAGCGGGATCGCGGGATCGGAGGTCGAGTCCTCGATCGAAAGTCCCGCGACCCCCGTTTCGATGCAAAGCTTCACGCTTTCGGCCACGCCCTCGGGCGCATCGGCAAAGCCGCCCTCGAAATCGGCATTCACCGGAACGTCGGTTGCCGCCGCGATCTCGCGGAAATGCGCGAGCATCGTGGCGCGGGACACGCCGCCGTCAGGGAGTCCTTGTGTGAAGGCAAAGCCGGCGCTGGTGGTGGCGAGCGCCTTAAATCCCAGCCCTTGCAGGTAGCGCGCCGAACCAATGTCCCAGGGATTGGGGATGACGAAGCATCCCTCCGCGTGGAGCTTGCGGAACGTCGCGCGCTTTTCGGCCGGGGCGGACATGAGCGAGGCTCCTTCTCTCCAAGGGCAGGGCGATTGTGTGTGGACTTCGGCGATGTGTAGGATGGACCGGGTGCCGCGTCCATGCCAACCGAAAGAGTTGGAGGACGCGGGCCAGCGCGCTTGAGGGAGGGCTCGCTATGCCGTCGTTCGCCGATCACGCCGCCAGCCGGCGCAAATTCCTGCAGTTTCTTGCCGGGAGTCCACTACTCGCTGCAGGCGGAGCTTTCGCCGGCGAAGGGCTCATGCCGCGGGCTAAGCTTCCCGATCCATTGATGTGGGCGCCAATGCGCGCGGAGGACCTCATCAAGTCGCCCAAGGAAGCGATCAACGTTTTCGATTTCGAGCCGGTCTGCCGGCAGAGCGTTCCGCCCGCGCATTTCGGCTACATGGCCTCCGGCATCGACGATGAGGTCACGTTACGCGCCAATCGCGAGGGCTTCTTGAAATTCCAGCTGCGCCCGCGCCGACTAGTCGATGTCAGCAAAGTCGACATGACGACCGAGATGCTGGGCGTGAAATATGACAGCCCAATCATCGTCGCGCCGATCGGCGGGCAAAGGGCCTATCACGAAGAGGGTGAACTCGGTACCGCCCGGGCGGCAAAGGTCGGCAACCACCTGCAGATTCTCTCTACCGCGACAAATAGTAACGTCGAAGACGTAATCGCGGCACGCGGTGCGCCCATCTGGTACCAGCTCTACGCCACCAACAAGTGGGAGGTGGCCAAGGCATTCGTCACCCGCGCCGAGAAGGCCGGCTGCCTGGCGGTGGCGGTGACCGTCGACCGCTCCGGCGGCCGCAACCAGGAGACCTTGTTCCGGCTGCGTCGCACCGACACGCGCGACTGTAGCGGGTGTCACGACCGCTCGAGCCTGCAAGCAAGCCTTACGCGCAGGGCTATGTATCAGGGGGTGGACGTCTCGGGGCTGAGGAATACACAGTCCTCCAATATGACCTGGGATTTCTTCAAGCGGATGCGCGACACGACCAAGATGAAGATCGTGATCAAGGGCGTTCTCGCCTGGGAGGACGCCGTCATGGCCGCCGATAACGGCATCGACGCCATCATCGTGTCCAATCACGGCGCGCGCAGCGAGGATTCCGGCCGCTCGACCATCGACGCGCTGCCGGAAATCGTCGAGGCGGTGAATGGCCGCATCCCGATCATTGTCGACAGCGGCTTCCGCCGCGGCTCCGATATCGTCAAGGCGTTGTGCATCGGTGCCCAGGCCGTGTGTATCGGGCGGCCTTATATCTGGGGCCTCGGCGCCTTCGGCCAAAGCGGCGTCGAACGCGTGCTTGAGCTGCTGCGCACGGAGACCTACGCCATGATGCAGCAGGTCGGCGCGCCGTCGATCAAGCAATTGGTCCCAGCGATGGTGCGCAGGGCGTGATGGAGGCGAGTGGTCGCGCCATGTTGAAAACCGCTCCCGCTTTCGACCGCATCGGGGAGGAGAATGCCTTTGCGGTCTTGGCGCGCGCCAATGCGCTCGCGGCGCAGGGGCGCGACATCATCAATCTCGGCATCGGTCAGCCCGATTTCCGCACGCCCGATTTCATCGTCGAGGCCGCGATCAAGGCGCTGCGCGACGGCCACCATGGCTATACACCGGCGGTCGGTATCACGCCGTTGCGCGAGGCGGTGGCGGCCGACCTCCACAGGCGCTTCAAGGTGAGCGTATCGCCCGACGAGGTGATGATTCTGCCGGGTGGCAAGCCCACGATGTTCATGTCGATCCTGATGTTCGGCGAACCGGGCGCCGACATCCTCTATCCCGATCCCGGCTTTCCGATCTACCGCTCGATGATCGAATATACGGGCGCGCGGCCGATCCCGGTACCGATCCGCGAGGAGAACAACTTCGCCTTCTCCGCCGAGGAGACGCTCAAGCTGATCACGCCGCAAACGCGGCTGTTGATCGTGAACTCGCCGGCCAATCCGACCGGCGGCGTGACGGGAAAGCGCGAGGTCGACAAGCTCGTCGCCGGGCTGGAGAGGTTTCCCGATGTCGCGGTGATGTCGGACGAGATCTACGACCACATGCTCTACGACGGCGAGACTCATGTATGCCTGCTCTCCTATCCCGCGATCCGCGACCGGCTGATCCTGCTCAACGGCTGGTCGAAGACCTACGCAAT
>JBJMTU010000266.1:0-11373 GCA_045811545.1 Xanthobacteraceae bacterium | reverse complement strand
GCGTGGGCACGCCGCAGCACATGGCGCTCGCGCTGTTCGCGCTGGAGGCCGGGGTGGTGCTCAACCACGTGCCCTATCGCGGCAGCGCGCCGGCGGTGGTCGATCTCATCGCCGGGCAGATTCCGCTCGCCTCCGTCGACCTCACCTCCGCCTATCCGCATATTCAGACCGGCCGCCTGATGGCGCTCGGGCTCATCGATGGCAAACGGTTTGCGGCGGCTCCGGAAATTCCGACCATCGCCGAGAGCGGCGTGCCGGGCTTCGGACGCGCCTCCGGATTCATCGGACTGTTTGCCCCGGCAGGAACACCCGTCCCGATCGTCAAGCAGCTATCGCGCGAGGTCGCCGCCATTCTCGCGACGCCGAATGCGCAGGCCACGGCCCGCACGCTCACCGCCGCGATCGCCTACCAGGATGATGAGGCCTTCGGCCGTTTCCTTGCCGGCGAGTCCGTGAATTGGAAACAGGCACTGTCGTCGCTCGACCTGGCGCATTAGGGCGCTCGTAGACGCCCAAATCGGGGGTCCGCTTTCGGGGGGACAAACCGGAAACCGGAAAACATATGCTTGTTGCGAGCTTTCCAGCTTTTGACCCAACTCAGATATGATTTGTGAGTGTTACGCACCCCCTTGGCCGCTTCATCACGCTCCTCGGTGGTGGGCGCAAGCCTTTTCCGATCTTGAAGCCAATCTCAAATCCGCGTGATGCCACCGCCATCGTTTCCCGCGGACAGATCTTTCGAGATAGCCTGACCTTGCACGGCATAAGCAAGCGGCCCGCCCTATTTCGGGAGGTACGCTCCTAATTGAGAGGAGGAATCCGCATGTTCGAGATTTCACGTCGCGATCTCGTGCTCGGCGCCACCTGCGCCTACGCTGCGTTCGGGCTCACGAAACCTATTGCCTTCATTGGCGCAGCCGAGGCGCAGCAGACCACGAACTTCAGGAAGTACAAGGTGGGCGATATCGAGGTGATCTCGCTCTACGATGGCGTCTGGGAGAAGTCACACGACGAGAATTTTATCAAAGGCGTGAATGTCGAGCAGACCAAGGCCGCGCTCAGGGCGGCCGGTCTGCCCGATACGCACGTGCCGGTTCCTTTCACTGTGATCGCGATTAACACAAGCGGCCGCCTGGTGCTGATCGATTCAGGTACCGGAGGCGGACAGGCCGGCGGGCCGAAGGCAGGCGTCCTGGCGCAGAGCATGGCCGCGGCTGGTCTCGATCCGAAGAACGTGAAGACCATCATTGTCTCGCACTTCCACGGCGATCACATCTCCGGCCTGATGGCGAAAGATACCAATGCGCAGATGTTCCCAGAGGCCGAAATCATCGTCCCGGCCGCCGAGCTGAAGTGGTGGACCCAACCGGCCGAATCGATCCCGGAGCCGCGTCGGGGACTCGCTCGGCGCGTGCAAGCGACATTCCCGAATTGGAAGAACGTCAAGCCGGTCGATGGCGAGGCCGAGTTGGTCCCCGGCGTGCGCGCCATTCCCGCGTTCGGCCATACCCAGGGCCACACTGCCCATCTCATCAGCTCTGGAGGCAAGCAACTGCTCGTCACGGCCGACGCCACCAACATTCAGGCACTTTTCGTCAAGAATCCGGAGTGGCAGGCGGCGTTCGATCACGTGCCCGACCAGGCGGTGGCGACGCGGAAGAGACTTTTCGATCGCGCGATCGCCGACAAGGCCATGGTCGCTGGCTATCACTGGGGCCTGCCGAACGTCGGTACCATCGCCAAGGACGGCAGCGGCTACGCCTTCACACCCGCCGCCACGAGCTGACGGCAACAGCCGCGGCAGTCGTCATCGCACTGACGCAGCAGGGCCGCTCGCAAGGGCGGTCCTGATCGGCTGCCCTCGCTATCGCGCGCGTATCGGAAAATCGTACGGCCAGGCACGGCCGGAGCCGGCGTAGGAAAAGTGCCACCATTCACGGTCGTAGTTTCCGAATCCCTGCTTGCGCATGGCCTCGACCAGCAGGTTGCGCCAACGCCGCTGTTCGCCCCCGACCGCTCTGCTCGCCGTGTGGCTAGCGGAATCGAAACAGTCGAAGCTCGTGCCCATGTCGAGGCTGTTGTCGGGGCTGCGCTGCGCGAGCGGAGCGGTACACGGTCCGTACGCAGCCGCCGGGTCAAACGGCGCAGGCGGCGCGGCCAAGGCCTTGATCAACGTGAGATCGATTGCCGTCCCGGTCGAATGCTGCGATCGCGAGCTGATATAGCCGTTCAAGAGCGAAGCCTTCGGCACTCTCGGAAAGAAGCGCTTGGTTGGAGCGTCCGAGCGGCCGTCATTCACCCATTCCGCCATGGCGCGCACGGCGCGCGTCGGCCGATAGCAATCATAAACCTTGAGCGAGAACCCTGCGGCCGCAAGGTCCGCCTGCACGCGCTTGAGGGCGGCCGCGACATCGCGCCGGAGAATGCATTCCGGGGCTTCATAGCCGGCCAACGGCCGGCCGACGAAATTGTCGGAGCCGGCATAGCGAATGTCCTGCGCGATGGTCGGGTCGATGTCGCGCAAATAAACGAAGCCTGAAGGCAGCGCGCCGTGCGCCGCAACGTCTTGCACGATCGCGACAAGCGTGGTTGCAATCGCGGCGCGAAGGATCCACGCTCGAACTTTGTCCGCTTGAGCGCAAATGAATTGCATCCAATCTCCTAGGAGGAAGGCCCGCAGTCGAGTATATATCGCTTTACCAATGCCCAGTCAGCGGGTAGCCGAGAACGTTGAGACCCGCCCGCTTTCGGAGAAAAAATTTGAAAGCTCGAAACATTTTGTTGCTGGGATTGGCAAGCCTGATTTGTGGATGCGAAGCGCGCCTCACCCCGGATGAGGCGGGCTTGCTCGATGCCGTGTCATTCGTCATCGGTGGTCAGCAGGAAGGTGCCTTGCCGCAAGGATTTGAGACACGCTGGCGGCGTACCGTCGAAGGAAGGCAGATTCAGTATGAAACGATGCGTCAAAATGCCGGCTTCGGCGATGCCAATGATCCGAATCGTGCAAGCCGACATATCAAAGTCGGCGTCAACATCTCCTCGCCGCAAAAATGCGTGTTCAAGACAGTGGTAACGACCGCATATTCCAAGGGCGCGAGCAAAGAAAGCTTCGACAGCCCATCCAGTGAAGTGACCACATTGGACTTCAACAAGGTTCAACGGCTTGCGATCGAAGAAGGGAATCCTCCGAGCGTGGTGATCGAGGGAAAGGCATGGCTCTGCAAGGACGGCAAATGTCAGGACCGCATGACGACTGCCATATCAGCGTCCCGACAGGAGGATTTGCCTCGCGTGATTGAGAGCAAACGGCACGCCATCGAGTTCATCAAGAAGGCTTGCCCGGGAATCCAGCGCTAAGGCCTATGTCACGCGTATTAGCGCTGACCCGCTAAAGTTCCGGCGGCAAACCGGCATATTTTGCCCGTCCCGAGCCCCCGGTCGGATGGTACCGGCCTCAGATATGAGCCCGCCTGGGATGGCTTTTGCCATGATTCAGCCAAAGCACTTTCGCAATATTCTTTAAATGCGGTCAGGGATGGGGGCTCACGTGGTTCCAGCACGCCGTTCGGCTGCTGCGCGGGCATTGTTGCCGAGCGCAGTCGCATGTTTTGCCTTGCTTTTCACGGCAGCAAATTCACAAGTCCAGGCTCAAATCGGCAGTTGCGACGACGCCGCCGAGTTCGCAATCCTGTCCTCGCCGATCGCGCCATGGAAGGGCGCGCCGTTGCGTGTCGTCTTCGCCGCGGAGAAGCCGCTCGAAGGCGAGCTGTCGCTGATCGCGCCCGACGGAAGCGTGGCGGCCAAATCGCGCGAGCGCCATGGCGGCCCTCCCTATTTCTGGTTCGCCGAGGTCGCTGCGCCAACCGCCGGCACCTGGCACGCCAAGCTAGCGCGCGAGCGCGCGAGCGCCGGGTGTAGCACGATCACGCGCGAAATCCCCGTGCGCGCTGCCGAGCCGCCGCGGCCGCAGGCGACCGACGGGAGCCTCTGGCCCGTGCGCAATACGTGGAATCGCGAGACGGAAAACCTGTATTCCGCTTGGATCGAGAAGCTCTTCGACGCGCCGCTTGACGCCACGCTGTCGTGGAAGGCGCTGCATGAAGTGCTGCGCGATCGCTCGCGCAATATTTTGTTCAACCATCTGGGTCTGCGCGAAGACTCGATGGGGATGATCGTTCGGCCCGACTGCGCCGACCTTCCCTACTTCTTGCGCGCCTATTTCGCGTTCAAGATGGGGCTGCCGTTCGGCTACACCAAGTGTACGCGCGGCGGCGCCGGCGAAGGGCCGAAGTGCCATGCGTGGTGGAACATTCAAAATCTCGAGCCGCCACCGGCGCCCGAACCCCCACCTGAGCAACGAATCGCCTCCCCTGCCGTCATGGAGATGTTTCGCCCGGCGACGGCCATGCCGGTGCCGCCGACGGCGGCGCCGCCACCGAACAGACTTGCGGCACTGAAGCGGCTCGGGCTCGCAGCGGGCTTCGGCGAGTATTTGCGCTCGGCGGTCGCCGACGGCGTTCATTCCGGAAGCGGGCGAACGGCGCTGAGCGACGACAATACCGACTACTATCCGGTGCCGCTGAAAGAGGAGACGCTGCGGCCGGGAACCGTGTACGTCGATCCTTACGGGCACGTCCTGGTGCTGGCGCGGCGCGTGTCGCAGTCGGAGGACGCGGCGGGCCTCTTCCTCGCCGTCGATGCGCAGCCCGACGGCACAGTGGCGCGCAAGCGTTTTTGGCGCGGCAATTTCCTGTTCGCACAGGATCCTGCCCTCGGCGGCCCCGGTTTCAAGCGCTTCCGGCCGATCGTGCGCGACAAGAACGGCGGCTTGCGGCGGCTGACCAACGCCGAAATCGCGAAAGACCCGCAGTACGGCGATTTCTCGCTCGATCAGGCGCAGGTTTCGATCGAGGGCTTCTACGACCGCATGGATGACGTGATGTCACCAGCGCCGCTCGATCCGCTGCGCGCGATCAAGGAGGCGATCGCGGCGCTGGAAGAGCAGGTGAAGGCGCGCGTGACGTCGGTCGAGAACGGCCGCAAGTTCCAGATCAGCGGGCGCGGCGACGCGACGATGCCGGACGGCCCGGCGATCTTCGAGACCACGGGCGCGTGGGAAGATTTCGCGACGCCCGCGCGCGATCTGCGTCTCCTGATCGCGATCGACGTGGTGCGCACGTTTCCGGATCGCGTCGCGCGGCGGCCCGAGCGGTACGCCATGCCCAGGAACAAGAGCGTCGCGGACGTGAAAGCCGAATTGGAGGGCGTGCTCGCCTCGGAGCTTTCGGCGCGCAAGTTTTCCTATACTCGCACCGACGGTTCCGCCTGGACGCTGGCCGTCAAAGACGTGTTCGACCGAGCGACGGATCTCGAGATGGCGTACAACCTCAATGACTGCGTCGAGCTGCGCTGGGGCGCCTCGGCCAAGAGCGAAGAGGCGTCGACCTGCAAGCGGTATGCGCCCGCGGCGCAGCGCGCCAAGATGCTGGACTACCGCGCGTGGTTCCACGAGCGGCGCCGGCCGCCACGCGCCTAACCGCTAGAGCGTGCTGACTTTAAGATAGAGTCGCTCGCTCCTCCCTGTCGCGCGCCGCGGCACCGACGTGGCGCGCGAGCTTCACCGCCAGATCGAGCAGCGCCTCATCGGCACCATGCCAACCGATGAAGGAGAGACCAATCGGACAACCCGAAATCGAACCCACTGGGAGCGTGATCTGCGGCAGCCCGCTCACGCCGGCAATGCAGGTCAGTCGCATGACGCGAACGCGAAACGACTCGAGTTCTTCGGCACTGGTGTCGAGGCGCAGGGCAATGCACGGCGCGGTCGGCAGCGCGAGAACGGTTCCGGGCTCGACGAGCGCGCGGATGTGCTCGCGCGCTCGCTTCTGTTGTTGCCGTGCCATGTCGGCGTCGCGCTCGGACACGGTTGCCGCAAACTCCATTCGCTCGCGGATGCCGGGGCCGAGCTTCGGCCGATGCTGCTCGACGAACGGCCCATAGATGCTCCAGATCTCCCGCGCCTGAATGATGCGAAAGCTCTCGCGCCAGGGATCGAGGCCCTGGGGAGCGACGGCATCATGGACCGGCTCGGGCAGATCGCGCGCCATCGCCTCGGTCGCCGCGCGCAATAAGTCAGCCACCTCCGCATCCGCCTCGGCGAACGCGTCATCGACAACCATCAGTTTTCTCAGGTTGGCGCGCACTCCGCCGGCGTCGAGCAGCACCTCGCCGACGCGCCGGAAGACGCCGGGGCCGCTGGCGAACCAGCCGGGGACATCGAAAGACGGAGCCATCGGCATGGCGCCGGTCATGTCGATGCGGCCGTGGGTCGGGCGGATGCCATAAAGCCCACAGAAGGCAGCCGGCACGCGAACCGAGCCTCCCGTGTCGCTGCCGAGCGCGAAATCGCATGCGCCGGCAGCCGCAGCTGCGGCGGAGCCGCTCGAGGAGCCGCCCGGCAGTCGGCCTGGGGCGCGTGGATTGATCGGCGTACCGTAATGCGCGTTGGCGCCGGTAACGCTGAAGAAAAATTCGTCGCACACGGTCTTCCCGATCACCGTGGCGCCTCGCTCCAGCAGCCTGCGGACTGCCGCTGCGTGCGCGGCCGCCGGCGGATGCGCGTCGAGCCAATCGGGGTTGCCGCCACCGGTGCGCGTGCCGGCGATGTCATACATGTCCTTCACCGCCACGGTCAGCCCGGCAAGCGGCCCCTGGGCTGCCCCGGCGATGGGTGCCGGCAAGTCGTGCGGAACGAACGCGCTCCGGAAATGCCGTGACATGCTATCGCCTCGCGCCTTGTCCGCGATACCAATCGAGGATCCTGGCCCCGTCCCACGCCACGACGCCCGCCTGGCTGAGAATCTCCTCGAATGCGCGTTGCACGTGAGCGATGCGATGCGGAACGCCCGACAGGTAGGGATGACAGGCGATCGCCATGATCTTCGCCCGCTCGTCCGCCTCTTCATAGAGGCAGCGAAAGTGATCGAGTGCCCGCGAATACATGACATCCGAGGGATGGTGCTGGAGTGCCATCATCACGATGTCATGAAGCTCGAAATTGTAGGGAAGCGCGACAACGGGACGGTGAGCCGTCTTGAGCGTCACCGGCTCGTCGTCCAGGACCCAGTCACCGATATACTCGATGCCGGCTTCCGCGAGGTAATCGAGCGTATCGAACGTCTGCGTCAATCCAGGCCCGAACCATCCGCGCGGACGCCGGCCCGAGAACTTCTCGATGATATCCATCGACTTGTTGATCGTTGCCCGCTCGTCATCGAGCTTGTGCATTGGCACCTGGTCGTAGCTGTGGGCATTGAGTTCCCATCCGTTGTTGATGCAGGCCTGGATCACCTGCGGATAGGTCTCGCACACTTTCGCGTTCAGGGTGACCGTCGGCGAGATGCCCAGGCGCTCGAGCATTTTCTTGAGCCGCCAGAACCCCACGCGCATGCCGTATTCGTGCCAGCTCCAGTTCGGCAGGTCGGGCAATTGCGGCTGGCCTTGGGGGGGCGAGATCACCATGCGCGCCATCGGACGCGACAAATCCCACTCTTCGAGCGCGATCAGTGGCCACACGACCAAGCGGATTCCTTCCGGAAACCGAAGCGGCGGCCGACGATCGATCGGCGAATAGTCCAGACGTTCGCGGGGATGCATTCATTTCTCCTTACGGCGCGGCGTGAGGGCCTGCCGAAACGCGGAAGGGGCGCTGCCGCCAAGACATGGCCCAATCCCCGCTCGGGGTTCGCGATCCAGGGCGGACATTGATCGAGCCGCTCTTGTCTGCCCTAGCTACATCAAGCAATCAGATAAATCGGACTCGACCAAGCTTGGTGGCCGTCGCTCTGCGTGACCCGCACATAGACCGGCAGATCGGCGCCGCCCGAAAACGTAACGACGTGCTCGAGCGCTACGTGTCGGCTCCAGTCCTGTTCGGGCAACCGATAGACGCTGATACGACGGCCGAGCCCGCCGCCGTCGAATGCAACCGCGCCGTCGGCAAGCGCGGCAAGATCGACCTCGCCGGAGACGATGTTGGTCTCGAGCGTCAGCGTGCCGCGCCGCGCCTCCTCGAGCCAGAGGTCGATGCCGGCGAGATTGCCGGTTGTCACCGAAGTCCATGCGAGCGCGGCGCCGGGGCTGGTCTCGACGACCTTGCGCTCCGGGTTGAGGAAGTTCACCGGCGCAAACCGCGCGACGCGATTGCCTTTGAGCGTCAATTTCCCCTGCCACATCGTCTCGCGGCCGCGGCCGCGGTACTCCGCGCCTTGCCAAGCGACGCGCACGCGGCGACCGAGATCGGACGCTGCGAAGGGACGCACCTTCCGCACGACCTTGGCGCCGTGCAGCACGTCGAGGCGCTCGATCGGCGCGGTGCCGATGACCTCCGCGACAAGCCGCATCGCCACCACGCCGGGGCGGATGATGTCGCCCATCGAGGCCTCGCGCACCGCGAACTCCTCTGCGCCGGCAAGCTGCGGGTCTTCGGCAAAACCCGTGACCGGCTGATCGAACGTCCCGCGCAGGTCGAGGAACATGCGCGTGCCGGTGGTGCCATAGTGGCGCCGCCGGCGCAGCGCCTCGAACAAGGCGTCGCGGGTGAGCTCGGGCATGAAGTAGCAGGTCAGCCCGCCGATCGCCCCGAAGGTGGAGGCGCCCGGCCGCGTCGCGCCCGGTCGTCCCTTGTGATCGTCGCTGTGGCACACGACCCCGACCCGATAGCCCTTCTCGAACGCGTCGTGCAGCAGCCACTCGAACGTGCCCCAGGTCGAATGCACCTCGACGCTGCGCTCGAGCCGCCCGTCATGGGCAGCCTTGATATCCGCGTAGCGCCCGCCGACGTGGGCGATGACCACCGCATCCTCGCCGTCAAGCGCGCGAAAGAGTTCATCCGCGGTGTAAATGGCCCTGGTCGAGGTCTGTCCTTCGACCAGGATGTGCGACGAGCGCCTAATCGGGCGGCCTTCGCGGCGAAAGAAGACATTGCGGTCGCCGCCCATGCCGGTATTGCCCGACCACTCGTAGCCGGGGACGCAGACGAAGCGGCCCGGCGCATCGAATGCCGCGGTCAAGCGGTTGAGCTCGGCCCAGAACGCGTCGGTGATCTGAAAGTCGTTGCCCTGATGGCCGACAATGTCGACGAAAGCAAGGTCGCGCGCATAGCGGAAATAGTTTTCCGCCGTGCCCATGCCGATGGTTTCCCCGCTCTGTCCGTGCAGATCGCCCCAGTAGCGCCGCAGCGGCGCAGCCGCAACGACGCGCAGCGGATTGGCGCGAGCCAGTTCTTGCCCATCGGCCAGGAGCCGCAGCTCGAGGTCGCCGGGCGCATCGGCGACAAGATTGTCGAGAACGCGCGGACCGTCGCCGTGCTCGATCGCGACGGTTTGCGACAATCCCCGAATCGGCCGCGACGGCACGAGCGACAGCGTCTCCTCGGCGTCCCCGGTCGGGTTGCCCCACGCATCCTCGGCAACGATGGCGAGGCGAAAGGACTCGCCGGCGACGGAAAGCGATGGCCAGATCGCCTTCCAGTGCGCCGCCGGCCCGGGCACCAGCGCGAACGCCGGCTGCTCCGGCAGCTCGGTGAATTCATAAGTCGCAAATGCGTCGATCGAGGTTCTGAGCTCGACGCGCGCTTCGCAATTGGTCTGCAGCCGGTATCCGGGCGAGCCCTGCCGGCGATCGCCCATGCGCACGGTCAGCGTATCGCCGGCTCGCAGGTAGCCGCGGCCGACGCGGATCAAGAGCGTGTTGGCGTAGGGGCGGATGTTGAGGCGGTCGAACCAGACATCGAGCTTGGCGCCGTTGCTGGCCTCGACCGTGGTGAAGTTCGGCGCGGCCGGCTTGTCGAATTGCGGCTTGCTCATGTCGGAGGTGGTCCGCCACGAGATCTTCACCATGCCCGTGTCGTCGATGCCGAACGTGCCCGCGGTATAGGTCAGGGTCAGCTCGGCATAGGAGCCTGCGACCAAGGGCCCGGACGGCGTGAGCTGCATCGTGCCCATGTGCTCGGGCAGATAGGTGGAGAACGGCATGACGGGACCTCGAGCGCAGCTCTGGTGCTAGCGACAGATGAGAAGGGCCGATAGGATACGCACCCATACGAAGCGCGGGACCATTTTCCAATGCTGAAGTTGTGCGTTGGCCTGCTCGCGCCCGTCGTCGTCATGTCCACGACCGTAGACGCGCAAGAATGGCCGAGCCGGCCGATTCGCTTCATCGTGCCGTTCCCGGCCGGCGGCTCCGCCGACGTAGCCGCCCGCCCCATCGGGGAGTATCTGTCGCGCAGCTTGCGTCAGCAAATCGTCGTCGAGAACAAGTCCGGCGCCAACGGCAATATCGGCATCGAGACCGCGGCCAAGAGCCCGTCTGATGGCTATACGGTCCTGGTTACGAGCGATACCATCAGCAGCAACCCGCACGTCTACAAGATGAACGTCGATCCGTTGAAGGAATTGACGCCGGTCATCCAGCTCTCGCGTCAGCCCATGGTGCTGGCGGTGCATCCCTCGCTGGGCATTGCCTCACTTGCCGAATTGATCGCTTTCGCCCGCCAGCAGCCGGGGCTGCGCTATGCGACCGGAAGCGGAGTCGGCGCCCAGCACATGGTCGTGCAATGGTTTGCGTCGATCGCGGCCATCAAGCTCGAGCAGGTACCGTATCGGGGCGGGGCGCCGGCAATCAACGATCTCATCGCCGGACACGTGAAACTTGGATCGCTCGGCTCGACGCCGCTGATCCCGCATTACAAAGCCGGCACGCTGCGGCTGCTCGCCCAATCGACGAAGGCGCGTTCGCCGAGCCTCCCGGACGTGCCGACCTATGAAGAAGCAGGAATCAAAGGCCTCGTGCTCGATCAGTGGATCGGCGTGTTCGTGCCGGCGGGGACGCCGCCCGCCATCGTGGCCCGCCTCAACACCGGCATTAACAAGGCCCTTTCGGAGGTCGCGATCCGCGAGGGCTTCTTGCAATCGGCGCAGGAGCCGGTCGGCGGCAGCGCCGAAGCATTCTCGCAACTCGTTCACGGCGACTTCGAGACCTACGCACGCCTGGTGAAGGAGCTGAACATCAAGTCCGACTGACGTCCGCCGATGCGATAGCCAAGTCGGGCGCGGACCATTCATGCGTAACTTGTCGACGGTGCGTCAGACGAAATTGTGCTGACTGAAAATGTGCCAGTCGCTGGGAACCGGAGCGTGCGACACGCTACCTTCCGCGGTGATCTGCAAACCATTCATCTCCCAGGTGTAGACCTGTCCGCTGTCGTGGCGCCATAAAATGTCGCTCTTGCCATCGTTGTTATAGTCGCCGATGTCGTGGATGTGCCAATCGTTGGGAACTCCAGCGTGCGCGATCGTGCCTTCTGTTTTGACG
>JBJMTU010000265.1:0-6892 GCA_045811545.1 Xanthobacteraceae bacterium | reverse complement strand
TGGCCGCAGAAACAGCTCGTGGCGGATCCGATAGCGCAATTCGTCCTGGGCATAGCTCGGCGGAAAGTCGGTGGGCGCGTCGCGCCATGGCCCTCGCTCGATGGCGATGACGTCGAGCCCCTCATCGGTCAGCTCGTGCGCCATGATCGAGCCCGTCCAACCGAGCCCGACGATCACGACGTCCTTTTTCGGCAGGATGCGGACCATGCGCGCGTCACCTTTTCGGCGTCCAGTCCGCACGGCCCATCATGCTCACGGGCGGCAGCGGATAGCGCTCGTTGTGGCGGTCGATCCAGTCCAAATAGTTGTAACGGGCGCCGGGAAACCCGATCATCTTCCATGCAACCATGTCTCGGTTACCGCCGTAGATGGGATCGGCGAAGAAGCCGGCTTTGACGTCGGTGATGACCCCCTCGAAAAACGCTCTGCCGTCGACGCCTTCGAGCTTGATCTTTTCGTCTTCGAGACCTTTGAGCAGCTCGTCCTTGACGTCGTCGCTCAGATCCGTGAAGGGCTTGCCGTGCTGCGCGCGGCAGTAGCGATCGAGTGCCGCCAGCCCATCGCGATAGGTTTTGGCCGGACCACCGGCCGATTGGGCCCCCTGATTGTGTGCGCCTTGCGTGAAAGGCGGTCGGTTATAGAGGCCTTCAGATTTGCCGTAGGGACCGGCAAGCTGCCGGTCGAGATAAACCGCGCAACCGGCATCTTTCCCGTCAGGCGTCTGCGGATCGGGAGGGATGATGCGATCCGCTAACGCTTCGACCGCCGCGGCCTCATCGAGGGTGAAAAACTGCCAAGGTCCCGGCCGCACCGGCGCCGGCGGGTTGCCGGCGTTCGGATACCGGGGGAGCTGTCCGGCGATTTCAGCGGCGCGCGATAGTGCCGTGCCTGCGAGGAACCACGCCGCACTGGCCAGCAATTCTCTCCGATGCAAGCACATTGCATTGCAACCTGTGCCGTGGATGGATTCCGCCGCGCCGAAAGTGGTGGGTGCAGGAGCGGCGCACTATGACGGCGCTCTAGCGCATTTCACAAGGCGCGTCAGTCGCCGTCACCGCCCTCGTGGTATTCCCGCTGAAGCTGAGTGCGAATATTGGGATCAGGATCTCGACCCACCACACGGCCGTCCTCGATGGCGTCGTCCGACTGCACGCGGACGCGCGCACCGGCCACTCCGCTCTCCCAGGAATCGTTGGCCGTGGTGGGCTCCGAATACGTCTGGTCGTTGAAGGGATTTCGATCGTACGGCGTCTGCGCATAAGCGGTCTCGGCAGACACGAGCGACGCCAGCATCGCTGCGCTCGCAAACATCTTGATCGCCAGCATCTTCATGTTACCTGCTGTATTGTCGCGGATGTGCGACTAGCATGGGCTCCCCAATACAGAGATGCTTGATAGGGCTTGCCGTTTCTTGTCGGGAATTGCGGTTGCCGTGTTTCGTGTTTTTCGCAAGAAAACGTGGCTGGGGTCCATCCTGCGGTTTATCACCAGTGCGGGACGGTTCGATTGTAGCCGAGGCTGCCGCCACCCGTGGCTTCCGGACTGTTCGGGTCGGAAAACGGAACAGTGCGCAAAACGCCCTCGCGGCGAACCGAGCCGCGGCTTTGCGGGGTATACGCTTGCGAGCTGTAGGTTCGCGCAGAGCCGTAGCGGCGATAGGATTGGGCGTTCGCCGTCTCCACGCCAACGGCCACAACCAAAATCCCCACGCTCGCGATAGCGCTAACAGCGCGCTTCACCTTGACCTCCCCTTGCGCAAGGAACGCGGGAGCAGGCAATGCCCATATGAGGCAAACGTTCGTGCAAATTCGACGCGCGGACAACATTTAACCGCGCCTTCCTGCTTCGAGCCAAGGCAGGCACGGCCGGGTTCAAATTCACCACTTCACCAATCTAGCGGCGATTTCGGGCGTTGGCTCCGTTCCAGACGAGCCCTTAGAGCGATCCGCCGCTGCGGACGCAATGATCGGCATGGCGCACCACCCAGGCCGAGCGTCCCCGCAGCCGCGGCACGAGTCTGTTCGCCATCTTGTAACAATGGGTGATGAGAGCGGCGCTTCCCGCCGGCGGCTGTCGCGCGTCGCTCGTCACCGTGGCGTATCCGTCGCTTGCAGAAAACGATGTCCACGCGAGCGCGATGACCGCGCTGGTAAATCGGATCATGTCGACTCCCCTCCAGTTTGACTTTCGAATTGAGCTTGAGTGCGCACGCCACCGTCGGCCTGAACCGGCCTTGGCTCGGCGACCGAGCATAACGGGCAAGACTTACGTCAACCTGAATGATAGATCGCGGCCCCCGAACGATTCCCCGTCGCGCGCCGGAGATCGCAAAGTGTGTTCCGCGCGCGGCGGCTCACATAGTCGGGTTGGCGTAGCGACCGCCAAGCGCGTGCAGGCCGTAAGCGGCGCCGGCGATGTCGAAGTTGAACGAGAAGTGCTGGTTGATGGCGAGCACGTCCCGCAAATGCCGCTGCAGCGGATCGCGGGTATAGAGGCCTTGCGCGCCATAGCAGGACCACAGCGTCTCCACCGCCTCCCGCGCCTGGTTGACCGCGAAAGCAGAATGCGCGCGGAAGCGCAATTTGGTGTCGAGATCCAGCACCTCGTTGCGCTCCGCGCTGTCCTGGAACGCGATCGCCGACTGGCGCAAGAGGTCGCGCGCCGAATCGATCAGGCAGCGCGCGCGAGCGACCTTGATCTGCACGGCCTGGAAATCCGCCACGCGCGCGCCCGTATAGGTGCCGCTGCGCTTGGCCATCGCGGCGAGGAACAATTCGAGCGCGCCTTCGGCCGCGCCCAACGCCGCCGGCGCCAACGGATGGCTCGAGGCGGCGACCAGCGGGATGGCAAACAGCGCACCTGCGTTGAGCGCGGCACCAGGATGCTCGCGCCCGCCGCGGCAGCGCAGGAGCGGCAGCGCCCGGCGCTCGGGCACGAACAGCTCGCTCACCGCGACATCCTTGCTGCCCGTCGCCGCCATGCCCATGGCGTACCAGGTGTCGATGATCTCGTAGTCGGACTTCGGCACCAGGCACAGCCGCCAATCGACGGGGGCGCCGCCGTCGTCCTCGTAGACGGTGACGGCCAGCATGTTCCATTCCGAATTGTCGACCGCCGAGGAGAACGGCCATCGCCCGTTGACGATGAAGCCGCCCGGCGCCTTGCGCCCGCGGCCGGCGGCGAGCGCAATGGAGGAGGCGATCAGCGCATCCGGATTTGCGTCCCACACTTCGCGCTGGGTCTCAGGCGCGTAGTAGCCGAGGATCCAGTGATGACAGGCGACGTTTCCCACGTTCCAGGCCGTGGACGGGCAGCCGCGCGCAAGCTCCGCCGGGATGTCCACGACGGCCACGAACGCAAGCTCCATGCCGCCGAAAGCCTTGGGCTGGTGAAACCGGAACAGGCCGCTCTCGTGCAGGAGTTGCTCGTTCTCACGAATGAGCATGCGGGCGTCTTCCGCGCGCTGGGCGCGCTCGCGCAGGATCGGCACGATCTCCCGCGCCCGCCGTATCGCCTCGTCGTAATCGATACCCGAGAAATCGCGCCGCACGCGCTGCGGCAGCGTCCCCACGGAAGCGGCTTGGTCGCTCGCGCCCACGATCTAGCTCTCCGAGCGTGTCCCGTATGAAATCATGCGGCCACGAGGCGAAAATTCTCCCATTGCGTCGGCGCGCCTCGCAACACCGACGGCCAGCCGGCGCCGTCTTGATGTTGGCGCGGCTCGATCGGGCGTCCAGCAAAGGCGAATTCGGCGGCGTTTGCGGCGAACGGATAAGGCGACACCTCGTAGATGCCCGGCTGACGCGGTCGAATGGTTACATTCACATCTTCTCGCGCATTCACCGGCACATGTTCGAATGCTTGCTCGGCGCGCTCGCCTGGATGCGTCCGATTGAAATAGAGCGCGAGCGTGTCGAAAAACTGCAGCTGCTTGTAGTTCTGGAACAGGTGCTCTTCCTCGATCCATTTCGCGATCTGCGCATCCTTGGCGATCTCAGCCTTCAGCCTGTCCTGCCGATCGATCTCGCCGGCCAGCATCCGCTCGGCCAAAGGGCGTTCCACCGGCGGAATTTTGTCGATCAGGACAAGCTTCGATAGTCCGTAGCGCCCGTTGTAGAGTCCCCAACTGTGCATGCTCGATATCAGCCCGCAGTAGGGATGGTGCCGCTCGTTGAAATCGGGCGATCGTCGGCTGGTGACCGTGATGTACTCCGCCGGTGTCTCGATCAGGTTGTAAGGCAGACCGGTCGTATCGTCGGTCACCGGATCTCGGTCAAACTCGGCCCAACCCGCGTCGTGATGGCCAACGACGTAGAACATCAGGTCATCGGGCCAAACCGGCTCGAAGCGGTCATTGCCGAATGCGCGCGCGAACTGGTCGGACAGCGCCGTGTGCTCGTGCATCATCACCGCCAAGCGGGGCTCACCTGTCGGTGCGGTCTGAATGATCATTGTCAAGCACCCTTCAGCTCCGCCACCGCGCGCGCGGCTTGCGCGATCGCGAGGTGCGCATAGGCATCGCCGCCCGCATCGGAATTGGCGATCGCGACGCGACCCGCCTTTTGCCGGGCGCGCTCCAGCACGCTTTCATAATCATCTTCGTCAAAGAGCGAGTTCGCCACATAGCCGTAGCCGTGCGGCCAGCGGTTGACCGTGATCGCAGCGATGTCGCGCGCGCTGGAAAAACCTCCGGGGCCAAGCATGCGGTCGAGCTCGTCGCGGATCCTGTCTTCGAAATCCGCAAACGTCGTGTCAAGCAGCCGTGCCTGGCCGAGGCGAAACTGCGTGCGCGCATCGAGCCCCCGGTTGGGCGCGCCCGGAACGTGGACGAGGTGGAGGCAGATCGGCTCGGAAGGATCGCGCGGATGCTGATAGCCGCCGAGACTGACGGGAAAATCGAGCTTGGCCCGGCTGTGAAAAGACATGGGGGCGGAGATGTCGTGCACGCCGAGGTGCACCCACGCACGCCAGTCGCGCACGAGCACGTTGGTATAGACGAGCGGCGTCTTCACGTTGCGCGCGAGCGCCTCGCGTTGCGGCACCGGCAGCTCCGGCATGATATGTGGAATGACCATGTGGAAGCAGGCAAGCACCGCGTGCTTGGCCTCAACCCGGTGCGGCACGCCATCGCGCACATAGCCCACGAGCACGCTGTCGCCGGCGCTGCGGACGTCGACGCAGGTCGAATCCAGCCGAATGCGCACCGCCTGTTCGTCGCGATCGAGCTTGCCATAGTCGAACGCCGCCAGCACCACGTCATCCATGGTGTGGCCGGGCGCGACATCGGGAATGAGCGAACGCACCAACAGGCGAGCGAGCGAGGCGTTACCGTCGGGGAAGTGGTAGATGTAAGGCTCCCTCGCCGAGACGCGCGGCGGCAGGCCCAAGCCGTCGAAACCGGGATAACCCAATTCGCGGGCCTCGGCGGCCGGCACGGCGTCGCATCCCAACCCGAAGAAACCGAGCGTGCGGCCCTGAAAGCAGTTCGCCACCTCCTCGCTGCAGCCCCGTTGCTTGGTGAGGTAGTCGCGGTAGCTCGTCCGCTTGAGGATTTCCCGCTTCTCGTCCGCCGTCTTGCCGGCCAGCGGATCACGCGCGCCGTCATAGAGCGCAAGCAGCTGTGCCTTGCTCGCGGCCGAGATGGGAAAGGCAGCCACGAATTCGGAGAGCGGCTTGGCGAGCCGGCGCGCGGCCTCGTCGGCTCCCGCGGTCGGCGGTTCGCCCGCAACGAGCACGTCGCGGCCGAAGGCCTCGCGCGCAAAGAAGATGCCGCGCGAAAGCCCGAGCGAGGAATAGAGCGTGCGATCGAACGCGGTCTCGAAGCGCGCGATCTCGACGCCGAGCTCGCGCAGCAGCCCTTTTGCGACCTCGCTGTAGTGCGTGTTGGGAGAATCGATGGATTCGCTGCCGCCATAGCCGATCACAAGTCGGCCATCGAGCGTGAACTCGTTGCGCTTGGCATGGCCGCCGAAATCGTCGTGGTTGTCGAGCACGAGAATGCGAACGGACGATCCAGCGGCGCGGCGATAGAAGAAGGCGGCGGCCAAGCCGCTGATGCCGCCGCCGACAACTACGAGATCGTAATGCTCCTGGATCGGCAGCCGGTCGAGAGCAGAGCGCGTGCCTTGGCGTGCCTGCGCGTGCGCGACCTCGAATGAGCCCGGATGCTGCCCGCGCAGTCCGGTGAGCGCCGGCGGGTAGCGCGCGGGCTCGGCCGCGATCTGCGCCGCAGGCGTCACGCCAGCGGCGATGGTCAGGGCCACTCCGTTGAGGAAGTCGCGGCGCGAAATCGGAGACATAGCCAATCGGAATGCGCTCGCGGCTTTGATGGACGAGAGGCGCGACGGCCACGCTGCCGTCACCACGATAGAGGCGCGATTCTGCCAGCAAGAGAAGATGAAACGCAAGGCGCACGGCAGGTCGCCTTGCGGATGCAAGCCGTGGTCAGGGAATATGCGGGCGACATTCGTGTTATGATGCATTGCCAGGACGAGGGAGTAACGCCCGTGAACCAGGACATCATCAATCTTTACGACCGCTTCACCCATGGCGGCATGAGCCGCCGCGCCTTTCTCGACCGGCTGGTCGAGCTCGCCGGCTCGACCGCGGCCGCCGCCGCGCTCCTGCCGCTGTTACAGAACGACTACGCACGGGCCGCCATCGTGACGGCCGACGATGCCAGGCTCACTGCCGAACGCGTCACCTACGACTCGCCCAAGGGCAAGATCAACGGCTATCTCGTGCGCGGCAAAGCCAGCGGCAAGCGGCCCGTGGTGATCGTCATTCACGAGAACCGGGGGCTCAACCCGCACATCGAGGACGTGGCGCGCCGCTTGGCGGTGGAGGGCTATCTCGCTTTTGCGCCCGATCTTCTGTCGGTGAACGGCGGCAC
>JBJMTU010000264.1:0-4343 GCA_045811545.1 Xanthobacteraceae bacterium | reverse complement strand
GTTGGCGTTGGCGGTCAGGTGCTCGCGCGAGTCCTCGATCCAGCGCACCGGATGATGCACCTGCATGGCCAGCCAGGAGAGCGCGACCTCCTCGCGGCTGAGCACGCCCTTGTAGCCGAAACCGCCGCCGACGTCGGGGGAGATGACACGGATGTCTCCGTGCCTGATCCCGAGACAGTCGCACAAGCCAGTCTGCACCGAATGCGGAAACTGCGAGGAGGTGACTAGCGTGAGGAGGCGCAAGCGCGCATCCCGATAGGCCAGCGCGCCTCGTCCCTCCAGCGGCATCATGCAGTGGCGCGCGGTGCGAATCTCTCGCGTCACCTTGATGTCGGCGACAGCGGCGATCTCTTCGATCGCGCCGTTCTCGGAGAATTCGACGAAGACGTTGTCCTTCCAAGCCTCGTGCACAAGCGGGGAGCCGGGCTCCTGCGCCGCGATCATGTCGGTGACGGTGGGGAGCTCTTCGTATTCGACGGTCACCAGACTGGCGATGTCCTCGGCTTGCGCGCGTGTCTTGGCCATGCACATGGCGACGATCTCGCCGACGAACCGCAGCTTGCCCGAGGCGAGGATCGGCTCGGTCGAATGCTTGAAGCCGGGCAGCGGCGGATTGGACGAGATCGGCTTGACGCCCAGAAGGTCCTTTGCGGTGAACACCACGTCCCGGAATTGATCAGGCACCGCGACGCCGCGCAGACGGGCGTGTGCGACCGGACTCCGCACGAAAGCGACCTCGCGCGTGCCCGGAATTCGAATATCGCCGACGTATTGCCCTTGGCCCCGCAGGAAGCGCTCATCCTCCTTGCGCGGGACGGAGGCTCCGATTCCGTACCCCGCGCCCCGACGTTCAGGCGATTGCTCCGGCATTCAGATCGCTTTCGTGGTCGAATTCTTGCCTTCAATCACGACGTCGTGCCACGCTGGAACACGCGCTGGCGCACGGATGCGAGATACGTTCCTCATGGGAAGCCCTTCGTATTTGAGGCCGGGTCGCATCGGTCCAATCGAACTGCGCAATCGCCTCGTGCGCGCGGCAACGTCCGAGACCATGTGCACGCCGGACGGCGAGGTCACGGACAGCTTGATCAACCTGTACTCCGACTTGGCACGAGGCGGTGCTGGACTGCTGATAACCGGGCATAGTTACGTGGAGCAACGCGGTCAATGCTCTCCGCGGCAGATCGGTATCTATTCCGATCGATTGATCGGCGGGCTCAAGCGGCTGACGGAGGCCGTCCACGCGCGGGGCGGCGTGATTTTCGTGGAGCTCTCTCACGCCGGCAGCCAGTCGATCATGCCGAACATCGCGCCGATCGCGCCATCCACAACGAGGAACGAGATTTTCGGACGCGAAGCAAAGGAGATGTCCGGCGGCGAGATCGACGTCGTCGTTGCCGCGTTCGCCGATGCGGCTCGCCGCGCCGTCGCGGCGGGGTTTGATGGCATCCATCTTCACGGCGGCAACGGCTACCTGATCTCCCAATTCTCATCTCCGAATACGAATCGGCGCGTGGACGAATGGGGTGGGACCGCCGGCGGCCGCGATCGCTTCTTTCTCGCTGTCTATGAGGCGGTGCGCTCGGCAGTCGGCAGGGATTTCCCGATTTCCGCTCGGGTCGGAGTCGCCGACTCGATCGAGGGGGGTCTTCAAGCGAGCGAAGGCGTTGCCAGGGCCGCCTTGCTGGCACAGCGCGGCGTCGATGCCATCGAGGTCAGCTACGGCGTGATGGAGACCTATCTCTCCAATATCCGCCCCTATGTCGGCCTCGGACTGCGACGGGCCATAGAGGATTGGGTGCTCCCCCGACTCTGGACCCGACCCGCTGACGAAGCCTATTACCGCCCATTCGCGCGCGCGATAAAGGCGAAGATGGATATTCCCATCATCTTGGTTGGCGGACTTCGGACGACCAACATGATGGAGGACGTGTTAACGTCCGGGGACGCCGATTTCTTGGCCTTTGCCCGGCCGTTCATTCGCGAGCCAGATTTTCCGAGCCAGCTGTGAGCCGGACGCCGGGGCGTCCTTGATTGCGTCTCATGCAATATTTGCTTGGCGCACGACGGGTTCGACCCGTTGAAGTGCTGGCGCAGGAGCGCTGCCGATCTCGCCTATCATGCGTATTGTCGGTTTTGGCGCGACCGTGCCGCTCATTAGCCTCAGCCTCGCCGGGAGCTCGATGGCGTGGCATCGCGCTCGCTGCGCCGTCATCTAGTGGTCTGATTCATTCGGACGATTCCCAAAATGTCCGAAGCAGTGCAAGCTCTCATCAGAGAGCAGGAATTGTCGTGAACGTCACCCGAGCGGATCGCCATCGGCTTGAGGCGATCATCTCGGATCGCAGCGCCCCGCAGAAGCACGTCTGGCGCGCCAACATCATCCTCGCGACGGCTGACGGCTGCGGCACCGCTGAGATCATGCGCCGATCGGGCAAATCGAAGCCCGTGGTGTGGCGATGGCAGGCGCGGTTCATGGCGGAGGGCATTGAAGGGCTCACGCGCGACAAGACGCGCAAGCCCGGCAAACAGCCACTTCCGACGGCCACCGTGGAGAGGGTGGTTGAGCTGACGCTGGGACCGCCGCCAGGGGAAGCAACCCACTGGACCGGCCGGATGCTCGCGAAGGCGGCGGGAGTGAGCCTGCGTTCGGTGCAACGTATCCTGGAAGCCCACCAACTCGCGCCGCATCGCATACGCACGTTCAAGCTGTCGACGGACCCGAAGTTCGCCGAGAAGTTCACGGATGTCGTCGGCCTCTACGTCGATCCTCCCGCCCATGCGGTTGTTCTGTCGGTCGACGAAAAGAGCCAAATCCAGGCGCTCGACCGTACCCAGCCGGGGCTGCCGATGAAGCCGGGCCGCGCCGGGACGATGACGCACGACTACAAACGTCACGGCACCACCACGCTGTTCGCAGCCCTCAACATCCTCGATGGGACCGTCATTGGCCGCAACATGCAGCGCCATCGCCACCAAGAGTTCATCCGCTTCCTCAATACGATCGAGGCGCAGCTCCCCGTGGGAAAGGTGATCCACGCCGTCGTCGACAACTATGCGACCCACAAGCATCCAAAGGTGCGCCAATGGCTGGCGCGGCATCCCCGCTGGAGGTTCCACTTCACCCCGACCTCAGCGTCCTGGCTCAATGCGGTCGAAGGCTTCTTTGCCAAACTCACGCGTCAGCGCCTCCAGCGCGGCGTGTTCCGATCCGTCGTTGACCTGCAACTCGCCATCAACCGCTTCGTCGCAGATACAAACGCCGATCCCAAGCCCTTCGTATGGACCGCCGACCCAAAGCGTGTGCTCGCCGCTGTCAAACGCGGGAAGCAAACGTTAGAGTCAGTCCACTAGGCCCCCCAAACCACGGGTCTGGGAACTGCGATTCCGCGAGCGAAGGACCGATAATGTTACCGTCGCAGTGCGCCCTGGCGACGAATTGCCATGATTCAGCCAAAGCTTTCGCAAATTTGGCGAATATCTCCAAGAGGGGTCAAGGGAGCCAAGGGGGATCGATTGGTTCCAACATGCCGGTTTGCGACTGCCGTCGCAGCATTGCTGCTGACCGCAGGCGCTTTTGTCGTTTTCCTCTTCCCTGCAGTGGACGCAGCACAGGCACAGGCCCAAGCCCGTGTCGGCACCTGTGAAGATGCCGATGAGCTCGCGCTCCTGCCCTCGCCGGTCGCGCCGTGGAAGGGCGCGCCGCTGCGCGTCACCTTTGCCGTCGAAAGGCCGTTCGAAGGCGAACTCGCGCTGATCGCGCCCGACGGCAGCGTCGCCGTCAAGTCGCGCGAGCAGCACGGCGGCCCGCCCTATTTCTGGCTCGCCGAGGTTGCTTCGCCAGCGGCGGGGACGTGGCGCGCCAAGCTTGTGCGCGAGCGCGCGCCAGCCGAGTGCAGCACCATCACGCGCGACATCGTCGTGGCGGCCGCCGAGCCGCCGCGGCCGCGCGCGATCGACGGGAGTCTCTGGCCGTTGCGCAACACCTGGAACCGCGCCACGGAAAACTTGTACTCCGCATGGATCGAGAAGCTGTTCGACGCGCCGCTCGACGCCACCCTGTCATGGAAGGCGCTGCACGAGGTGCTGCGCGATCGTTCCCGCAACGTCTTGTACAACCACTTGGGTCTGCGCGAAGACTCGATGGGGATGATCGTGCGCCCCGACTGCGCCGACCTTCCGTACTTCCTGCGCGCTTACTTCGCGTTCAAGATGGGGCTGCCGTTCGGCTATACGAAATGCTCGCGCGGTGGCGGCGGCGAGGGGCCGAAGTGCGACGCGTGGTGGAACATTCAGAATCTCGAGCCGCCGCCTCCTCCGGCGCCTCCGCCCGACGCTCTGCC
>JBJMTU010000263.1:0-10517 GCA_045811545.1 Xanthobacteraceae bacterium | reverse complement strand
GGTGTCGTCGGTGACGTAACCCTCCTCGTCCGCCGTGCGCGTCGTCATCGGCGGCATGACGATCCGATTGGGAATGTCGACCGAGCCAATCCGCGCCGGGGTGAGCAGGATGTTCATCGGATGCTGATTCTCGTGTCCCGGATGCGGTGCAGCGCGGAGCGGTGCGCCGCTGATCCGGGACCGTCACGGGCCGGAACGGTCCCGGGTCTGCAGCGCATCACAACGCAATCAAGTGTACGCAGATTGCGTAGACTTATCTGCGTTGCTGCGCTGCGCCCGGGACACGCGATCACAGCACGGGAATCTCGCCGCCGTCGAGATCCAAGGTAGCGCCGTGCAGCCACGTTGCCCGCGAGGAAACGACGAAGGTAACGAAATCCGCGACGTCCTCCACCTTGCCGTAGCGGATGATTCCTGCCTCACGGCAGAACTGGGCGCGGATTTTTGCCTCGGGCTGCCCGGTCCGCTCGACCTCGGCGCGGATGCGCCGCCACTGACGCTCGGTCTCGACCAGCGACGGATGGATGCAATTGACCCGCACGCCGTCCTCCTTGCCGAGGTCGGCCAAGCACTTGGTGAAGGCGGCAACGGCGGCATTGACCGAGCTGCCGATGGTGAAACGCTTCTCCGGCTTGCGCCCGCTGGTGCCGGCGATCGCCACCAGCGCGCCGCGGCGCTCCTTCAACAGCTGCCAGGCAGCGCGCGCGAGCCGCACATGCGCGAAGAATTTCAGCGCATAGCCATCGGCCCAATCGGCGTCGGTCAGTTCGAAGAAGTCGCCGCGCTTGGTCGCGCCGGCATTGTTGACAAGGATGTCAAGGCCGCCGAATTCGCGCCGCAACGCAGCGACCAGTGTCTCGGCTGCGCCGGGCTCGCGCAGATCGAGCACGCAGACCGCGGCTTTTCGCCCCTTGCCGCGGATCGACGTTGCTACCTCTTGCAGCGCTTGCGTGTCGCGGCCGGTGAGCAGGAGATCGCAGCCTTCCTCGGCGAAAGCCAAGGCGATGCCGCGGCCGATGCCGCGGCTCGAACCGGTCACTAGCGCGACCTTTCCCTTCAGTCCAAGCTCCATTCACCAGCTCCTCGTGCCTGCTAGACGCGGATGCATCGATGCGATGGCGAGCTTATGGCATTGGCAGGCTGGCGAATGAAGGGGACGGCGTGGCCGAGTCAGCGCGGCGTGCAAGCCTTCGAGTTGGCCACCCAAGGACGGATGGCCGGGGGGAGGCCCGGCCATCGCGACGTGGCGGCGCAATTGAGTCCGGTCCTAAATCTTGTCCGGAGCCCAGACGATGAAATTGTCTCGGTTCGGCATCTTCACTTGCGGCAAGGTCTTCGCGTCCATCACGTCGTTCTCGCCGATGATCTTGTTGAGCGAGAGGATATAGGCGCTGAGCGCGTAGAGTTCCTCGTTGGTGAGCGTTTTCGGCATCTGGTAAGGCATCGATCGGCGGACGACGTCGAACAGCGTCGTGGCATACTGGTAGTAGGGGACGGTCTTCATCGTATCGATGCGGTCAAACTTGCTGGGACCGACCATGGGCGCGTAGCCGCGCGCGGGATTCACGCCGTTCTCTCCATGGCACATGGCGCATTTCTGCGAGTAGATTGCCGCGCCCTGCACGGCCGTACCGCTGCCCGGCGGCAGCCCGGTGCCGTCGGGCAGGACCTCGATGTTCCACGCCGCGATGTCGGCCTCGCTGATAGGATTTCCCAAGCCGGGCGTCTCGGCGGCTGCCGTCCCGGCGAACGGAAGCGCGAAAACCAGGGCGGAGAGCAAGTTACGCATAGACATGCTTGATCCCTCCGGTGCTGTCGATGCCCCAGCTGGTGATGCTGTTGTAGTGCTGGTTGGGGAACGCCAGCGGGTTGGTCACGGGCTTCGAAGTCTGACCGCGTGCGGCCACGAACTCAGCGCGGAGCGGCTGCACGGCGCCGGATTCGTCCCAGGCGCGGCTCTGCAGCACGACTGGCTGGCCGTCCCAGCGCCACGGCATACGGAACCGGGTGAACGCCTTCGGCAGGACCGGCTCCTGTAGCGCGGCCTGCGCCCAGCTCTTGCCGCCGTCGGCCGAGACCAAGACCTTGGAGATACGGCCATTGCCCGAATATGCGATGCCGGAAATCTCGTAATAGCCCGGCCCCTTCAGGGAGTGCCCGAATGAAGGATGGGTGATGAACGATTTGACCTCCTGCACGAAGTGAAACAACCACATCTTGCCGTCCGGCAGGATCTGCGAATAGGTCTTGGCTTCGTAAAAGCTCATGGCCGGCTGATCGATCAGCTTGATCCGGCGCACGTGCTTGACGTTCATGTTGCCCTGATAGCCGGGCAGCAGCAGACGCATCGGATAGCCGTTGCCGGGCTGGACGCGCTCGCCGTTCTGGTAAAGTGCGATCATGGCGTCATCCAGCGCCTTCTTCACCGGTACGCTGCGATGCAGGGCGAGCGAGTCGGCGCCTTCCGCGAGCAGCCATTTCGCCCTCGGGTCGATGCCGGTTTCCTCCAGCAGCGTGGAGAGCAGCACGCCGGTCCATTCGGCGTTGGACACCAGCCCATGCAATGCCTGTGCGGTGGCTTGCACCGGCTCGTTGGAGAACATCGGCGCGCTGTTGCCGCTGCACTCGACGAAGTGCATGCGCGTCACCATCGGATAACGCGATAGCGAGTCGAGCGTGTAGACCAGCGGCTGCTTGACCAGCCCGTGGATGACGAGCTTGTGCTGGGCCGGATCAATATCCGGCAGCCCGGAATGGGAGATCGAGAAGAACAGACCATTGGGGGTGACAGTCCCTTGCAGCAGATGGTGCGGGGTGCGTGCGTGCGAATTACGGAATTCGTTGTTCGGGTTGGTGCGGGTGCGAATGACGTCCTTCTCGAATCGCGACGGCACCTGATAGGCCGGCACAACCGAGCCCATTTCCAGGCTCCATGGGTCGTCCTTGAGCGGCTCGGCGGCGGCACCGGTGAGTAAGGTGCCGACCCCGGTCGTCGTGGCGCCCGCAAACATGATGCCGCGCCCGAGCAGCGCGCGGCGATCGAGCAGCCCATTGCCGGCGACGGGCTCGAGCGGCGGAGCCTTGTGGCGCTTGTGAATGGTCATGAGGTCTTCCTCCCCGGTGAACGGCGGCGTGACGCGGCGCTCTTGAGCCTTGCTCGCATGGAGCCGATCGACGTCTGCTCCTGGAAGCCAGGACGTTTCTTGTCTTCAAAGCTGCGGCAGAACCGACGAGCAGCTTAATGACGCTTGAAAGACTAGCGCCGTTTGCAAAGTAGTTGCAACGAATGGGACAGTGTATTTGACCTACCTGCCATTGCCATCGAGCAGCCAGCCGAATTTTTCGCGCGCCTTGCGCGCCACCTCTGCGCTCGGCGCGTTGGTGGGCGGAAACTTGTCGCGCCAGTGAAACGGCCTGCAGGCGTCGATCAGCGCCACCGAATGGGTCATGTTGCCGACGGCGCGCCGCTCCGGGGGGAGCGCCGGATCGGCGCTCGAATCCCAGGAGCCGGTGATGAACTGAATCGATTCCCTGGGATCGGTGCGCGTGAGCATGGCCCATAGCAGATGATCGAGATTGGTCACGTCGACGTCGTCGTCGACCACCACGATATATTTCGACGCGTAGGCGGAGGCGCCGCACTGGGCGGCGACATGCGCGACTTGCACCGCATGGCCGGGATAGCGCTGCGTGATCGACACGCCGTGCAGCATGCGCGCGCCGCCGACCTCATGGCACCACACCGCCTGCACGCCGGGAACGCCGGCATTGGCAATGTTCTGCTTGATTGTCGCCGAGCGCATCACGGCGCGGTAGCGCGCCATTTCATCCGGCCCCGCGCCCATCGGCGGCACGCCCAGCACGATTGGATCATTGCGGTAATAGATCGCCTTTATATCGAGCACCGGAATTTGGCGCATGCCGCCGGCGTAATGCCCGGTCCATTCGCCGAACGGGCCCTCCGCATGCACGCGGTCGGGCGGCACATAGCCTTCGAGCACGATCTCGGCGTTGGCTGGGAACGGCAGCCCGGTGACCTTGCCGCGCACCATCTTGACGGGCCGCCCGCGCAGGCCGCCGACAAGATCGAGTTCGAATACGCCATACGGCGCTTCCAGCCCGCCGAAGAAGAATGCGATCGGGTCGCCCCCCAGCACCATCACCACCGGCAAAGCCTCGCCCCGTTTGAACGACTTGTCGCGATGGATGCGTCCGTGGTGGCCCGCCGCCATCACGATGCCGACGGTTTTCTTGTCATGCACCTGCGCGCGATACGCGCCGGCATTGAGCCAGTCTTCCTCCGGGTCGCGGGTGATGCTGTAAGTGCCGGTGCCAATGTAGCGGCCGCCGTCCTTTTCGTGCCACTTCGGCGCCGGGAATATGGTGACGTCGACGTCCTCGCCCATCATGACGTTCTCGAACACCGGGCCATCGTCGACCATGACATGCGGCACGATGCGCTGCTCCTGTAGGTAGGCCTCGCGGTAGGCGTCGCTTAGCTCCCATTTGCTGAGGTGATCGGGAAAGCCGAGCGTCATGTTGCGCCGCTTGCCGGCGAAGACGTTCATGAGCAAGCGAAAACCTTTCCGACAGCCCGGAATGTCCTCGAACATGACGCAGGGGCCGTGCTCGGCGCGCAGCACCGCCTCGGCCGCTAGTCCGATGTCCTCCTCGCAATTGGCGCCCTTGACCGTGCGGACCTCGCCGAGGCGTTCGGCCATGGCGAGCCATTCGCGCAGGTCGTCATAGGCAATGTTGCCGGCGAGGTTGCTTTGCCCGCTCATCGAAGCATCACCCTTTAGCTCAGATCCCGCCCGAACGGCGCGACATCATAGAACGTTCCTGCGTCGTTTTTGCCGGCGGCGCCCGGCAAGCCGCTCTTCCGGCCAACCCCGAAAACAACTACCATTGGTTGGTTCAGCCGCAAAATAACCGTCCCAGGGAGGAAACCGATGACGGCTGTCGCATTTACAATCAATGGCAAGGCGGTGAGCGTCGAGACCGAACCCGACACGGCGCTGCTTTGGGTCGTGCGCGAGCACCTCAAACTCACCGGCACGAAGTACGGGTGCGGTTCGGGTCTCTGCGGCGCCTGCACGGTGCATATCGACGGCAAGGCCGTCCGATCTTGCCAGACGCAGATGTCGAGCGTCGGCGAGAAGAAAGTTACGACGATCGAGGGGCTCTCGCCGAACTCGAGCCATCCGTTGCAGAAGGCCTGGATCGCCGAGCAGGTGCCGCAGTGCGGCTACTGCCAGTCGGGCCAGATCATGCAAGCGGCGGAACTGCTGGCGAAGACCAAGAAGCCGACGCGCAAGCAGATAGTCGCGCATATGGACGGCAACATCTGCCGCTGCGGCACCTATCCGCGCATCGTTCGCGCCGTCGAGCGCGCCGCTCGGGAGGCCTAAGCCATGCACGAAGACATCAATCAAACGTCAGTCGCCACGACGGTCAGCCGCCGCAGCTTCGTTGAAGGCGCGGCCGGGCTGATATTCGCGTTCACGCTCGGCAGTGTGGGACGCGTTCCCGCTGCACTCGGCGCGACGCAAGCTGCCAGGATCAATGCCTGGGTTACGATCGGCACTGACGATACGGTGACAATCCTTTGCCCGGCCGCGGAAATGGGGCAGGGGGTGATGACCTCCTTGCCGCTTATTCTGGCGGAAGAGCTCGACGCCGACTGGTCGAAGGTCAAGGCTGAGTTCGCGCCGGCAAATCCGAAGGTCTATGGCAATCCGCACGAGGTGTTCAAAGGCGCGCAGATCACCGCCGCGAGCGTGTCCGTGCCCGGCTATTTCACGCCGCTGCGCGTGGCCGGTGCGCAGGCGCGCCGCGTACTGATCGATAGCGTTGCCAACGAATGGAAGGTGCCGGCGAGCGAGCTCGCGACCGACAAGGGCTTCGTCGTCCATGCGAAGTCGGGCCGCCGCATCTCCTACGGCGACGTCGCCAAGTTCGCGACTGTACCCGCCGAGCTGCCGAACATCAGCGATGCGGACTTGAAGAAGCCGGCGCAGTTCAAGCTGATCGGGCGCAAGGATATCGGACGCATCGACGTTCCGTCGAAAGTGAACGGCAGTGCCAAGTATGGAATCGACGTGCAGATTCCGGACATGGTTTACGCGTCGGTGTTGGAGGCTCCGGTCGAGGGTGCCAAGGTCGAAGTCCTGAACATGGGCGACGTCGGGAAGATCAAGGGCGTCACCAAGGTGATTCCGTTACCGTTCGGCGTTGCCGTGATCGGCGAGAGCGTGGAGGCGACGAGGGCCGGACGCAATGCGCTGAAAGTCAAATGGGATACGACCGGTGCTGCCGCGGCGAACACCGACTCCGACAAGGCCAAGGAAGAGTATGCGCGCCATGGCAAGGATCCCGACGCCAAAACCATGGTGGAGTACGAGGTCGGCGATGCCGCCCAAGCATTGACCGGCGCGGCGAGGGTGGTCGAGGCGACGTATTGGTCGGAATACTGTTATCACGCCCAGATGGAGCCGATGAACTGCGTGGCCAAGGTTTCAGAAGATGGTCAGTCGGCCGAGATCTGGACCGGCACGCAATTCGGCGCGCTCCGCCAACATCATCGCCGGCATCCTCAAGACGACGCCGGACAAGATCAAGATCATCCAGCAAATGTTGGGCGGGGGTTTAGGCCGGCGCATTTGGCCGGACGCCGCCATCCAGGCGACCATTCTGTCCAACATCACCAAGAAACCGGTGAAGCTCATTCTCACCCGGGAGGACGACCTCGCCGCCGCCCGCCCGCGGCCGATGACGCACCACGTGCTCAAGGCCGGTCTCGATGCCAATGGCAATCTCGTCGGTTGGTACCATCGCCTGGTGTCGGAGAATGTCGATGCGGTCGCCGCGCCCCCGCGGTTCCAAGCGACGGGTGGCAAGGACTACATCGGCGCGCGCGGCCTCGATCAGGCGTTCTACGGTATCCGCAATGTGCGGGCCGAATACGTGCGGGAAACCCGCGGCATGCGCGTTCATGCCTGGCGCGGCATCGGCTCGGGCTACAACAAGTTCGCGGCCGAATGTTTTGTCGATGAGGTGGCCAACGCGGTCGGTAAGGATCCGCTCGCGCTGCGCCTCGAACTGACGAAAGATCAGCCGCGCGCCCAGGCGGTCATCAAGGCGGTGGCCGAGATGTCCGACTTCAAGCGCAAGCGTCCGGGGCGCGGCATGGGCATCGCGTTCTCCGACTATCATGGCACGCTCTCGGCCGGCGTCGCGGAGGTGTCGGTTGATCGCCGCACCGGCAAGATCAAGGTGCACAACTACTGGGTCGCGGTCGATCCGGGGCTTGTCATTCAGCCGGACCACGTCCATGGCCAGCTCGAGAGCGCCGTCGTCTACGGCCTCAGCGCTGCGCTGCTCGAAGAATTGACGGTGAAGGGCGGCGCCATCCAACAGACGAACTTCAACGACTACCCGGTGCTGCGGATGAGCGATCTGCCGGAGATCCACACCAGGATCGTCTCGACCGATAATCCGCCGACCGGCATGGGCGAAATCGGCGTGGTGGCGGTCGCTCCGGCGATTGCCAATGCTCTGTTCCAGCTTACCGGCAAGCGAATCCGCAACCTGCCGATGTCGCCGGATCGGATGAAGCGGGCTTTGGCATAATCGCGCCCGCCACGAACAAAAGCGCCGCGTCGGGAAACCGGCGCGGCGCTTTTTATGGCTGAGGCTGCCGGTTTAGAGCGCTTTCGGAGCAGCGGTTGCCGTGGGGTCGGCGTGGCGGGCGTGCAAAGCCATCGCGATCATCGCGGAGCCGCCGAACAGCATGTTGATGCCGACGAGCAAGCCGAGCGCCCACGCGGCGGTGCCGGGCAACCCGGCCCAGATGATGGCGGCCAGAATGAGATCGATGATGCCGCTGATCAGCATCCAGCCCCATCGGCCCGACAGCTCCTTCTTGTGCTCGAGCGCGTACATGATCGAGAGCACGCCTTCGATGATGAAAAATACGATCAGCAGCAACGTGAGCGAGACGGCGCCGGGCACCGGCCATCCCAGCAGCACGATACCGGCGGCGATAGCGACCACCGCCGACAAGAGCGACCACCAGAATCCCGGCGCGTGCCGCGCCCAGAACGTGGTGACCAAACCAACGATTCCGCTGATGAGGAACAGCCAGCCCAAGAAAATGGTGACGGCGATGGTGGCGATCGGCGGGATAATGATCGCCAACACGCCGAGCACGACGAGGACGATGCCCTCGATCAGGAACAAGACCCAATGCTCGCGAATCGACTGTGCCAGCGCGCGCTGCAGTTCATTGGCGTCGCCCGAGCCCATCGACATGTCAGACCTCCCTCGCCGTTGTTGCGCCTACGCCGAACTCAGGCATCAATATACCTGCCCGGCCGCGGCTGCGCCAACGCGCAAATTGCCCTGGTGCGGCCGGCGCTCTGCGTGATCGATGAGGCGCATGAGGAAGGAGATGGACAAAGCGCGGCGTGGTTGCGTTGTAAGTGAGCTCGGAAGTCTATTGGTCGCCGGCGATTGGGCGCCCCTCATCCTCTTTGATGCCCGCTTGTCGGGTTAAAAGGCGCGCGCGAAGAAGGCCCGAAAGCTACGGCTACGTGCTTTCGTTGTGTAAACCCCGCCTAACCTTGAATTGCCGCCGAAAAGACGGCTTGGACACCAGCCGGACACCCCCGACCGTGGGCGACCTCGTGCGGCGATGTAGCTTGGCTTGCAGCGATGTTTACCAATGCGAACTTCGCTGCGACGCGCCCGTGCGCGACTCACCAGCCCTGCAGCCAATAGGCAATGTCGTACGCCACCGCGCCGAGCACGCACACCGCAAACCCGGCCCAGAGGATGCCGAGCAGCAGCATTGTGTTCGCGCGTTCTACAAATACCTTATCGACCAGATGGGCCATGGCATGCCTTCGAGTCGCCCCGTTCCGGACCAATATGTAATCCTTGGTCCAGCCGTACAGCTAAGCACCCAGCCGCACACCAGGGTTGCAACTCGCGCGTGGCTCAGCCGCTCGTTTATGCGCGCTTTACGCACGGCCATTCGCTGACCGTTCGGTTTGGCCGGCAAGGGAACGGATGGCTGACCGCATAGACAACGGCTATCGGGGTCCCGCGTTCCAATGCTGCTTGCCTTCGCGACCGGGCTTTCGCGGGCCACCGCACAAGCCGCGCGAAGACCGCCTCCGTGACAGCGCCGTTGGCGGTTGCTAGGAAAACGCGTGGACTGCCGAAGGGGGGAATTATGCTGCGAACGCTGAAATGTCCGGTGATCGCGCTGGAGGAGCACTACTGGGATAAAGAATTGGCGGCGCTGTTCGCCGGCGCCGAGGGCGTGCGCGATCCGCAAACGCTCAAGCGCCTGTACGATCTCGGCGAGTTGCGCTTGAGCGAGATGGATGAAGCCGGGATCGACGTACAGATCCTGTCACATGGCGCGCCGTCGGCGCAGAAGCTCTCCGGCGCCGACGCGGCTGACATCACGCGGGGCGTGAATGATCGGCTGCACGCCGTCGTGGCCGCGAACCCGAAGCGCTTCGCAGCCTTTGCGGCGCTGCCGACCAGCGATCCCAAAGCGGCGGCTGACGAACTCGAACGCACCACCAAGCTCGGCTTCAAGGGGGCGATGATCCACGGCCTCGCTAATGGGGTCTTTCTCGACGATAAAAGGTTCTGGCCGATCTTCGAGCGCGCGCAGGCGCTCGACGTGCCGCTCTATCTGCATCCATCGCTTCCGCTGCCGGCGGTGATGGATGCGTATTATAAGGACTATGCCAAGGACTTTCCGATGGTGGTGCGGGCGGCCTGGGGCTACACCGTCGAAACCGCGACGCAAGCGATCAGGCTCGTACTGAGCGGGGTGTTCGACGCCTATCCGCGGCTCAAGGTCATCCTCGGCCATCTCGGGGAAACGCTGCCGTTCCTGGTGTGGCGCGTCGATCAAGCGCTCGCCCGCCCCGGCGCGAAGACGATGAGCTTCCGCGAGGCCTTCTGCGGCCACTTTTACATCACAACGAGCGGCAACTTCTCCAATCCGGCGCTGTTGTGCTGCGTGATGGAAATGGGCATAGACCGCATCCTGTTCGCGGTGGATTGGCCGTTCGTCGCCAACAAGCCGGCGGTGCAATGGATGGAAACTGTGCCGCTGTGCGACGAGGACAAGGCCAAGATCCTGAGCGGCAACGCCAAGCGGCTATTCCGGATTTAGGATTCAGCGCTCCAGCGTCGGCTTGCGGCCGATACCCGTGTCCCCATCTTCGCCTCGGGGCGCTACTCGCGATGGAATTGCCGCGCGCGGGCAAGCATTGTATTGGGTCGCGCGTGCGATGCTTTGCTCGCACGGGCCCGTAGCTCAACGGTTAGAGCCGACCGCTCATAACGGTCTGGTTGGAGGTTCGAGTCCTCCCGGGCCCACCACGCTCCAGTTCGCCGGCATCCGCCGCCGACCGCAACGAGCCGCCAAAGTTCAAGAAGGTGCGGAATAACGGGGACTTTGTGTCCATCGACGTTCGCTGAAGTTCGCT
>JBJMTU010000262.1:0-11400 GCA_045811545.1 Xanthobacteraceae bacterium | reverse complement strand
TCGATACCAAGCCAGTCGATATGCCTCGACTGCTCGACAAGATCCAGGCATTGGCCAAGTGGGGCGCGCCGTGAGCGTTGCGGATGCTGCGCTGCTCATCGTCGACGACAACGAGGACAATCGGTACACGCTCACGCGGCGGCTCGAGCGCGAGGGATACACCAATGTGGCGACCGCCACGAATGGACGCGAAGCCTTGGAGCTGCTGCAAGCAAATCCCATCGATCTCGTTTTGCTCGACATCATGATGCCGGACATGAACGGGTATGAGGTGCTCGAGCGATTGAAGGCCGATCCGCAACGACGGCACATCCCGGTCATCATGATCTCGGCAATCGACGAGGTCGAGAGCGTCATCCGCTGCATCGAGCTAGGAGCCGAGGATTATCTGTCCAAGCCGTTCAACCCGACGCTGTTGCGCGCGCGCGTCGGCGCCAGCCTGGAACGCAAGAAGCTGCACGACCAGGTCCGCGCGCAGGCCGCCGATCTCGCCGCCTGGAACCAGACGCTCGAGCAGCGGGTGGCGGAGCAGCTGACCGAGATCGAGCGCATGGGCCGTTTGAAGCGGTTTCTCTCCCCGCAGATCGCGGATTTGGTGGTGTCATCCGGAGACGGTGAGCGCGTGCTTGAGAGCCACCGCCGCGCGGTGACCGTCGTTTTTTGCGACCTGCGCGGCTTCACGTCGTTCGCCGAGACCGCCGAGCCGGAGGAAGTGATGGCGGTCTTGCGCGCGTATCACGACGTTCTCGGTCCGCTGATTCACAGATACGAGGGCACGCTCGAGCGCTTTGCCGGCGACGGTCTCAACGTTCTGTTCAATGATCCGCTGCCATGCCCCGATCCGTCCGTGCGGGCGGTGCGAATGGCGGTCGAGATGCGCGACGCCGTCGCCAATCTGGCGGTCGAATGGCGCAAGCTTGGCCACGAGCTCGGGTTCGGAATGGGAATCGCCCACGGCTATGCAACGCTCGGCCGTATCGGTTTCGAGGGGCGGTACGATTACTCGGCGATCGGAACCGTCGTGAACCTCGCGGCGCGGCTCTGCGCCGAAGCGCGCGCTGGCCAGATCCTAGTGGATGGCAAAGTGCACATGGCGATCGAGGCGCTGACCGAGACCGAACCGCTTGGCGAGCTGGTGCTCAAGGGCATGCAACGGCCGGTATCCGCGTTCAACGTAATTGCAATGCGAGATTTGCAGGCGCGCGCGTCATAGTCCGTGAGCTGGCAGAGCCACGTGGATTCGGTCCAAACGACCTTCAAGCCGGCCCAAGGAAATGTCCGGCTGTGACGGGGCAATATGCCGACGCCCAAATCTATTCGACTAAATTGCGCAAATTCAAACGCAGACAGACCCGTCGCGGACGAGTTGTCGGCCGATGGAAGATGACTTAGCCTTGCGACATCCGCGGCCATGGGCGGAGATTTTCCGATGCGCCTTGCAACCACGCATGTGCTCGCCGTTCTGATTGCGCTCGCCGCGCTCGCGACGTCCGCCTCGGCTGGCGATTATTACGCCGGTAAGAGCATCGATCTTTTGATCGGAGCGCCGCCCGGCGGCGGCTACGACATCTATGCCCGCGCGCTCGCGCGCCACTACGGCCGCCACATTCCCGGCCAGCCGACGATCGTGGCGAAGAACATGCCGGGCGCGGGCAGCGCGCGGGCGGCGGGGTTCATCAGCACGGTCGCGCCCAAAGACGGCACCGCGATCGCCGCCATCATGCCGGGCGCGGTGATGGGTCCGCTGCTCGACGAGAAGGCCGAAGCGCTGTTCGACCCGACCAAGGTGCTTTATCTCGGCACCGCCAACAACGGCACGCGCGTTTGCGTCTCGCGCAAGGACTCCAAGATCAAAACTTTCGACGACGCGCGCACGCAGAAGGCGGCCTTCGGCGGCGTCTCGACCAACGACTCCACCCGCGAATACGGCTACATGCACAAGAAAACCGCGGGCGCCCAATACGACGTGATCTCCGGCTACAGCGGCACCGCCGAGATCGCGCTGGCGATGGAGCGCGGCGAGATCGACGGCGCCTGCGGCTGGGACTGGGCAAGCTTCAAGTCGCAGCGCCCCGATTGGATCCGCGACAACAAAGTCAACCTGCTGCTGCAGGTCGGGCTTGAGCCGAACGCCGAGCTCACGCGCATGGGCGTTCCGTCCGTCTTCAAATACGTGACGAATGAAGCGGACCGCAAAGTGGTCGAGCTCATCATCAGCCAGCAGGTGTTCCAGCGCTCCTATATCGCGCCGCCCGGCCTGCCGGCGGAGCAGCTCGAGGCGCTGCGCTCCGCCTTCGACGGCACCGTGCGCGACCGGGAATTTCTCAGCGATGCGGAGACCATCCGCATCGACATCTCACCGCTCCCCGGCGCCCAAGTGCAGGAGCTGGTGACGAAACTCTACGCCGCGCCGAAGGACATCGTCGCGCGGGCGCGACAGGCGATCAACCCGTAGCCTCTCGTGTCCCGGCCGAGCGAGCGAAGAGCCGGGACCCAGGGGCCACAGAAGACGTGCGGCAACGCATCTCCGATATTGTGCTTCGCGACTCTTGCGCTGGGTCCTGGGTCTCGTTCCGCTCGGCCGTAAGCGCGTTCACGCGCGTCTTCGACGCACTATGGCCTCGCTACACTCGCCCGGGACACGTGATATGATCGGCCATGCAAACAAAGCCGACATGGAAAGAATTGCTGGCGCGGGACGAGCCGCTGCTGTTGCCCTGCGCCTATGATGCGCTCTCGGCACGTTTGATCGAGCGCGCGGGGTTTGCCGCCTATTCGGTCGGAGGCTACGCCCTGGTCGGGGCGCGCCATGCGCTGCCGGATATCGGCCTCGTTGGCTTCGGCGAGATGAGCGCCGGCATTCGCGACATCATGTCCGCGACCAGCCTGCCGGTGCTGGTCGACTGCGACGACGGCTATGGCGACGTGAAGAACGTCGCGCGCACCATCGCCGGTTACGAGGCGATGGGCGTTTCGGCGATCTTCATGGAGGACCAGCGGGCGCCGAAACGCTGCGGCCACATGGCGGGCAAGGACGTGATCGAGGCCGATGCGATGGCGGCGAAGTTGCGCGCCGCGGCACAAGCGCGCCGCAGCCCCGATTTCTTCATCATCGCGCGCACCGACGCGCGCGCGGTGCACGGCCTCGACGATGCGTTGCGGCGCGCCGAACTTTATCTCAAAGCCGGCGCCGACGGCTTGTTCATCGAGGCGCCGCAATCGCTCGAGGAGCTGGCGCAGATCGGGCGGGCGTTTCAGGGTGTGCCGCAGCTCGCCAATATGGTCGAGGGTGGCGGACGCACTCCAATCCTGCCGCCGCACGAGCTCTACCGCCTCGGCTTCGCCATGGTCGCTTACCCGACCACCCTGATCTTTCGCGTCGCACGCACCCTCGAGGCCGCGCTCGCCGATCTCAAGACCGGTCGGCCCGCGGGCAAAAACGAATGCGTCGACTTCGAGGCCTTCAAGGACATCGTCTCCTTGGCGCGTTGGGCCGATGTCGAACAACGAACCGTGCCTTCGCGGAAATGACGATAGCGATGATGAAGCGTATTCTGGCGGCCGCCGGGGCCGCGGCGTTGCTGCTCGGTTCGACATTTGCCGCGAGTGAGCAGGATGCGAAGCCGGAATTGTCGCGCGTGCGGCTCGCCGTCGGCGGCAAGCCGGCGCTGTTTTATCTGCCGCTCACGGTGACGGAGCGCCTCGGCTATTTCCGCGACGCCGGACTCGAGGTGGAGATTTCCGATTTCCCCGGTGGCGCCCGCGCGCTCCAGGCCTTGATCGGCGGCAGCGCCGACGTGGTGACCGGCTCGTTCGATCACACCATTCAGATGCAGGCGAAGGGTCAGCCGATCGTCGCCGTGGTGCAGCTCGGCCAATTCCCGGGCTACGTGCTCGGCGTGCTGACGGCCAAAGCGCAGAGCTATCGCTCGCCGGCCGACCTCAAGGGCATGAAGATCGGCGTCACCGCGCCCGGTTCGAGCACGCACTTCATGGCGCAGCATCTCTTGGTCAAGCACGGCCTCAAGCGCGACGACGCGTCGTTCGTCGGCATCGGCGCGAGCGCGAGCGCCGTCGCGGCGGTCCAGCGCGGCGAGATCGACGCCATCGTCAATGTCGATCCCGTGATCGGTCTCTTGGAGAGCCAAGGCCTCATCAAGGTTGTGGCGGACACGCGCACGCTTGAGGGCACGCGCGAGGTCTTCGGCGGCGCCTATCCGGCCGCGGTGCTCTATGCGCCGCGGTCTTTCATCCAGGAGAAACCGCGCACCACGCAAGCGCTGGTCAACGCCTTGGTGCGGGGCCTCAGGTGGATCGCCGGGCGATCCGCGGAGCACGTCGCAGCCGTGATGCCGGCGGATTATGCACTCGGCAACAAGGCGATCTACGAGCAATCGATCAAGGCGAGCCTGCCGATGTATTCCCGCGATGGCCGTTTCAGCGGCGACGGCGCCGAGACCGCCTACGCCGTGCTCAAGGCGTTCGATCCCGATGTCGGCAGCGGCAAGATCGACGTCTCCGCGACCTATACCAACGCCTTCGTGGAGAAGGTGCCGGCGCAACCGTGACGGCGGCGCGCCAACGTATCCCATCGTCTTTCTCGTTAGAGGTGTCGAGGTTCGGCGTGCTGGTCAAGCGCGGCATCGCGCTGTAATTCCTACGGATTTAGGTCATAAAGATATATCTTGCGCTACATCTGAACTCGGTGTATCTAAAGATATATCTAACGCAAGGAGGCCGATATGTTCGGTATGAGACATTCCTGTGGATCCCCGTTTGGCGAAAAATGGGCCGGCGGGCGCGGCTGGCGTGGACGTCACGGCTGGGGCGGACGTCCCGGCTGGGGCGGACGTCACGGCGGGGACGGCGACATGATGCGTGCCGGGCGCATGCTGGCGCAAGGCGACTTGCGCTTGATCGCGCTCGCGCTCATCGCCGAGCAGCCGCGCCACGGCTACGAGATCATCAAGGTGCTCGAGGAGAAGACCGCCGGCTGGTACTCGCCGAGCCCGGGCATCGTTTATCCGACGCTCACCTATCTCGAGGAGGCCGGCTACGTCACCGCGGCGGTCGAGGGCGCCAAGAAGCTCTACACCATCACCGATGAGGGCCGGGCCTATCTCGACGCCAATCGCGATTTCGTCGACGCCGTGCTCGAACGCCTTGCCGCCATTGGCGAGAAGGTTGCGCGCATGCGCCGTCGCTTCGGCGGCGAAGAAGAGGAGCGCCACGGGATGCCGCCGCTCGTGCGGGCGGCGCTCGAGAACCTGCGCGAGGTTACGGCCAAGCGCCTCGGGGATGACGCCGAAGCGGAAGCCAAGGTCGTCGAGATCTTGGCCCGCGCCGCAGCGGAATTGAAGAAGAGCTAGTGCGCAGGCCGACGACCGTCGCGGCGTATTTCGGTCTTCGAGGGGCATGGGCTTGACTGAATTGTTGCAGATCGTGGCGCTCGCATTGTTGGCGGTCGGCGCCGGCGTCAGTGTTGTCATCCAGCAAGCTTTGAACGCCGATCTGCGCGTGAGCCTCAGTTCGGCATCATGGGCGGCATTGAGCAGCTATCTCGTGGGCACGCTGACCCTCGCGGTAGTTTTGCTCGTGATGCGTGAGCCGTGGGTGTCGACGGCAGCGGTGGCAAAGAGCTCGGCCTGGTCGTGGACCGGCGGCGTGTTCGGCACGATCTACATCGTGGTCTCGATCTTGCTACTGCCGCACCTGGGCGCCGCGACCGTCGTAGCGCTGCTCGTGACGGGACAGATCCTCGGCTCGCTCGTCTTCGATCACTATGGCCTGTTCGGTCTCACGCCACACCCGTTCGACCTTTTCCGCCTTACCGGCGCGGCGCTGCTGATCGCCGGCGTGGTTCTGATCCGACACTAGGCCGGGGCGGGAGCCGCTCACTCCACCTTTAGATTGAGCCTGCGCACCAGCGTTCCCCACTTCGTCTCTTCGCTGTCGATGTCTTTGGCGTATTCCTCGGGCGTCGAGGTCAGCGGATCGCCACCTTCGGCCATGATCCGCTGCTTGACCTCGTCGCTGTTCGCCAGCGTGCGCAGCGCGCCGTTGAGGCGTTCGATGATCGGGCGCGGCGTGCCCGCCGGCGCAAGCAGCCCGTAATGCAGAACCGACTCGAATCCGGGCAGTCCCGACTCGTTTGCGGTCGGTACGTCTGGCAAGAGGCTGAACCGCGTGGGGCCCAGCACCGCGATCGCGCGTAGCGTGCCGGCTTGTAGATTGCCGAGCGCGGGCGGCAACACGCCGAACGCGATCGGCACGTGATTGCCGAGCAGATCGTTCATGACCTGCGCCGTGCCCTTGTAGGGAATGATCGCAGCGTCGACGCCGGTGACCGACTTGAACAATTCGGCGGTGAGATAGCCGCCGGTGCCCACCGCCGACGTCCCGATGTTGAACTTGGCTCCCGCCTGCTTCGCGATAGCGACCACTTCGCCGATCGTTTTCGCCGGGAACGAGGGATGCGCCAGCAAGACCACGGGCATGGACGCGATCAGCCCGATCGGCGCGAAGTCCTTACGCGGATCGAAGCCGGCATTGGCGTAGAGACTCGGATTGATCGAGATGGATCCGGTATGGCCGAGGAACAGCGTGTAGCCCTCGGGCGGGCTCTTGATGAACGCGCGAGTGCCGACCAACCCCGAGCCGCCAGCGCGGTTGTCAACCATGACCTGCTGGCCGAGCGCGGCCGAGAGCTTTTCCGCGACGACGCGCGCCATGGCATCGACGCCGCCGCCGGGCGGATAGGGCACGATTACGGTGATGGCGCGGGTCGGATAATCCTGGGCGACGGCGTAGCCGCAAATAGCCATCGCGACCGCAGCAGCGGCCGCGGCCCGCAACAGCCTGCGCATCGTTCCCTCCCCCTTTTCTTGACCGAACCGGCCGCCGCCCTCGATGCGCTTGGAGCGGCGGCCTGATCGCAACTCAGCTACTTACGCAACCTCAGTGAACGACAGTGTCCATCTGCAGGCGCGCGATTTCGTCCTTCACCAGCAACTTGCGACGCTTTAACTCCACGATCTCAAGATCGTCGACCGACGGATGCGCGCGGGCCTCGGCAATTTCGGCTTCCAGCGCCTGATGCCGTCGTTCCAGTTCCGCAAGATGGGCTTCTATGGACATTTGGGGGGTTCTCCTCAGCCAGATCGTTTGCCTGACCTGGGAAGTCTACACCGTTTTGGTCGGTTTTCGAAGCGGGTTTGGTTGTGCAGCGCAGCAACCGCAGCTCGCTTGATGCGTCGATCGGCCGACTTGAAGGCGCCCAGGCAAAAAAGGATATTTTTCAACGCGCTAACGGAGCGCCCGGACAGGGCGGGCACTGGCCTCAACCGAAGGGCCGGTACGCCGATCCGCGATATGCAGCCGGTATGGCCCGACTCGCAGGTGGGCACGCGGCAATCCCTGTCTCGGATGGTGGTCAGAACCCGCAAACCGAGTTACTTGAAAGGCCCGGGCGCGTGTGGATGCAATGCCGGGACGCGTGTCGTGCGCTTTGCGGCGGCCAAGCATCAGCGGTGGCGATGACCAAGGACGAAGAACGCGAGTTGCGGGAGCAACTGGCGCGCTTGCAGCAGGAGCATCGCGATCTCGATGTCGCGATCTCCGCCCTGCAGCACTCGCCGGGCTCCGATCTGTTGCAGGTTCAACGACTGAAAAAGCGCAAGCTCGTCCTGCGCGACCGCATTTCCTATATCGAGGACCAGCTCACCCCCGACATTATCGCTTAGATCCCAATGTCGTCATCGCCGGGCTCTGACCCGGCTTGCGGCGCTTAATACTACGCAACTCGGGCAAGCCCGAGTTGCGGTGCGATCCATCCGCTTCGTACAAGGCTCTTCTCAAAAAAGATGGATGCACGGGTCATAAGCGCGTTCACGCGCGTCTTCGACGCGCTTCTGCCCGCGCATGACAACGGTAGTTGGCACCTCACTCCGGCTGGATGCCGGCCTCGCGGATCACCCTGGTCCAGCGCTCGGTCTCTTCCCGCTTGAGTTTCGCCATATCCTGCGGGCTTCCGCCGACTGCGGTGAGGTTGAGCTCGCGGAAGCGCGCCTTGTTTGCGGCCTCGTTGGCGATGTCGTTGATCGCGCGATTGAGCTTCGAGATGATCGGCGCTGGCGTCTTGGGCGGCGCACTGATGGCATTCCACGTATCCGAAATGAAGCCCGGCACGCCAACCTCGATTAGAGTCGGAATGTCGGGCAGGACATCCAGCCGGCGATCGGTTGCGACCGCAAGAATTCTTGACTTGCCGCCTTCGTGCAGCTTGGACGCCGCGGCGAGCTCCATGAAGATGAAATCGACGTGTCCCGCGACGAGATCGTTGAGCGCCGGGCCCGTCCCCCGATAGGGAACGTGCAGCATCTTGGTTCCCGTCAGCTTCATGAACAATTCTGCAGTCAGATGCGAAGTGGTGCCCGGCCCCTGCGAAGCGAAAGTGACCTTGCCAGGATTGGCTTTCACGTAGGCCATGAACTCCTGGACTGTCTTGGCGGGAAAATCCTGACGTACCAGCAGCACGTTGGGAAACTTCGACATGACGGCCACCGGCTCGAGCGCGGCCGGATCGAAATTGAGCTTCTTGTAAAGCGCGATGTTACTGGTGATGGGCGCGGGCTGCGAGGCGAGCAGCGTGTAGCCGTCGGGATCGGCGGTATAGACCGCCTCGGCACCGATATTGCCGCCGCCGCCGCCGCGGTTCTCGATCACGAAGGATTGACCCAGCCGCTGCTGCAGACCGGCCGCGAAGATTCTCGTTACCGTGTCGACGCCGCCGCCGGCGGGCACGCTGACGACGATCTTCACCGGACGATTGGGATAATCCGCCGCCCCATCTGGCTGCGCGAGCGCCGGCGATGCCACAAGGAGCGCGGCCGCAGCGGCAATTGCCACGGGATATCTCGACATTCAGGTCTCCTTTACACCGCCCGACAAAAAGGATTTCTCATCGCCAAATCTCGCATATCGCACCCGCGGCGGTAAATGCGGCGCGAGGTATCAGCACCGTTCCCCGGCTACAATGCGCTCGCCTCTGCCGAGCAGGCCGCGCTAGCATCTGCAGGTTTCCCCGTTTCTGCAAAACGGGGCAGCGGCGGAGAGACGTCCGCCGACAAGGACAAAAGCATGAACCGAGCTCTCGTGCTCGCTCTCGCCATCGGATGTGGCCTCGCCACCGTCGATGCGGCGCGCGCGCAAACGCCGGCCGACGAATATCCGCAGCGCACGGTGACCTTTCTTTGTCCGTTTCCCGCCGGCGGCGGCACCGACATGCTAACGCGCCTGCTGGCGCAGGAGCTGCAAGACAAGCTCAAGCGGCCGGTCGTCGTCGACAATCGTCCTGGCGCAGGCACGATCGTCGCGGCGCAGGCAGCCGCGCGCGCCGCGCCCGATGGCCACACGATCTTGCTCGCGCCCGTGACCACCCTGGCCATGGGCCCAAGCGTGCACAAGTCGCTGCCGTATGACACGGTGAAAGATTTTGCGCCGATCGGACTCGTCGGATCGGCACAGTTCGCCCTCGTCGCCAATCCTCAGGTGCCGGCCGGCTCGCTTGCGGAGTTGATCGCCTTCATCAAGAGCAAAGACGGCGCGCTGAGCTACGCCACGTCGGGCGCCGCCACCCCGCACCATCTCTTCATGGCGATGTTCCTCAAGATGATCGGCGCGAGGGCGCAGCACGTGCCCTATCGCGGCAGCGTCCCGGCGTTGACCGACGTGATCTCCGGGCAAGTGCAGATCATGATCGTCGATTTGGCGGTCGCCATGCCCTTCATCAACGAGGGCAAGGTTAAGGCGTTCGGGGTGACGCACACGACGCGAAGCAAGGCGATGCCCGATCTTCCGACCATCGCCGAGGCCGGCCTGCCCGGCTACGCCGCCCGACCTTGGTTCTCGGTGGTGGCGCCGGCCGGCACGCCGCGCCCGATCATCAACAAGCTCAACGCGCTGCTCATGGCCTTCATCGAGCGGCCCGAGACCCAGGACAAGATGAATGCGCTCGCGATCACGCCCTGGACCAGCACGCCGGATGAGTTCGCGCGCTTCATTCCCGCCGAAATCGAAAAATGGGCGCAGGTGGTGAAAGACGCCGGGATTACGCCGGAGTGATTTTGCGAGCTGGTGCTCGCGTGGTCGCGTCAAACAGTATTTCTCAGGCAACCAACAGCATTGACGCGGCGGAAGCCCTGGCGAACTCGATGCGGGAGCTTGGTAGCTCGCTTTCTTTACGCCTTGGTAGCTCGCTTTCTTTAAGCGATGGGTGGCTACCGTTCCGCGCGGCTCACGACATCCATCAGCTCTTCAATTTTTCTGCGCTGATCCGCTTTGCTGCCCGAGGCAATCGCACGTTCGACGCAATGTGCGACGTGGTCGCGCAGAATCTCCTCTTCCACCCGTCTGAGCGCCGCGCGCACCGCCGCCACCTGCGTCACGATGTCGATGCAATAGCGATCCGCATCGACCATCCGCGCGATGCCGCGCACCTGGCCCTCGATCCGGCTCAATCGCTTGGCGCACGATGCCTTGATGTCTTTTCGCATGCCGTCTATATACCCCTGGAGGGTATAAGCTGCAAGCCGAAGGAAAACGGTTCATGGCTCATGCCAGCCCCACGGAGAAGCAGACCGGCTGCTGTTCGGCAGGACCCCACCAGCATCCGCATGTAGTCGGACCGAACGCCTCGCCGCCGGTTCCGGAGGGCACGATCTTCACGTGTCCGATGCACCCGCAGATCCGGCAGGTCGGTCCCGGCTTCTGCCCGATCTGCGGCATGGCGCTCGAGCCGGAATTGGTCTCGGCCGAAGCGGCGCCGAACCCCGAACTCGCGGGCATGACGCGCCGGTTCTGGGTCGCGCTTGTGCTCACGCTTCCGGTCCTCGCGCTCGAAATGGGCGGCCACCTTACCAACCTCGACGTGCTGCTCGGCCAGCAGTGGTCGAACTGGCTGCAATTCTTATTCGCCACGCCAGTGGTGCTGTGGGCCGGCTGGCCGTTCTTCGTGCGCGGATGGCACTCCCTGGTCACGCGCAACCTCAACATGTTCACGCTCATCGCCATGGGCATTGGTGTGGCGTGGCTTTACAGCGTGGTTGCGATCCTGCTGCCCGGCGCCTTCCCGCCGGCATTTCGCAGTCCCGGCGGTGCGGTCGCCGTCTATTTCGAGGCCGCGGCCGTCATCACCGTCCTGGTGCTGCTCGGTCAGGTCCTCGAGCTGCGTGCGCGCGAACAGACCTCGGGCGCGATTCGAGCTCTGCTCGATCTCGCTCCCAAGACGGCGCGGCGCATCCGCCCGGACGGCAATGAGGAAGAGGTCAATCTCGACACCATCCAGGTCGGCGATCGCCTTCGCGTCAGGCCGGGCGAGAAGGTGCCGGTGGACGGCGAAGT
>JBJMTU010000261.1:0-5237 GCA_045811545.1 Xanthobacteraceae bacterium | reverse complement strand
TGGTGATAGGGGCATCGCCAACTGGGGTCGCGTCCGCCCAGACCGGCGTTTCATCGATGTAGTCCTGGACGGTCTTGCCGGAGATGCCGCTCTGTAGCGGCGGCATGCGGTCCGAGGTCATGGCATGGAGCCGCGAGAGTTTACTCAAAGGGAGAGCGGGGGAGGATTTGGGTGAGGGTGCAAACCTAGAACTGCTCGTAACGGGCTTCAAGGCGGATTGGAGACCCTGCCCCATCGCTGCCGGCTGCCGTCCAAGTCACGCCCCGGGGCCGCTTTGAGGCAGGATAGCGCAAGCATCAGCCACTGCGTGCACAAGGAGCAGGGGCAGAGCGTATCGCGCTTGTCGCCTGCGCGGGTTCAGCCCTAGCTTGTGCGGCAGCGATCGCCCCCATCCGAACCCAGCCGGTATGCTCATGAAAGAGACAGCAGAATTGGCGCGTTACGCGGCGACGTGCCGTTACGAGGACATCCCGCCTGACGTCGTCGACCGCGCCAAGCAATGCATCACGGATACCGTTGCGGCCGTCGTGTTCGGCTATGACCTGCCCTGGAGTCGAATGATCGTCGCCTTTGCGGAAAAGAACGGCGCCGGCGGCAACAGCCGTATTCTCGGCGGTGGCGCAGGGCGGGTACATGCGCCGGCGGCGGCTTTGGCCAACGGCGCGCTCGCGCATGCGTTCGAGATGGACAATTTGACCTGGCCGAACACAGGTGTGCATCCCGGCGCCGCCCTGTTGGCTTCCGGACTTGCCGTCGCCCAGGAGCGCCGAAGCGGCGGCCGCGACTTGATCACCGCCACCGTCGCCGGCGCCGAGGTCATGATTCGCATCGGGCGCGCGACCCAGCACAGCAACGAGGGTCGCGGCTTCCATGCGCCGGGCACCACCGGCCCATTCGGTGCCGCAGTCACCTGCGGCAAGCTGATGGGTTTTGATGCCGAGCGCACGCAAAACGCGCTCGGGATCGCTGGCTCGCTCGCCTGCGGGTTGCTCGAATTCGCCCGCGCGGGAAACGGTGCGATGGTGAAACGTCTCCACCTCGGGCGCGCAGCCGAGGGCGGCGTGCTCGCGGCTTCGCTTGCCGGGCAGGGCTTTACCGGGCCGGCCAGCGTACTCGAAGGCGAGTTCGGATTTCTGCGCGCGTTCTGCGGCAGCGAGTTCGATGCACGCGAACTCACCCGCGGCTTAGGCGAGAGCTACGCCACACGCTCGATCATGCTCAAGCGCTTTCCCTGCCACATCACGGCACATACGTCCGTGCAGGCGATTTTGGATTTGCGCGCCCAATATCGCTATGGCGCCGCGGATGTCGCTGCGATCCAAATCGCCGGCAATGACAAGATGGCGCGGGTCAACAACATTCCCTCCCCTGCCGACATCATGATGGCGCAATACAGCATCCCGTTTTGTGTTGCGCTCGCCCATGTCCGCGACCCCCGCGATCCGCGCTCGTTCGATGAAGGCGCGCTGCGGGATGAACAGATCCGCTCGCTCGCCCAACACGTAACGATCACGATCGCGAAGCATCGCCCTACCCCGCTCGCGGCGGATGTCACGGTTACTCTCAAGGACGGGCGCGTGCTGACGCGCTGCGTCACCGATTTCAAAGGAACGCCGGAGCAGCCGCTCGATCGAGGGGAGCTGCGCGAGAAGTTCCTGATGCTGACCCGCCATTGCCGTCCCGACCACATGGGCGACATGTTCGATCGCCTGCAAAATCTGGAACACGAAAGCAATCTCGATTGGGTCGGCGTTGGCGAGCCATAGAGGCTATGGCGCGCGCTCGTCGATGCCGTGTTCACCTGAAAAAGCTGCGCGACTGCCGACAGATGCTTGCTGCGCGCCAGTAGCGAGCACGTCGGAATGAGTCAGGGGGCCGCGCCCTGCGTAGCGCGGGAGTCCTCGGCGCGCAGCGTCGCGACGACCTCGGCATTGGCTTCGCGCAGCAGCGCGGCCATGCGCGAATCGATCGCCGGCCGCTTCGGGTCGGCCCGCCGCCAATATCTTCGGATCATCGCCAGCGTCGCGACTGCCGACCACTCGACGCACATCGTTTCGTTGAGTACCGCGCGCACTCGCGGCCCGAGTTGATCGAAGGCCGCCATCTCCTCCTGCGGCGAGCTGTCGACCTCAGTCACACCGCAGATGGCGGGGCCGCCGTTATCGATCATGCCGCGCCTCCAGTTGCCGACGCGCAAGGACGATTTGATCGCATGTGCACGGCGCGCGCAAGCAGGCCACGCTGCGCGGCAGATTGGATGCAAAATCGCTGGTTTTGTCGGCAGCGCGTGCGTGATTGAGCAGCAACGCGAGAACGCAAAGACGCTACGTGGCACGCCAGAAAGGGCGAATTGCAACGTGCGTCGACAGAACTGCGTTATTGAGGAAATGGCGGGAGCGACGGGGCTCGAACCCGCGACCTTCGGCGTGACAGGCCGACGCTCTAACCAACTGAGCTACGCCCCCGCGGGCGCGTTGCGGAGTTAAATACCGGTCAGGCGCAAGTCAAGGCAGCGTCCCAAAAGCCTTGTTCCTACGGGCAAATCAGAGGATTTGCTTTTCGCGATGCGCGCTCAAGGCCCGTCAATGGGCACTTTCCGTGGATTGGCATTGAAAAAAACCCCATTTTTCGGCAAGAAGTCATGGTCAGACCCTGTCCGAATCGTCTAATGCGACAGCGTACCAAGCGGCTTTGACGCCACTTTCCGCCAACCAGGAGGGCCGACCATGGCAGCGAAGAAACCGGGCGCACCCGCGACCGTGACCCTGAAGCATCTCGCCGCGAATCTCTCGGAATCCCATGAAATGTCGAAGAAGCAGACCGAGGCGATGCTCGGTGATCTGGTGAACTTGGTGACCAAACACCTCAAGAAGGGTGACCGCATCCGCATCGGTGGTCTCGGCATCCTGGTCGTGCGCAAGCGCGCAGCCCGCATGGGCCGCAACCCCGCGACCGGCGAACCGATCCAGATCAAGGCTAGCAAGAAGGTCGCCTTCCGAGCGGCCAAGGAACTCAAGGAATCAGTCTGACGACAAGCCCGTCGTTGCGGGCACTTCTTTCGCATCCCGCCGGCGGCCGGTGCTCAGGCCGCCGACGGCTTTGTTTCTCGTTTGCGAATGCGCCGGGCGCCCTTCGCTCGCAATTGGGGCTGGCCTGCCGGCCGAAGCGGCCGCAGGCGCAAAGTCCGAGTGGGCGGTGACGGACTCGAACCGCCGACATCCTGCGTGTAAAGCAGGCGCTCTACCACTGAGCTAACCGCCCTGGCATCACCTTTATCGCCGTCACGCGCGGGGAGGCAAGGATGGCAGGCGCTCGCTCGGAGCGGCGCTCCGCTCGCGGTGCCAGGAGTTCGGCCTTCCAAAACAATGACGGTGCCTCGAAATGGCACCGTCACTACGCTGTCTGTCGGAACTCGCGATCGAGAAAATCAGGCGTCGGGGCGCCTCGCGATCTTGGCCGCGCGGAAGCCCGCCGCCACCGAGTCCTGCTCGCACATGTAAGCGCCGCTTCTGGTCTTGCCGTAATTGCGGCTCCCACTGCCGTGGTACACGTGCGATGCTGGATTGACCCAGACGACGGCATCGCTCGGGCAGTTCGGCTTGGCCTCGGCTTCGGTCGCGTACTGGCTCTTGTCGGGCGCAGCGGGTGCGCGTGCTGCCATCGGAACGCCGCGGCACTCAGCCATGAACGCGCGTTTGGTCTTGCCGCTCGCTTGAATGGACGCCTTGTTCGCGGCCCAGTCGCTATTGCATTGCCTGGCCGTCTTCGGCTCGGCGATCGCCGATTGCGACAAAGCCAGCAGTCCCACCAATGCCGCACATAAAGCTGCGGCGACGTTCGCTTTCATCACACATCCCTCCGGGAAAACGCCGCCCAACGCTTATGGGGAAGCGTCAGCGGCAAAGAACTGCCGCGTCGGAAAGCTGCAAACTCGAGCGCAGGCCTGACCGGCAGCTCTGGGATGTTCTCTTTCTGTTCTAGGTCTGTCAAGACAAATCGTGAACATAGTGACAAAGAAAACGGCGACCCCGAAGGGCCGCCGTCGACGGTTACGGGTTGTGCTCGCCCGTCAGTGGGCGGTGAGGGTCGATGAATCCGTGTCCACCGCCGGCTCGGTCGACACCGAGGTTTCGGTCGGTTTGGCCTTCTCCTCGTCCCATTCGATGGGCTCGGGCTTGCGCACCAGTGCGCGCGCCAAAACCTCGTCCATGCGCGAGACCGGAACGATGTCGAGACCTTTCTTGATGCTCTCGCTGATCTCGACCAGGTCCTTGGCATTCTCTTCCGGAATCAGCACGGTTTTCATGCCGCCGCGCGAGGCCGCGAGCAGCTTCTCCTTCAAGCCGCCGATCGGCAGCACGCGGCCGCGCAGCGTAATTTCGCCGGTCATGGCGACGTCGCGGCGCACCGGTATGCCGGTCATCACCGATACGATCGCGCTGACCATGGCGACGCCGGCGGAGGGGCCGTCCTTCGGAGTAGCCCCCTCCGGCACGTGCACGTGGATGTCCTTCTTGTCGAAGCGTGGCGGCTCGATGCCGAAGGCGACCGCGCGCATGCGCACATAGGAGGCCGCCGCCGAAATCGATTCCTTCATCACGTCGCGCAGGTTGCCGGTGACGATCATCTTGCCCTTGCCGGGCATCATGGCGGCTTCGATCGTGAGCAATTCGCCGCCCACGTCGGTCCACGCCAACCCGGTCACCACGCCGACTTGGTCTTCGTCCTCGACCTCGCCGTAGCGGAACTTCGGCACGCCGAGATAATCAGCGACGTTCTTGGCCTCGACCGTGATCGACTTGGTCTTCGAGAGCGTCAATTCCTTGACCGCCTTGCGGATCAAGGTGGAGAGCTCGCGTTCGAGATTGCGCACGCCGGCCTCGCGCGTGTAGCGCCGGATCACCAGCAGCAGCGCCTCGTCGTCGATCGACCACTCGTCGGAAGCGAGCCCGTGTTTGGCGGTCGCGTGCGGGATCAAATGCTTGCGCGCGATCTCGACCTTCTCGTCCTCGGTGTAGCCGGCAATGCGGATGATCTCCATGCGATCCATCAACGGCGGCGGAATGTTGAGTGTATTCGCCGTCGTGATGAACATCACATGGGAGAGATCGTAGTCGACCTCGAGGTAGTGGTCGTTGAAGGTGTGGTTCTGCTCGGGGTCGAGCACCTCCAGCAGCGCGGACGAGGGATCGCCGCGGAAATCGGCGCCCATCTTGTCGACCTCGTCGAGCAAGAAC
>JBJMTU010000260.1:0-2627 GCA_045811545.1 Xanthobacteraceae bacterium | reverse complement strand
GGGGCGATCCGACCCGTAATCGCAAACACGTCGGCGGCGGTCGCTCGAACCGCGTGACCGATCAGGGATTTACTGATGCCTTCGACTTTTGAAACGGTGGCCAATATCATCTCCGAGACCTGCGACATTCCGCGCGAGACGATCAAGCCGGAAAGCCACGCCATCAACGATCTTGGCATCGACAGCCTCGACTTTCTCGACATCGCATTTGCGATCGACAAGGCGTTCGGAATCAAAATGCCGCTCGAGCAGTGGACGCAAGAGGTCAACGACGGGAAAGCAACGACTGAACAATATTTTCAATTGAACAACCTGTGCACCCGCATCGACGAACTTGTCGCTGCCAAGGGCGCCTGACGCGCTCGCATGCGCATCGAGTATTTTCAGCTTATCGACCGTATCGTCGATCTCGATCTTGCCCAGCAGACCATCCGTACCGAGGCGCGCGTTCCGAGCGCATCCACCATTTTCGAAGGGCACTTCCCGGGCTATCCGTTGATGCCGGGCGTGCTGCTCATCGAGGCCATGGCGCAGACCTCGGGCTGGCTCGTGATCGCCGTGACCAAGTTCTCGCGCATGCCGTTTTTCGCCGCCCTGAAGGACGCAAAGCTGCGCTCGTTCGTGCATCCGGGCCAAAACCTTTCCCTCTCGGCCAAACTGCTGCACGAAGGCTCGGGCTACGCCGTCACCAAGGCCGAGATCAGGTGTGACGACAAGCTCGCCTGCAACGCCGAGATCACATTCCGACTGGTTGAATTTCCCAACGCGCAGTTCCGCGCCAATATGGAGAAGATGGCCGCGATCCTCGAATTCCCCATGGGGACCCTCGCTCATGGCTGATACGCCACGCGAGGCTTGGATCACCGGCATCGGCATCGTCTCCTGCCTCGGCGAAGGTGCCGAGGCGCACTGGCAGGGATTTGCCGAACGGCGAACCAAAATCGACGCCGAGCGCTTCGCTCCCTACCTGGTGCATCCGCTTGCACCGCTCGACCTGGACAAGCAGATACCGAAGAAGGGCGACCAGCGTCAGATGGAACCATGGCAGCGGATCGGCACCTACGCGGCGGGGCTCGCCCTCGCCGATGCCGGCGTGAAGGGCAATGCGGACCTGCTCGCGCGCATGGACATGATCGTCGCGGCCGGCGGCGGCGAGCGCGACGTCGCGGTCGACGCGACGATCCTCACCAACAAGTCGAAAGCCCCCAATCCCGAAGCCTTCCTCAACGAACGGTTGATGAGCGATCTGCGGCCGACGCTGTTCCTGGCGCAACTGTCCAATCTGCTCGCCGGCAACATCTCCATCGTCCACGGCGTCACCGGCTCCTCGCGCACGTTCATGGGGGAGGAGGCGGCAGGCGTCGACGCCGTGCGTATTGCGCTCGCGCGCATTACCGCCGGACAAAGCGAGCTGGCACTGGTGGGCGGCTCCCACAACGGCGAGCGCGAGGACTTGTTGCTGCTGTACGACGCCGGCGGACACCTGCTGCGCGGGACGTTCAAGACGGTCTGGGAGCGGCAAGCAGGCATGGTGCTCGGCTCGCTCGGCGCATTCCTCGTTCTGGAGGCGCGCGGCCATGCCGAGGCGCGCAACGCCAAGCCCCTGGCGCGGCTCTCACGGGTCCTGTCGGAGCGCTCCGCCCGACGAGCCGGTGCAGTGACCGCCGCGCTTTCGCGGATGTGGCAAAGCCTGGGCCCATCACCGACGAGTCCCGGCGCGGCGGTGATCTCGGGTGCCACCGGAGCGCAGCCCGCAACCAACGAGGAAGGCGCCTGGCTTAAGACCTTGCCGGAGGTGCCGGTGCGCGCGACGGGGAGCCTCCTCGGGCACGGCTTCGAGCCGCAATTTTTCATGAACATCGCGCTTGCCACGCTCGCACTTGGTCGCGAAAAGTTGTTCCCGCCGGCGGACTCCTCGGGCATCGAACGGGAGTATGAAGGTCCGCTCGACCGGGTCGCAGTGACCGCCGTCGGCCACTGGCGCGGCGAGGGCATGGCACTGGTCGAGGCGGTGAGGTGAAGGAGACGCGGATGGCATCCTCGCGGGGCAACAACGGACAGCCGGTCGTGGTGGTCACGGGCATGGGCGTGATCACGTCGCTGGGCGCGGGCAAAGCCGACAACTGGGCCAAGCTCACGGCCGGAGAATCGGGCATCCGCCGCATCACCCGTTTCGCCAATGAGGGGCTCAGGACCACGATCGCGGGCACCGTCGACTTCGTGCCGGTCGAGCCGTTCTGCTCGACCGAGCTCGGTGAGCGCATGGCGGCGATGGTTGCCGAGGAGGCGATTGGCGAGGCTCGCATCGGTGGCAAAGGCGACTTTCCCGGCCCGCTATTCCTTGCGGTCGCGCCGGTGGAGATCGAATGGCCGCATCGCGACGCATTTGCGGCGGACTCCGGGGCCAATGACGCGGTCGGATACGACGATCTTCTGCGCGCAAGCGCGTCCGGCCGCTTTCGTGCCATTCACGAACGTTGCCTGTTCGCTTCGGTGGCGGAGCATCTCGCCGAGCGCTTCGGCACCAAGGGCTCGCCGATTTCCGTTTCGACCGCCTGTGCGTCGGGAGCGAGCGCGATTCAGCTCGGCGTCGAGGCGATCCGCCGCGGCGAGGCCGACGCCGCGCT
>JBJMTU010000259.1:0-9372 GCA_045811545.1 Xanthobacteraceae bacterium | reverse complement strand
GGTATGCCGTGTCCGTCTGCAATGTTCCCAATCCAGACAACCGCCGCGGCTGCCGGCCGGCTTTCCGCGCGACGAAAGTCTTGGTGACGAATGAGCCCGCCCCTGATCCTCAAACGCGCCTCGGCAAGTCGGCCGTCAGGCGACTGGAATGATGACGATTTCGACGTATTGGCGGATGGCGTTGTGGTCGGCAGAATCTTTAGGGCCAATGCTTCGCGGTCGGAGCCACTGGAACCGCGGCGCAGCCCCGATTGTCAGGGTCATCGTCGCTAGCCGCGAAGTCCGTTCAGCCCTGCCTGGCCATTTCTTCTTGCTCTTCTTCCTCGTTGATCGCGTCGATGATGTCGACCACGCGAGCCACGCGGCCGCTCGGAAGCGGCCGGCCGGCGTTCATCAAGGGCTCGTCATTGGCGAACCAAGCATGTGCTTCGGCGAGCTCGTCGGCGGTCGCTCCGGTCGCAATGATTTTCGCGATGACCATGTCATCGAGCTCACCGAACATCGCGGTAACGTCTTTGCGCGTCAGAGTGCTCATGGCGAACTCCCACATTGGCGGCTTCAGCCGACCGGCGCGGTCAGGAAGCGCATCGAGTCGCCCGATTTGAGCCGCAGAAGAACGGTTCGCTTGCCGGCGCTGCGCGCCTCGCTCAGCGCGCCTTCGAGTTCGGCGGGCGTTTTCACCGATTTGCCGCCGATCTCGAGAATGATGTCGTCCAGCTCGAATCCGCGCTCGGCCCAGAGCCCGCGCGAGTCGATGCCGGTCACGACGACGCCTTGCTCCCCTGCGCCCGCAATGCGGTCCGCGGGCACAAGCTTGAGTCCGAGATCGGGAACATCGCCGCGCCCCATCGTCTCTGGCTGATCGGTGCCATGGTCCTCGCCCCCCGCCGCCGGGGCTTGGGTCGGCAGCGGCAGTTCGCCGAGCGCAAGGGCGATGCTTCGCTCCTTGCCTTCGCGCAGCACGCCGAGCTTGATTGGCGTGCCGGGAGCAGTGCGGCTGATCGTCTTGGAGAGCGCCGAAGCATCCTTGATCGGCGCGCCATCGACCGAGGTGATGACGTCGCCCGACGTGAGCCCGGCCTTCGCCGCCGGCCCGTCCGCCAGCGCTTCGGCGACTAGCGCGCCTCGCGCCTGTTTGAGACCGAGCACGTCGGCGATCTCTGCGGTCACGGGCTGGATCTGGACGCCGAGCCAGCCGCGACTCACCGAGCCCTTCTTTTTGAGCTGCGATACCACCGTTCGCACCGTCGGCGCCGGGATCGCGAAGGCAATGCCGATCGAGCCCCCGGACGGCGAGAAGATCATCATATTGACGCCGACCACTCTGCCGCCGAGATCGAACGTCGGACCACCGGAGTCGCCTTTGTTGATCGGGGCGTCGATCTGCAGAAGGCTGTCGGAAGCAATGCCTCCGATGTCGCGCTCGCGCGCCGAGACGATGCCGGCGGTCACGGTGCCGCCGAGTCCGAACGGATTGCCGACCGCTAGCACCCAGTCGCCGACGCGCGGCATCTCGTCCGCGAGCCTGACAAACGCGAAGTCGCTGCGACCGTCGACCTTGAGCAGGGCCAGATCGCTGATGGGATCACTGCCCACGACTTTCGCGGTGTAGGTCTTCTGGTCGTCGGTCTGGATCTCCGCCGTTTTGCTTCCTTCGATCACGTGATTGTTGGTGACCGCGTAGCCGTCCGCCGAGATGAAGAAGCCCGACCCTTGCGTGGTTACTGTTCTGCGTGGATGCCGGCCCTGGCCCTCTGGGACGTCCGGTGCGACGGGTGGCGCCCCGAAGAAGAACCGATTCGCGGGCGAGGTGCTCTGCTCCTCGGAGCTTTCCGAGCGCTTGGTCTGCACGCCGACCACGGCCGGCTTCACCGCGTCCACGATATCGGCGAAGCTCGCCGGACCTGAGGCGCTGTGGCCGAACAGTGCGGCGGTTGATTGCAGCAAAGCCGGTCGCACCGGAGCGCGCCAGTCGTGCGGGATGAGATGGGCGCCGAAGATTCCCACCGCCGCCGCTAATGCAATTATGCAAACGAGAGCCGCGGCGCGGCGACGGGGGGCGCGGGTCTTTGCGGCGTTGCTGTCCATGCATCCTCGCTGTTGAATCATCGGAAATTTGAGGAGCAAGCCGCCCCAATAGGCGCGCCGCTTCGCCCGACCTTCCTATGCGCTCCGCGCGCCTCACGGGGCGATTTCGCGTTTCGTAAACGCGGGGGCATTAGGCCGGTTCCCGGCGGCCTCGCGGGTGCTGAACGGGAACAAAGCTTCCGAGCCGCCGGGCTTGGCGCATCGGCCAACTGGCGAGTTCGACCGGTATCACGATCCGCACATAAGCTGCTCAGCCGTGGCGGAGACAACGCCGCACGGCGGCGGCGGACCAATTCTCGCCCGCGCTTATGGCTTCAACCCGCGCATCCTCCTGGTTAAGCGCGTCTCGCAGGTTCTCGATCTTACGTCGGTAGAGTTCGGCAAGATTTGGATGCAGGCGCACGGGTGGTTCGGGTTTTTCAGCAATACGGGCGCGCCAATTGCCGCGCGTCCTTGTCGCTGGTGCGCACATTGCGACTGCGCGTTTCATGTCTTGGCCGACGCGGTGCGCGCTCGATCGGCGAGGCGCTGAGCTCGCCGTTCAGGATTGGGCGCATCTCGTTCTGGGAACTCAGCTGTGGTGAATGCTCCGCTCGCGATCCGCAGCAGCATCTCGCTGCCGAGGGACTTGAGGGCATCGGGGGAAAGGCGGCCCAATTTCATTAGGACGGCCGCACTAGTGGTCGGGAATTTATATCGAGATTTCAATCACATACGTGTTCGCAGTTTTGTTCTGACGGGCGCGCCACTTCGGTACAAAACTGGGAACGCCAAAACCCGCCGTTTTTGCGCTCGAGGCGGTGACGAGCGTGCGCAGCAGTACGCTCTTGGAGCCCATGATGCGAACTTCTTTCGCATCGACTTCGACGCGTTGAGCGAGCGCGCGGAGGTGATCGCGGCGGTAGCCGCCGCTCTCGGTACGCATGCGCCTGCGAGCCTGCCTGGCGAATGTTTTGAGAGTCTGCGGTGTGATGCTCGGCAGCTGCAGTATCTGTGCTTTTGCAGATCGAGCGCAGGACGACGGCAAGCAGACGGGCCTCGGTCGGACGTGGTAATGTCCGGTGTTGTGGATAGCGGACGACAGATCGGACATGGCAATATCGACGCGAATGACCCCAAGCAGTCATTGGCCGGATCGAAATCCCGCAATGCGGTGGCGCCGGCTGCGTCGTGAGTGGACATCAGCGCGGGCCGGCGGCGCCCTCGATTCAGAAGAATTCAGGTCCGGCTCAAGGACACGGTCGGCCAGCTCCGTGCTACGCTAAGCACGCGGCGGACCTTCCCCTCATCAGGCCGGTCGGCAGCTTTCTGCCTTACCCGCGCCGGGGCTGGCGCAGAGAGGGAACCCGATGCGGGACTTGCGACGGCGAGAATTCATCGCGCTGCTCGGCGGCACGGCGGCAGGATGGCCGCTCGCCACACGCGCACAGCAGCCGGCCATCACGACGGTCGGTTATCTCAGCACCAGATCACCCGGCGAGGCGAAGTATGTCACCGATGCCTTCACCCGAGGCTTGAACGAAACCGGCTATGTTGAAGGCAAAAATCTAGCGATCGAATTCCGTTGGGCAGAGCTTCAATACGATCGATTGCCCACGCTAGCGTCCGATCTGGCTCGCCGTCAGGTGGCCGCGATCGCCGCGGTCGGAGGAGCTCATTCAGGGCTTGCGGCGAAGGCGGTGACCTCAACAATTCCAATTATTTTCGTCAGCGCCGGCGACCCAATCACGTTTGGGCTCGTTGCCAGTATGAGCCGGCCGGATGGCAACGTGACGGGCATAAACATGATCACTGTAGCGTTGGCGCCAAAGCGATTGGCATTGCTGCACGAGTTGGTTCCAGCGACCACCGTGATCGCAATGCTCGCAAATCCCACGAGTCCCTATTTTCAGTCGGAAACGAAAGACGTAATAGGAGCGGCGCGCGCCTTGGGACGGCAGGTCCAGGTGCTGGATGCCGCCACGCCTCAGGAAATTGACGCCGCCTTCGCCATACTCGCACAACAGCGGGCGGGTGCGGTCATTGTCAGCGGCGATCCCTTCTTCGACAGCCAACGGGACAAACTCGTCGCGCTGTCGGCGCGCCATGCGGTTCCCGCGATCTACCAGTGGCGCGAGTTTGCCGACATCGGCGGCCTAATGAGCTATGGCACCAGCATCACCGATGCGTATCGCCAAACCGGAGTTTACACCGGCAGGGTACTAAAGGGCACCGGGCCCGCCGACCTGCCGGTTCTCCAGCCAACGAAATTCGAACTGGTCATCAACATCAAGACGGCTAAAGCGCTCGGTCTCACTGTGCCGCAAACCCTGCAAGTGGCGGCCGACGAGGTGATCGAGTAACGCGGCTTGCTGCGGTGCATGAGTCCGTTCCTGCCCATCACGTCGATCCCCGGATTGATTGGCACGGCCGCTATCGAAGGGTAAGCGGAGCACCCTGCGAAATCGGGAAGACAGCCGCCCATGAGTCGTAGTGAAGGATCGCGGGACGTCGCAGAGTTGCCGATTGGAGCGCGTCGCAGGCTGCGGCATCATAGCGGTACGGCGAACGAGTAGTGCCCATCTTTATCGACCGTGGCGCGCCACTTCAACCTCAACGTCGAGTTCGGACTTCCTCCGCCGGCAACGGCGGCGCGCGCAGCACGCAGAATGACTGCGCCGCGGCAACGATCAAATTGGCTGGCCCGTTATGCCGTCCGGGAATGCCGGGACCGACGATTGCCATGCCATAACAGTAGCGCGCAGCCCGCGTTTGAACCGAACCATGTAACGATCTCGCGGTGAATGTGGACGCGCGCATCGCTGCGTTGTGCGTCAAGGCGCTTGCAAGTTCTGCTGTTGCCGCACTCCCAGGGTTGCCTGCCGGCAAAGAGCCGAGACCGATGAGCGAAGCGAGCGGCCTGATCGTGTCGGCGAAGCCTCAGCGGCGGGAGCATGTCCCGCTCGGCATTGTCTACATGATCGGCGCCACCATCCTGTTTGCAGCTTCGAGCGCGGTCTCGAAATGGCTGGTGGCGAGCTATCCGATCGGCGAGGTGCTGTTCACCCGCACAGGGATCGCGCTCATCACCTGCGCGCTGTTCATCATGCCGCAGGCCGGGCTCGCCGTGTTTCGGACGCGGCGCCTGCCCCATCACGTCATGCGTTCGCTCTCGCAAGGCTGCTCGCAGACCTGTCTGCTGATCGCATTCAGCCTGATGCCGCTCGCCGGCGCCATCGCCATCAACTTCTCCGCGCCGCTGTTCACGGTGCTCATCTCCGCGCTGCTGCTCAAGGAAAAGGTGGGGATGGCGCGCTGGGTGGCGCTGCTGGTGGGCTTTTGCGGCGTGCTCATCGTCGCCAATCCGGGAGCGGGGGTATTCCAGATCGGCGCCCTGTTCGCGTTGGCGAACGCCGTCCTCTATGGGTCAGTCACCGTAGGGGTGCGCGGCATGACTGCAACCGAGTCGGCGGAGACGTTGATCCTGTATCAGCTCGCGCTGCTCACGGGTTTCTTCGCGTTGCTCTTGCCCTTGGGCTGGATCTCGCCGACGCCGGCCGATGCGGCGTGGATCGTGTTCAACGGCGTCTCCAATGCCGTGGGACAATATTGGTGGACGCGCGCGCTGCACCTTGCGCCGGCGTCCGCGGTGGCGCCGTTCTACTACCTCTCCCTCATATGGGCGAGCATCTTGGGCTTCGCCGTCTGGGGCGACGTGCCGACGGTTTCGCTCGTGATCGGGTCCGCCGTCGTGGTCGCGTCCGGTCTGTTCCTGTTGTGGCGCGAGAGCAACGCGCGGCAGCCAAAGCTGCCCGCGAACGAGTGAGCGCCCGCTCCGAGTAGCCGGGAGCCGTCCGCTTTATCTTGGTCGGCTTTCGCTTTTGCGCGCGCGCCGGCGGACATGCGCGATCCGACGAAACCGACCCAAGTGCCCCCGCGATCCATTCCTCTGATAAAAACTTCGTAAATTATGCGACCATATGCCGCCTATCATTCGCAGTTGTCCGGCCGCACGCTCGGTGCGCAAATGTCCACGACACGCGGCGTGGGAGGAAGACGGAAACTAAGGCGGCGGCAACGCGTTACAACAAAAATAGCCGCATGCCAGAGCGGGGCGACGTGTGACTTACCAATGGGCGGATTGTGAACGGGCGTTCATCGCAGCGCGCTATGACCGCATCGCTGGGCTTATCGGTTTTATAGACTGGTTATTTTTCGTTCCTCCCCACTTCCGCAAACAGGCGGCGCAGCGCCTGGGCCTGCGGCCCGGAGACCGCGTGCTCGAAATCGGATGTGGCACCGGGCGGAATTTCCCATACCTGCGTCAGGCGGTCGGACCGAACGGACGGATCTACGGCGTGGATCTGTCGAGCGGCATGCTGGTGAAAGCGCGGGCACTGTGCGAACGGCAGCAATGGAGCAACGTCGAGCTGGCGCAGAATGACGCCGCCGAATATGTCGCCCCGGAGCCGCTCGACGGCGTGCTGTTCGGCCTTTCCTACAACACTATGCCGCATCATCTCATTGTGCTGCGCCACGCCTTGAAACAGCTGCGCCCGGGCGGACGCATCGTGATCATGGACGGCAAGGTTCCGTCCGGCCCCGGCGGCAAGTTGGCTCTGCCCTTCGGCCTTTGGTTGATGAAGCACACCATGCTCGGAAATCCGCTCATCAAGCCATGGAAGGATCTCGCCGCACTCGCCGACGACTTCGCGATGGAGGAGTTTGTATTCGGCGCCTGGTATATTTGCTGGGGAACGAAGTCCGCGCGCCCACAAGTCCACGAACTGCCAGAGCCGGCCGAGCAGCTGATCGCGGCGGAGTGAGAAACGCCCGGCTGACCGCGCCAATGGTGTCGGCGTGAACCATCACCTGTTACTGTGCGAGCGCGTTGGCGTCGTGAACAAATCTGCGCAAACCGCACACGCTTGACTGGGTTCCACGAAACGACCGAAGATGTAGCGCGCGTGGGAGCGGGCCGTGCGCGTTGCGACCCGACCCGCACGAGGGTCACGAGCATTGGTATTGAAGCGCCTCGGTGCGACGCTTTGGATCTGCTGGGCCGCCTTTTGCGGACCCCAATCCAACACGGCGCCGCTTACGTTCGGCATGACCCCTGAGCAAGTTTCGATTGCGCTGGGAGTACCGCTCGTCTATTACTCCGCACGAGGAGGTTCGGAGATCTACGTCGCCTATGGATCGCCGGGTATTCCCGGCTTCTACCCGGTCGATTCCGCCCTCGCGCTGCAGTTTCGCAACGGACAGCTCACGGGATGGAAAAAGGATTGGCGCTTACGCCGCCCCTGGCCGTTCTGACGAGCGTATGCCGGCACGGTCCGTTCCCCTCTCCGTCCTCGATCTCTCGCCGGTCGCTGCTGGTTCCTCCGGCGCCGTTTCGCTGCGCAATTCGCTCGATCTCGCGCGGCTCGCCGACCGTCTCGGCTACGCGCGCTACTGGGTCGCCGAGCACCATAACCTGCCTTCGATCGCAAGCTCCGCGCCCGACATCATGATCGGGCAGATCGCCGCGGCGACCGAGCGCATCCGCGTCGGCTCCGGCGGCGTCATGCTGCCCAATCATGCACCGCTCATGGTGGCCGAGCGCTTCAAGGTGCTCGAGGCGCTCTTTCCCGGGCGCATCGATCTCGGGCTTGGCCGCGCGCCGGGCACGGATCCGGTCACGTCCTATGCGCTGCGCCGACGGCAGGATGCGGGCGACGACTTCCTCGAGCGGCTTCAGGAGCTGCTTCTGTTCGAGAACAACGCGTTTCCGGAAGGCCACCCGTTCCGTTCCGTGCGCGCCATGCCGCAGGACGTCGCGCTGCCGCCGATCTGGCTGCTCGGATCGAGCGGATACAGCGCGCAGCTCGCCGCCATGATCGGCGCGGGATTTTCCTTCGCGCATCATTTCGCCGATCACGACGCGGCCGCCGCGATGCTCACCTACCGCGACAGCTTCAAGCCATCGGCGGCACGCGAGAGGCCCTACGCCATTCTGGCCTGTGCCGCCGTTTGCGCCGACAGCGAGGCCGAGGCGGAACGCCTCGCCTCCACTATCGATCTCAATTTCGTGCGCCGCAGCCGCGGCGAATACCTGCCGCTGGCGAGCCCGCAGGAGGCCACCGCTTATCCTTATTCGCCGGCGGAACGCGGACTGATCACGCGCAATCGCGGCCGCCTGCTCGTCGGCACGAAGGCGACCGTGCTGGAGCGATTGTCGCAACTGATTGCCGCGACCAAAGCGGATGAAGTGATGATCACGACCATGATCTACGACCACGCGGCGCGCCGGCGCTCCTATGAACTGCTTGCAGAGGCGTTCGGGCTGCGCGCTTGAGGACGGCAGACGCGGCCCGGCTTTCCTCGATTGCCGACGACGCGCTCGCTGGCGGTTGCTTTGTCGTGGCGAAAGCGTGAAATTGCGCCGTGCGGCGCCGGGTTTTGGACCCGGCCGACAGCATTTACAGGAGGTTCGTCTTGGGTAAGCACTTCTCGCTCACGTCAGCCGACAAATTTCAGTTGGGCGCCTATCGTGCCGATCCGTCGGGGCCCGCAAAGGGGGGCATCGTCGTCATCCAGGAAATCTTCGGCGTCAATCACCATATCCGCGCGGTCTGCGACCGGCTGGCCGGTGAAGGCTACGCCGCGCTAGCGCCGGCGCTGTTCGACCGTCAGCACACGAACTTCGAATCCGGCTATACGCCGGACGAGATCGCCAACGCGCGCAAATTCGTCGCCAACCCGGATTGGGGCGCGATGCTGCGCGACACGCAAGCCGCAATCGATGAGCTCAAGAAGGAGGGCCCTGTCGCCATCATGGGCTTCTGCATGGGGGGGACGATCGCTTTCCTCTCGGCCTGCAAGCTCAACGGCCTCTCGGCGGCGGTCTGCTATTACGGCGGGCAGATTGCCAAGAATGCCGACGAGAAGCCGAAGGTGCCCACGCAGATGCATTTCGGCGACCAGGATGCCTCAATCCCGATGACCGATGTCGAAATAATCAAGAACAAGCGCGGCGGCGACTCCGAGATCTGCGTCTATCCCGGCGCGGGACACGGCTTCCATTGCGACGAGCGCGGCAGCTTCCACGAAGCGAGCGCCAAAACCGCCTGGCAACGCGCCACGGATTTTCTCAAGAAGCACCTCAAGAAATGAGATGTCATCCGGCTGGGTCGGCGTCACGTGCATCGTCCCCCGCCCACGCGGGGGACGACGGCGTGCGGTTCAAGCCTGCGCCGCGGCAATGCCGATCGGACAGCTCACGCCTGTGCCGCCGAGCCCGCAGTAGCCCATGGGGTTCTTTGC
>JBJMTU010000258.1:0-13210 GCA_045811545.1 Xanthobacteraceae bacterium | reverse complement strand
GCGAACAAGTTGATGGGGCCAGGTCGCCGTGCCGAAGGCAATGGCAAGGGTTGCCTTTTCACGCAGGCCGGGTGCGAGCCCATCGGCCGCGCCGATGATGAACACGACCGCGGGTTTGTTCTGCTGCCGCCATTCTTGCAGGCGCCCCGCGAAAGCGGCGCTGCTTATGGTTTTACCGCGTGCATCCAAGATCGCCGTGGCCGCACGCTCGGGGATGACATTGGCGATGGCGATCGATTCCTCGACCATGCGACGGGCGGCATCCGCGGCGCGGCTCTCCTTGATTTCGATCACGTCGACAGCGCTCAGGCCGGCGCTGCGGCCGGCCTCGGCGGCACGCTTGCGATAGCGTTCGGCGAGCTCGCGCTCGGGACCTTGCTTCAGACGGCCGACGGCTGCGACCACGACGCGCATGCGTGACGATACGCACGGACCGTGTGCCGCCTCAAGCCCTTCAAATACGCCTTACGGACGCGGGCCGTGCTATCAACTCGCCCGCCGTCGATGCGGCCGCGTCGGCGCCCACATTTTTTCGAGGTTGTAGAAGGCGCGGACTTCCGGCCGGAAGACGTGGACGATGACATCACCGGCGTCGATCAGCACCCAGTCGCAGTGCGGCATGCCTTCAACCCGCACGCCGGCCAATCCTGCCGAGGCGAGTTCTTCGACCACGCGGTCTGCGACCGAGCCCACATGCCGGTTCGACCTTCCGGAGGTCACAACCATGGTGTCGGCGATCGTAGATTTGCCGGTGAGATCGATGGTGACGGTGTCCTCGGCCTTCATATCGTCGAGGCGCGCGAGGACCAGGCGAAGAATCTCCTCGGCGTCAGGGCGCACCTTGGAGATGGGTTTGGCGGCGCGGTGGGCGCCAGCGCGCGAGAGTAGCGGTGTCAGGGTTCCTTTCCTTTCGTGCATCACTGCCCCGCGCTGAAGCGGAGCAATCCTAAGATAGGCACGGCCGGTTAACGGTTTCAACCTGCCGCCGTTCCGCAATCTCCATACTGTGGCGCTTTCGCATCACTACGATGACGGGCAGCGCGCAGGGCGGTCGACGACAGCGGCGACTTGAGGCCATGGAGGTAAATCCAGGCCGGCGGCTTGCGGTTGGGCAGAGACTTCACCGCCGACTCGGGAAGGCGCGCCCGCGCGAGCGCGTGGGCCGCGGGACTGGCGCTGGCATAGAGGCTCGGTCCAAGCCGATCCACCACCGCGATGGGCACCATGGCGGCAATGCCGCGCCATCTCTGCCAGCGGTGAAAGCTGCGCAGATTGTCCGCGCCCATGATCCAGACGAAGCGGACGCCCGGACAATGGCGGCGCAAATAGGCGATGGTCTCGTAGGTGTAGGGCGTCCCGATCTGCGCTTCCAGGTCGGTGATGTCGATGCGGGGGTGCCGCGCCAGCTTCCCGGCCGCGACGATGCGTTGGGCGAGTGGGGCAAGGCCGCGCGTGTCCTTGAGCGGATTGCCCGGGGTCACTAGCCACCAGATTCGGTCGAGACCGAGCCGCTTCATGGCGAGCAGAGAGGCGCCGAGATGCGCCTCGTGCGGCGGATCGAACGTGCCGCCGAACAGACCGATGCGCATGCCGGGGGCATGGGGAGGCAGCACGATGCGTCCCGCTTGACCCTCTGCCCTTGCGGGAGCGGGTTGCGGCGGCGCAAGCGACGGTTTCACGGCCTGATCTGCCCCGAGCCGCGCACGCGATACTTGAAGCTTGTGAGCTGCTCGACTCCAACCGGCCCGCGCGCATGAAAGCGGCCAGTGGCGATGCCGATCTCGGCGCCGAATCCGAATTCGCCGCCATCGGCAAATTGGGTCGAGGCGTTGTGCAAGACGATCGCGGAATCCACCTCGTTGAGGAATTTCTCCGCCGTGGTCCGATCCTCGGTTACGATCGAGTCGGTATGGTGCGAGCCGAAGCGCTCGATGTGCGCGATCGCGCCATCCACGCCGTCTACAATCCTGGCGGAGATGATTGCATCAAGATATTCCGTCGACCAGTCCTGCTCGTTCGCCGGCTTCACACGCGGGTCGACCGCCCGCGTCGCTTCGTCGCCGCGCACCTCGCAGCCGGTATCGAGCAGCATGGTCACGAGCGGCTTGAGATGCGTCGACGCCGCGGCGCGATCGACGAGCAGCGTCTCGGCCGCGCCGCAGACGCCGGTGCGCCGCATTTTGGCGTTGAGCACGATCGCCCGTGCCATGTCGAGCTTCGCCGCCTTATCGACGTAGACATGGCAAATGCCTTCGAGATGAGCGAATACGGGCACGCGCGCCTCCGTCTGCACGCGTGCGACCAGGCTCTTGCCGCCGCGCGGAACGATGACGTCGATCGCGCCGTCGAGGCCCGAAAGCATCATCCCGACCGCGGCGCGCTCGCGCGTCGGCACGAGGGCGATTGCATCTTCGGGGAGTGCAGCCGAGCGCATCCCCTCAGTCAGCGCGTCATGAATCGCTTGGTTCGAGCGGTGGCTCTCGGAGCCGCCGCGCAGGATCGCCGCATTGCCAGCCTTGAGGCACAGCGCGGCCGCGTCGGCGGTGACGTTCGGACGGCTCTCGTAGATGATGCCGACCACGCCGATCGGCACGCGCACGCGCTCGATGGTCATGCCGTTGGGCCTCGTCCAGCGCTCCGTCACCGTGCCCACCGGATCGGCGAGCGCGCGCACGATATCGAGGCCGTCGGCCATGGCGGCGATGCGCCGCTCATCAAGCGCGAGGCGGTCGAGAAAGGCGGCCGGGGCGCCGGATGCTTTGGCCTCAGCCATGTCTTCGGCATTGGCGGCGAGGATCCTCGTCTGCCGCGCACGGACGGCCGCTGCCATTGCCGCGAGCGCTCGGTCTTTTTGCGCCGTGGACGCCAGCGCCAACACGCGCGCAGAACTTCTCGCACGCTGCCCGATCTCGCGCATGAGAGCGGCGAGGTTAGACCCTTCGACGGTCTTGAGCGGCGCGGTCATGGCGACATCCGTGGTCTGAGCATTTCTCCTATCATGTTCGTGGCAGTCCCGCGAGACCACCAGTTGTTGCGGGATCCCGCCCGCAAATGTAATTACAGCCGGGCGCGGACCAGGGGCCGGCGGATGAAGCTCAAGGATCAGGTAGCGGTGGTGACTGGCGCCGGCCGCAACATCGGCGAGGAGATCGCGAAACTGTTCGCGGTCGAGGGCGCCAAAGTTGCGGTCGTCGATATGGACAGGCCGCGCGGCGAGCGGGTGGTGGATGCTATCAGGGGAGCGGGCGGCGAGGCCGAACTGTTCATCGCCGACGTCTCCAAGAACAGCGACGTGGCCGCCCTGGTCAATGCTGTGGTCGAGCGCTTCGGCCGTATCGATATTCTGGTCAACAATGTTGCGATCTCCGACAACAAGCACATTTTCGACATCAGCGAGGAGGAGTGGGACCGGGTACTGGCGGTGACGCTCAAGAGCCAGTTTCTGATGGGCAAGCACGTGGGCCTGGAGATGGCGAGGCAGGGCACGGGCGGGCGGATTATCAATATAGGTTCGACATCCGGCTTCATGGGCAGAAGCCGCGCGATCGCCTATTCAGCCGCGAAGGGCGGGGTTGCGAATTTGACCCGCGCTATGGCGGCGCAGCTTGCGCCGCACAAAATTAGAGTGAACGCGATCGTGCCCAACAAGATCGGCTCCCCGGTCGGCAAGGACGAGTTCGATCCCGCACGACCCGTCCCGAACATGGCCAAGCGCCCGGGTCAACCGCAAGAGGCCGCCAAGGCGGTGCTGTTCCTCGCGAGCGAAGATTCTTCCTTCGTCTATGGCGCCAATCTGTTCGTTGACGGCGGCGTCTCGGCGATGGATTTGTCGTAACCAGGAATCAGTCCTGAGTTATCAGACGAATGCGCCCGCTGATTACTGACCACTGAGTGCTGATGCCTGACCCGTCCACTTTGGTGCGGCGCCTGCGGTCTTGATCCGTCGCGCCTCCTTCACCAGTTCCTTGATTGCGCCCGTGATCGGAAGCGAGAGACCGGCCTTGTCGGCGAGGTCGGCGACGATCTGCATGTCTTTGAGCGCCCAAGTGAAGGAGACTCCGTCCCATTCCTTGAGCGCATCCGAAGCGCCCGAGCTGATCAGCAGCGCCGCGCGTAGCTTGACGAGATCGATGCCGGTGGTCTCGGCGAGCCGGCCGGCTTCGATCAGGCCCACGGCATTGATCCACAGCAGCAGGTTGTTCATGGTCTTGCCGACTTGGCCGTGCCCGACCTCGCCGAGATGGGCATAGTCGGAGCAGAAGCAGCGGTAGACCGCGCGTCCGCGCTCAACCACGTCAGGCGTGCCGCCGACAAGCGCGAGCAGCGTTCCGTCATCCGCGGCGAAGCGGCCACGGCAGATTGGCGCGTCGAGAATGGCGACGCCGTGCCCCTTGGCTTGCTCATCGAGTGCCTTGACGGTGTCCGGTTTGGCGGTCGAGGACACCGCAATGATCGAACCGGGTGAGAGATTGGCGAGCAAGCCATCCACCTCGAGCACGACCTGACGGACCTCCTCGTCATAGCCGACGGCGACGATGACGAAATCGGCCGCGCGCGCCACTTCGGCCGGGGTCGCAACCGCAGCGGCGCCGGCATCGCGCGCCTTGGCCAATTGCTTGTCATCGGTGTCGCAGGCGGTCACCTGATAGCCCTGCTTGACGAGATGCTTGAGCATCGCAAGGCCCATGCGGCCGACGCCCACGATCCCAACGCGTGCTTTCTCCCCGTTCATTGGTGTAGTTCTCCTTCGTGTCGGCGAAGTTTTAAACCTTCGCCTTGAGCAGCGCAGTGAGCGGCTTGCCAGCATCTGCGAGCTCGTCGGCGTCAACCGGTACCCCCCGCTCGATCAGCCGCCGCGCCACTGCGATCTCGCGCTGGGCATTGATGCCGGAGGCGTAAGCCAGCCGTGGGCCGTCGAGCTCGAACAGGAGCACGGCGCCCGCACCGAGCGGCCGCCGCACGCAGGCGCTCGGTTGCGCGACGGGCCAGCCCACGCCTTGGATATACATGTCGTGCTGCTCCGACCAAAACGAGGGCACCGCATCATAGGAAACATCGCCGCCGGCGGCGTTGCGGCCGACGATCGCGCCATGCTCCTGCGCATGGCGCCAGTTCTCCAGCCGTACCGGCCCGCGCGGTCCAGGAAAGCGCGTGCAGTCGCCGGCCGCGAAGATCGTCGGATCGCTGGTGCGACCATGGCGATCGACAATGACGCCGTCTTGCACGGCGAGACCGGCCTCCTTTGCCAGCCGATCGTCGGGCGCGACCCCGGCCCCGACAACGATGAGATCGGCCGCGATCGTCCCGCCGCCCTCGGTATCGACTGCGAGCCGGCCGTCCGCCAGCTCGCGTAAAGCCGACGGCGGGGTGTCGACCCGCAGATCGACGCCGCGCGCGCAGTGGCGCTCGTGGATCAGTGCGGACAGCTCTTCGTTGCAGGCCCGCGCGAGGACCCGCGGCGCAATTTCGATCACACTTGTCTTGACGCCCAGCTCCGCGGCGGAGGCGGCCACCTCCAGTCCGATCAGGCCTCCGCCGATGACAAGGAGCGAGCGGCTTTGATGCAGACGCGCCTTGAGCGCTTGCGCCTCCGCCTCGGTGCGCAAGTAATAAATGCCGTTCCGGCCCGCCGGGAACATCGGCAGCACGCGGTTCATCGATCCGGTGGCGAGCACGAGCGCGTCGTAGCCAATGCCCTCGCCCGCATCGGTGATCACCGTGTGCGCCCTGCGATCGATTGCCTTGACTGTTGTGCCGAGCTCGAACCGGACGCCGTGTGCCGATACACCTTTCGGCCCGGCAATCGGCGCGTCATGGGGCATCGCCTTGCCCGTGAGCACGGCCTTGGACAACGGCGGTTTCTCGTAAGGTTCGTGCCGTTCGTCGCTGAACAGGATGACCTCGGCGGCGCTGTCTTGCTGCTTGGCCGCGAGCGCCGCAGCCACGCCAGCCGGCCCGCCGCCGACAACGACGATCTTGCGCGCGGGACTCATGCCAACTCCGTCCGTGCGGTCCGAATCGCGCCACGCCCAGCGTCTACGCCCGCAACGCCGACAGCATCTCCTCGATATATTCGTCGCCAGTGGCGATAACGAGCATCGATGCGTAGGGCCGTAGCGTCGCCAGCGTTTTCGACAGCTCCTCGTTCGAGCGCGCTTCGCTGCCGATGATCAGCGCCATGGTCATCACTTTGCGGGCGGCGCAAGCTTCGCCGATGACGGCGGCCGGCTGCGCGTTGGTGCCCGCGCTTGACACCATCACCACGAGGTCGGCGGCAGCCACCTCATCGACCAACGCCTTGGTGCGGCCAGCAAGATCGCTGAGCCAAGCCTGCATCGACCAGCTCTCTCCGCTCTGTGGCGCATGATCGAACTTGATCGAGGTGAAGAACGTTGCGCGTTGCCATTGTCGCTGCGCCACGCGCTTGACCACGCGTTCGCTCGCCTCATCGAGCGCGACTACCTTGACGACGCGCGGTTTCGAGTTGGGATATTCGACCCGAAAGCGGGCCTCCACGGCGGAGCTCATGCGTGCGCTTTCACTGTCCATGATTGCCTCTCGATGGATGCCGGCTCGGTAGACGGCGCTTCGCTCTCCCGTTAAGGCGATAGGAGTGGCATCTTGCCCTGCCCGCCGTCAAACGATTTGGAACGTGAAAGGATCGCCGCGATGGAAATTCTCTGCACCAACGGCGTGAAGTCGGTGATGCTTGATCTAGTCCCCGCCTTCGAACGCGCGCACAGTACGAATGTTGCGATCACCTGGGGATCCACGAACGCTCTCCTGAAGGATCTCGAGGGCGGGGCGCGCGGCGACGTCGCCATCCTGACGGCGGAGGCGATCGATGCACTCATCAAGCAAGGCAAGGCGGTTGCCGGCAGCCGCGCCAATCTCGCCCGCTCCGGCATTGGCGTCGCGGTGCGCAAGGGCGCCAAGCGCCCCGACATTGCTTCGCCGGAGGCGCTCAAACGCGCGCTCCTTGCGGCCAAAAACGTCGCGCATTCCAAGACCGGGCTGAGCGGCATCTATTTTCCCACGGTGCTCAGTCGACTTGGCATTGCCGAGCAGATGGCATCGAAGATCGTGATTCCGGATCCCGGCACGCCGGTCGGCGAAGTGGTCGCGAAGGGCGACGCCGAGATTGGCATTCAGCAGATCAGCGAGCTCCTGCCCGTCCCCGGCATCGAGATCATCGGCCCATTACCGGAACCGCTGCAGAAGATCACAACCTTCTCGGGGGGCGTGCTGACGGCGGCGAAGGAGCCGGACGGCGCTGCCGCGCTCCTGAAATTCGTGGCTGCCGAGTCTTCCCGCTTGCTCGAACAGAAGGGCCTGGAGCCCGTGTAGGCATGCGCGAATTGCCGACGGTCGTCATGCCCAGCGAAGGCGGGCAACACAATAATCACCGAACCATTTTGTAAAGCAGCAGGTGCGTGCAGTGACTACTGGATCGTTCGCCTTCGCGGACGACGACCGCGGAGGGATCCTTTACCTATGCTGTGTGATGGTGTCGACGAGCGCGAGCCGTCCCTTCTTGACTTCGGCGAGCGCGCGCAACAGGGCGGGACGCACGTCCTGCGGCTTGTCGATCGGTCCCTCCCCGTAGCAGCCCATGGCGCGGGCAAGGGCGCCGAAGTCCGGCTCGGGGCCGAACAAGTCCATGCCGATGTGGGCCTTCGACTCGTCCGTTCCGCGCAGCTTGGCCATTCGAATCTGGTGCTCCCAATCGTTGTAATAGGCGCGGTTGTTGTGCATGACGACGAGCATCGGGATTTGGTATTTCGCGGCAATCCAAAGTGCGCCGGCGTCGAACATCAGGTCGCCGTCCGGCTGAATGTCGACCACGACGCGCCCCGTGCTCTTGTGCGCCAGCGCCACGCCGAGCGAGATGCCGATCTGCGTCGAGGTACCGAGCTCGACGCCGGGATGCCGGTATGGCTTGTCGAAGTCCCAAAGCTTGCGCACCTGCTGCTTGAGCGTGTTGGCGGTGAGAACCCAGTCTTCGTTCTTGATCACGTCCCAGATTTCGATCGCGAGCCGTGCGAAGGTGATCGGTGAGGCGTCCCAGTTCCGGCGCGCCTCATCTTGCCATTTTTCCCATACCTCGTCGTGGCGCTTGGCGATCGCGGCTTTGCGCTCGGCAATGCGCGATCCGAGTTTCGCGTCGCCGGCAATCCGCTTCTTGCAGCTGCGGGTGAGCGCCGGAATGCCAAGCGCGGTATCCCCCAATGCCCGAATCGAGCAGGGCTGCATTCGGCAATAGTCGAAGGCCCATTTGCTGATGTTGATCTCGCCGAACCCGATCTCGACGAAATCGCATGCGGGCGGCGTGAGCGGTTCACGCGTGCGCATAACGCTGTTGAGCTCGGTGAGCTGCTTCTCCCAGTCGTTGACGTCGAGGCCCACGATCAGATCGGTGTGCCGAAGCGATGCCTGGTCCATGCTCAGGCACAGCGGGTGCTTGTTGGGAAAGTTGAGCGCGCTGTTGACGTCCCACACCGCCGCGCCGGCGGTCTCGGCCAATTCCACGAGGCTCTCGAAGCCACCCGTACGCCGGCCGGCATATTCTGCGAGCAGCATGGGGTGCTCGGCGGCGAGCAGCTTGTCCGCGATCGCGTCGAGCGCGTTCGGATCAGGCGCCATCAGTGCTGGCGTGGCCGCTGCGTCGGCGGGAGGCAACCGCGGTTTTACGGTCAACGGCGCTTCCTGAAGTGCGGCGTCGTAGCACATATAGACCGGGCCCTGCGGCTCGGTGGTCATGATCGAATAGGCGCGTGCGAAGCTTTCCGGAACGCCCTCGATCGACGTCGGCTGGTAGTCCCACTTGACGTAGTCGCGTACCGCGTTGCCTTGAACCAGCGCCGAATGCGTCCAGTCGATGTGCGGGCGGCGCTTGCCCTCATCCATGGGACCGGTTGCGCCGATGATGAAGATCGGTACCCGATCGATGTAGGCGTAGTAGATGGCCATGCAGGCGTGCAGCAGCCCGACGACGTCGTGCAGGATCACCGCCATCGGCTTGCCGGTCGCCTTGGCATAGCCGTGCGCGATCTGCACCGCGATCTCTTCGTGTTGGCAAAGCATCATTGGCGGTTCGTTGCCGCCGTAATTGACCAGCGAATCGTGCAGGCCGCGGAAGCTTGCGCCGGGATTGAGCGTGATGTGCGGAAAGCCGTACCGCTTGATCAGGTCGACGATCACATCGGACTGCCAGCCGCGATAATTCGTGGACTGGCGTCGCCCGGTCTCATCCTGCATCGGCGCGCTCCTTAAGCGTCACCGCGCCGATGGATGCTCGGCCTCGAATCCCGGCGCGCTTTCCACCTGATCGAACCAGTCGTAGCCCATCTCTTTGACCATCCGGTTGCTCATCATGATGAGCCGCGCCTGCGCGGTCGCGAAGTGCTGGTGGGTGGTGAAGGGCGGGATGTAGATGTAGTCGCCCTCTTTCCACTCGAACTTCTTCGGCACCTCGGCCCACTCCCATTGGAAGGCATCGAGGCAATCGAACCGCAGGTCCCAGTGCAGGTCGTAGCCCGAGCCTTCGACCACGAAGATGATCTCCTCCCACATATGCCGATGCTTGCCGGAGCGCTCGCCGGCCTTGAGGAACTGCATATAGGCCTCGACGCAGCACTCCCGCGTGTTCAAGCGATGATGGACCAGGTGCTTGATCAAGCCGTCGGCGCAACGCTCCCACGGCATGTCCTCGGCTTTGACGACGTTTGCCCGCGTTTCGTACTGCTTGCGGAAATTTTGCGAGGCCGCGACGTCATCGGCGTGAAACGTGCAATTGGCGGAGCCGGACCACGCCGGGCCTTTGTCCTGGAAAGCCATGCTCGCGCTCCTCAAATGTCAGCGGGTGGTTTGTAGGAATCCTGCCCGGGCGGCAATTTGTCGGGCGGCCATTCCACGATCTTCTGAAACAGGAGGTGCATGAAAAGAAACAGCGGCTTTGCTTTGAACACCAGGAGAATGGCTTCGTTCTCGGGATCGTCGTTGAAGTGCTGGTGCACGCAGCCGTTCTCGACGATCATCACGTCGCCCGCCTTCCAAGGAATATGCCGGCCGTCGTGCACGTCGTGGCCGCGGCCCTTGAGCACGTAGAACACCGCGCTGTTGAGATGTCCGTGCTTCTGGCCGTAGGCCCCTGGCGCGTAGGCCTCGATGTGCGATTCCAGTGATTGGATGATGCTGGTCGCTTGCGGGCTGATCACGCTTTTTCCGAATTGGCCGGGGCCGCCTTTCCAGGGGACGTCGCGTGACGAATAGACCCGCTTTTCCTCGAGCAGCGCCTTATAGAGGTGACTATAGGTGCCCTCGAGCGCGCGCACGAAGGTGCGTTTCTTGGCCCACCGCTCCCACTTCTCGTGCTTCTTCTCCTCGGCGTATTCGTCGGGCTGATTGTGCCCGATGCCGGGCCGCACCTGCTCGTACATCCCCGTCATTCCGACGCCTCCCTCAAATCGGTTGCGCTAGGGCGGTCCGCGCTGCCCGTCCTTGCAAACCGGCTGTAATTGAAGGCTGTCATTACGGGATAACCTGAAGACACGCAACGCTTCGGGTGACCCGCGCCGCCGTTTAGACATGCGGACGTCCCCTCCGAGCGCCACGCGCGACGCAAGGTCAATGTGCCCAAGAGATGGCGTTACGCCTCACCGCCGGTGCTCGGAGCGTGAGATGCCGCCGCGGCAACAGCTCAATCGAAGGAGGATGGCGGGATGAACGAGTACGACCGTGCGCGCGGCAGCTAAGCGGCTGCGATCTACTCTGCGGCGTAAAACGACGTGGCGCTGCGCTGTTTGAAATCGCCGAATGTGAGGACCCTGGCGCGAAGTTGCGCGAGCGTGCCGCGGTTGGTCAGTGCCCGGCCGCACACCTTCTCCGCCGCCTCTCTTTCGCTGCTGGCCTCGACTTTGCGCCAGTTCTGCTGCGCATCCCATTGCCCATTCGGCCAATGTTGCACCTGGTAGGTTCGTTTTGTCTGCATCGTGTTCCCCCGATGTTTCGTGCGGCTGCGCGGGTACAAATCGTTTTTGGCGACAATCGGGCGCCGCGCATGAACTATTGTGAAGTGTCTGGCCGCAGTATTGCCGGGTTTCGGATCGCGGCGCGACGGCGCGCGACGATCGCCGTCCTACGCTGCGATATAACTGCGCGGGCCGTTAACGGATTGTTAACGCGACCGACGTCCCTGCCGTTTTCTTGGGGCAGCACTGCTCTTGACGCGGGGCTCTCTTCGGCTGGCGGATCGCGCCGGCGCAAGCCCGGCCGTTTGCGGCCGCGCCAGTTTGCCGAGATCCTTCAGCCGCGGCAGGCCGGCGGCGGCCCACATCGCTTCTGCTTTCTGCAGCCGCGTCACCCAATACTCCCACGCCCGCTCGACGCCGCGCGAACCGAGATTATGGCCGCCGCATTTCTCGACTTCTCCGGGTGATAGCGGCCCCAACGTTCCGATCGCCATCGCGCGTAGCTGCAGCTCGGCGTTGCGGCTGCTGTAGATCGAACGGAACACGCATTCGCGCAGCGATTTGCCGGCGAGCGAGGCGCCGTGACGGCGCAGCAGCAGCAGATAATGCGGACCGAGCGCGCGAGCATGCGAGGCACCTTCCTCCGGCGTTCTCACCAGCAGATTCGTATCGCCGAATTCGTCCCTGCTGTCCCAGAACGGCACCTTTTCCCCGAGCGTGCCGCCCAGGTGAAAGAGCGGGACGAGCTCCACCCCGGTCGCACAGAAGGGCAGCACCGAAGGAGCGTGGTGGTGACACACCGAATTGACATCGGGGCGGACTTTGTAGATCTCGCCGTGGATCACCATCTCGCTGTAGAGGCGCACGTTGGTCGGCACGACCGGCTTGGAATCGAGGGTCATTTCCAGAATATCGGAGGGCTCGACCAGCTCCGAGGCGCGATGCCGCGAAATGAAATAGCGATTCGGATCCTTCGGATTACGCACGCTGATGTGCCCGAATGCGTCGATGATGCCCTCGTTCGCAAGAATGCGATTGGCAACGGCCAGTTCGTGGCGCAGTTCGGCGAATGAATCAGGCATGGCTGGGTCTCTCTGTGTGCAAGCTGAGTGGCGAGGAGGGAGTAGCGAGTAGCGAATAGCGCCATTCAGGCGCATCCGATCCGGCCGAGCAGATCGGCGAATTTTTCCCTGACCTTCGCTCGCAGCTCGGGACTCGCGCGGGCAACCATGGGAAAATCCGCAAGCCGCTCGAACGGCCGACAGGCATCGATGATGGCGCGGGAATTGGTCGAGCTTGACTTGTCGAGCAAGGGATCGAGCGGCCCGCTCCAGGCGCGGCGTACGAACTCGATGTCGCTTGCGGGGTCGCAGCGCGTGCACATGGCCCACATCACGTCGAACAGGTCGCTCGGATCGACATCCTCGTCGACGACCACCACGAAGCGCCCGAGATAGGAGGCCGACTGGCAACCGGCCGCCAGCAGGGCGGCCTGGCGCGCGTGGCCGGGATAGGCCTGTTTGATGGCGATGACGTTGAACATGCGCGCACCGCCGAATTCGTGCACCCACACGCCGGCAACGCCGGATAACCCCGCGCGCTCGACCTCGTCCCAGATCATGCCCGCCTTCATCACGCATTTGCTGAAGGAGAAATCCGACGGCGGCCGCATCGGCGAGGCGATCGAGATGATCGGATCGTTGCGCCAATACACGCGGCGCACGTGCACGACGGGCTGCTCGCTCGGGCTCGACGCGTAATAGCCGGTGAACTCGCCGAAGGGCCCCTCCCGCGCGGTGACGTTCTCGACCATCTCGCCCTCAAGCACGAGCTCGGCGTGCGCCGGCATCGGCAGAGCGTGAAGCTCGCTGGGCACCACATCGTAGGGCTCGCCGCGATGGCCGCCTGCATAATCGTATTCGGATAGACCGTGCTTGATCTCGTTGCCGCCGGCCAGGAACAGCAGCGGATCGTGGCCGCAGGAGATCAGCACGGGACACGGCAAGCCTGCGCGGAAATATTTCTCGCGAATCTGGCGGCCATGCTTGCCGGGCGAGATCCAGATCGAAACGTGGTTCCTGTCCTGAACCATGACGCGATACGTCGCGCAGTTGACCCAGTTCTCCTCCGGATCGCGCATGATGACGAGGTCGTCGGTGCCGATGAAACGTCCGCCGTCCTTCTCATGCAGGAACGGCACCGGGAACTTGTACAGGTCGACTTGGTCGTCCCTGTCGACG
>JBJMTU010000257.1:0-12288 GCA_045811545.1 Xanthobacteraceae bacterium | reverse complement strand
CTTCGACAAATACATTCGCGCGCCGATGCAAGAGATGCCGGGCACCCGCATGGCCTTCGTCGGCATCAAGAACGACAAGGACATCGCAGATCTGTGGGCCTACCTCAAGGAATTCGGGCCCGATGGGGCGAAGAAATGAACACCGAGTGGCGAGCGCAAGCGAGCGCGAGGGCGTGTGCGCTCAACAGGCGGCGATCAGGCGCACGCCGCTGGAGCTGACCCTCGTTGCAACGCGGCCGAGCCGGCTTAGACTTGCGCAAATTGCGTGAGGGTGCCTGGGATTGCCGCAGGCGCGCGCGTCGTGGAGGGAGGTCGAGCCATGCTCAAGGACGTCGTTGTCAACCTTTCCGGCCGTACGCCGCGCGACCTTGCGGCGGAGTAAGCGATCTCGATCGCGGCAACGTTCGGTGCCCATATCACGGGCCTCTCGTTCGTCTACGAGCCGGTGATTCCCGACGGCACGCTTGGCGGCGTTCCCGCCGACTTGATCGAGCTGCAGCGCGAGGAAAACAGCAAGGTTGCCAACGAGGCGGTCAGCCGGTTCGATGCGGGAGTGAAAAAGGCGGGAATTTCCGCGGAAACGCGCGTGCTCGATGCGACCTTCGGTGGAGCAGCCACGCGATTCGCCCAGATCGCGCGGCGCTTCGACCTCGCCGTGGTCGGCCAAGCGCAGCGCGAAGGCGGAGCTGGCGACGAACTCATGATCGAGGGAGCGCTGTTCGAATCCGGCCGCCCCATGGTCGTTGTGCCCTATATCCAGCAGCGCGGATTGACGCTCGAGCGGGTGCTGGCGTGCTGGGACGGCAGCCGGACCGCCGCGCGGGCCATCGGCGACGCCATGCCGTTCCTCGAGCGCGCCAAGGCCGTGGACATCGTGATCGTGGCGGAAGAGCGTAAAAGCGAGGAACTGACCGGCACCAATATGGGCGCGCACCTCGCGCGGCACGGAGTGGCTGCGAGCGTCAAGCGCGTCACCAAGGGCGATATTGCGATCGAGGACGCCCTTTTGTCCTACGCCGCCGATAGCGGGGCGGATTTCATGGTGATGGGCGGCTACGGACATTCCCGGTTGCGCGAGTTCATCCTCGGCGGCGTCACGCGCGGCATCCTCGCATCCATGACGGTGCCGGTGCTGATGTCGCATTAACCGTCGATCTGCCCCGCAAGCTCTTGACTGGACATCCATTTTCGTTGGGAGGAACTTCGCCTCCTCGGCCGCGTTATCTGCGCGCTTTTCCTCGCTGTTACTTCTCGCTGTTACTTCGTCCCAATCGCGTCAACCGTTGCTGCATCTGCTCGGTGGTCGGTTCAATGGATTACGCCCTCGCAGAAAGACCGAAGACGCAAGGTCTACGAATGGCCGGTGCATTTACTTTCGGAATCGAGGAGGAATATTTCCTGGTCGACGCCGAGACGAAGTCGCTTGCGCGCAAAATGCCGCAGGCATTCTTGGAAGCTGCCAAAGTTGCAGCCAACGGCCGCATCTCGCCGGAATTCCTGCAGCCGCAGATCGAGGTGATCTCCTCGCCGCATGACAACATGGCGGATGCGCGCGCGGAGCTGCGCGAATTGCGGGAAACGATCGCCGCAGTGGCGGGCAAACATGGCCTCGCCATCCTCGCCGCCGGTACCCATCCGACCGGCACCTGGCGCAGCGCGCGGCAGACCGAGAAAGAGCGCTACGACAACGTGATGCACGACCTGCAGATGATCGGCCAGCGCGATCTCCTGTGCGGCCTGCATGTGCACGTCGAGCTGCCCGATCCGGATGACCGGGTCGACCTGATGTACCGAATGCTGCCCTATCTGCCGCTCTTCCTTGCGCTCTCGACCTCCTCGCCGTTCTGGCAGTCGCGCTGCACAGGGCTCAAGGGCTATCGCCTGGCTGCCTACGACGAGCTGCCGCGCACCGGGGTGCCGGAGCTGTTCCGCACCCGGGAGGAGTTCGATGCCTATGTGGCGGCACTGGTACGCGCCGGGGTGATCGAGGATTCGAGCTACGTCTGGTGGGCCATCCGCCCGTCGCTCCTCAACCCGACGCTCGAATTGCGCGCGCCCGATTCCTGCACGCTGGTCGAAGATTCGATCGCTATCGCTGCGCTCTATCGCACCCTGGTGCGTTACCTCTATCTCAACCGCTGGCGCAATTCCGATCTCGATGCGGTCGCCCGGGCCATCATCGTCGAGAACAAATGGCAGGCACAACGCCATGGCGTGCACGCCATTTTCGCCGCCGAGGACGGCGCGATGACGGTCGCGCAGATGCTCGAGCGCGTGATCTGCGACACGGCGGCGGACGCCGAAGCGCTCGGCTGCTCGGCCGAGATCGACCGCTGCCGCGACATCGTGCGCTCCGGCACATCCGCCGACGCACAGCTCGCGGTATTCGCGGCGCACAGGCAAAACGCAAGCCATGGCGCCGCCCTACGCGCGGTCACCGACTGGATCGCAAACTCAACGCTGCAGTGAGGCGCATGGCCTGAGGGCTGCAATCAAAGCCATCCGCCGGCATCGCGTTCCGCGTTTGCCCTCCGCATCGGCTTCTTGATCATGCGCGCACCTACTCCGCGCGGGTTCCCTAGAGGTTCGCGTCCGGTTCCGGCACCACCGTCTGCACCACCAGGCCCCGCGCGCGGGCGTCGACGACGCCGAGCGCGCGCAACGCGAACAGCGTGAGCATCTGAACCCGAGCGCGGACCTGGGCGGGATCGGCAGGAACGGCGGGCGCGTCCGGGCCGATCACAGCCGCGATGAGCGCGCCAAGGAGCGCCGGCGCCGCCAGCGCCGCGTCCTGGTCGGACAGGCGCCCGGCATCGAGAGCCCGCCGGACGAGCTTTTCCAGTTCGGCGACGAGTGCTTGGCGGTAGGACGCGCGCGCGCGGTCGATCTCGGGCTCGACCGGCTCGGCGATCAGCGCAAAGGCAAGGCGCCGATTCGCGAGCGCGCGCGCCGCGAAGGTAGCAATCGCCGCCGCCAACGCCGACAACGGTCCGGGCGCGGCATTCGCCGCGCTTTCGAGTGCAACCATCTCGCGCTCGGCGAGCGCCGCCACCAGCGCCGCGACGAGTTCAGTCTTTGATGGGAAATAGCGATAGACGGTGCCGGTGGCGATGCCGGCACGCTCCGCAACCGGCGCAATCTGAACCGCCGCCATTCCCGCTTCCGCCGCGATCTCACACGCCGCCGACACGATTGCGTCGTGGCGGGCGGCAAGCTTACGGACGACGTTCTCCGTGCGGCGGTAGGGCATTGCGAATCTCGGCAGCAAAAAATGAAGCATGATTCATGAGCGCGCAACGGCCGTGGCGAAGTCTCATTGTGAGCAGAGGCGGGGGAGAGGTTCGACGCGAGGTGATTTATCCGCCGGCCTGCGCCTTCTCGCGCGTACCGGTGAGCGACATGGTCGGGGTGAGCGCTTCGGGGTCGACCTTGAGGTGCAGGATCGCGGGCTTGCCGGACCTTTGCGCCGCGTCGAAGGCGGGCCAGAAATCTGCGGTCTTTTCCACTGTCACGCCATAGCCGCCGAAGGCCCGGGCATAGGCCGCAAAATCGGGATTCTTCAAGCCGGTCGCCACGACACGCCCGGGATAGTGGCGCTCCTGGTGCATGCGAATGGTGCCATACATGCCGTTATCGACGACGATGATGATGACCGGCAATTCGTATTGCACCGCGGTTGCCAATTCCTGGCCAGTCATCAGGAAGTCGCCATCGCCGGCAACGGCGATCACCGTACGTTCCGGCGCCAAACGTTTCATTCCGATCGCTGCCGGCACGCCGTACCCCATGGAGCCCGAAATCGGGGCGAGTTGCGTGCCATAGCGCCGATAGCGAGCGTAGCGGTGCACCCAGACCGAGAAGTTGCCGGCGCCGTTGCAGATCACCGCGTCGGCTGGAAGCTTGTCGCGTAAGCCGACAATGATCTCACCGAGATTGATCGGCCCGGGAACGGCGGTCGGTTTGTCAGTCCAGGCGAGAAAGTCGGCGTGCGCGATCACCGTCTCGTTGCGCCAACTAAGCTCGCTCGGCGGTTCGAGCCCTTCGAGCGCGGCGGCAAAGGCGGTCGGGGTAGCGTTGATCGCAAGATGCGGGCGATAGACGCGGCCGAGCTCCTCGATCCCCGGAAACACGTGCACGAAGGTCTGGCGCGGTCCCGGAATGTCGAGAAGCGTGTAACCCTGCGAAGGCATCTCACCCAGCCGCCCGCCGATGAGCAGGATGAGGTCGGCACCCTTCACCCGGGCGAGCAGTTTGGGATTCGGTCCGATGCCGAGATCACCGGCATAGCAGGGGTGCTCGGGGTTGATGAGGTGCGCGCGACGAAACGTGGTGGCGACCGGTAGCGCAAAGCGCTGCGCGAAACGCGCGACCGCGGCGCAGGCCTTCTCTGACCACCGGCTGCCGCCCAGAAGCACGATCGGTCGCTCGGCCGCGCGCAGAAGCTTTTGCAGCCCGGTCATGTCGGCGGCGCCGGGCCAGATTTCGACCGGTTCGAAGGCGGGCGCGTCGGGCACGGCGAGGCGCTCCACCAACATGTCTTCCGGCAGCGCGATGACGACCGGACCCGGACGGCCGGCAGCGGCCGTGTAGAACGCGCGCGAAATCAGTTCGGGAATGCGGGCGGGATCGTCGATTTCCGTCGCCCATTTGGCGATCGATCCGAATACCGCGCGATAATCGAGCTCTTGGAAGGCCTCGCGCTCGCGTGCCTCGCGCGCGATCTGCCCGACGAACAAGATGAGCGGCGTTGAATCTTGCCGCGCGATGTGAAGCCCCGCCGCCGCATTGGTGGCGCCGGGCCCGCGCGTGACGAAGCAAATGCCCGGCCGGCCGGTCACCTTGCCGCAGGCTTCCGCCATGATGGCGGCGCCGCTCTCGTGACGGCAGACCGTGATGGCAATATCACGGTCGTAAAAGGCATCGAGCGCCGCGATATAGCTCTCGCCGGGCACGCAAAACACGTGCCTCGCCCCGTGAACGACGAGTTGGTCGATCAGAACTTCGCCGGCCGTCCTCGTGCCGTCATTGGCCCGCATTCCGCGTCTCCCGTGGCTGTGCTGCCGGTTTTACCATGCAGCAGCGAGGCAGGACGGGCAAACGCAAGCGTGGCATGCACGCCTCACGCGCCGGCTCGACCGAAACCACCCGGAAAGTGTGCATCTCGCCGTCTTCACCGCGGATCGAGACGTATTCGCCGTTGCGAAACGCGTGATCGCCGAAGCGATAGCCAGCCTCGTCGTCCTCCTCCGCGCTCTCGTCGTAATCGAATACCCAGCGCGCGTGCTCGGCGCCGCCCGGCTTGTGCACGAGCCGGCCAAACTCATCGTCCTCGCCCTCCCAGAACCGACGCACCCCGCAATGCCCGCGATATGTGCGCCACAGCTCGGTATCGATGTGTCCATCGGCGTCGAGCGGAGCGACGAATTCATAGCCGTGCCGCTCCGAACCCGACGGGGAAGTCCTTGGAGCGGGCGAGATCGAGCCGGATGCGCTTGAGCACGTGCGGCAATTGCGTCATGACGGACCGCGGCCGGGGGGGAGCGATGGCAAACAGCATAGCATGATGAACGGTTCGCTTGCGCCGAGGTTGGTCTGGCTCGATGCGAGAGAAGACGAGGTCACTGCGGCATCAACGATGGTGGCGCGAGGGACCGCTCCATGAGTGACGGCGACAGCCAGGAGGCGGTCTTCGCGTTTCTATCCGACCCCGCCACTCATGGCGGCGATGCCGTCAAGCGGATCGATACCCATGCCGCCTCGGTTTTCCTCGCCGGGGAGCGTGCATTCAAGGTCAAGCGCGCCGTGCGCTTTCCTTTTCTGGATTTTTCCACTGTCGCCAAGCGCAAATGCGCCTGCGAGGCGGAACTTCGCATCAACCGATCATTCGCGCCCGACATTTATCGCCGCGTGGTCGCGATCACGCGGGAACCCGACGGCCGGCTGACCCTCGACGGCCCCGGCACCGCCGTGGAATGGGCGCTCGAAATGCGCCGCTTCGATGAGAACGCAACCCTCGACCAGCTCGCGCAGACGGGCAAAGTCGATCGTTCGCTCGCCGATGCGCTCGGCCGCGCGGTGGCGGCGCTCCACGGCGCCGCCAGCGCGGTGGAAGCCGAGCCATGGATCGTGGCGCTTGCCGACTATATCGAGCAAAACGACGCCGCATTTCGCGAGCGGCCTGATCTTTTTCCGCCGGCGGAGGGCGAGGCGCTGACGCAGCGCAGCCGCGCTGACCACGCCCGCATTCGTCCGCTCCTCCTCGAGCGTGGCCATCGCGGGCTTATCCGGCATCTCCATGGCGACCTGCATCTCGGCAATATCGTGCTGCTGGGCGGGCGACCGGTTCCTTTCGATGCCATCGAGTTCAGTCCGCTGATTGCGTCGGGCGACGTGCTCTACGATCTTGCGTTCCTGCTCATGGATCTGGCCGAGCGGGGCCTTAAGCATGCGGCCAACGTCGTCTTCAACCGCTATCTCGTCGAGACGAAGCGGACCGAGGATCTCGACGCGCTCGCAAGCTTGCCGCTGTTTCTGTCGCTGCGCGCCGCGATTCGCGCCAAGGTGACGGCGGCGCGGCTTGGACATGCCGCATCCGATCAGAGAGCTGCTATCGCCCAGAGCGCGCGCACCTACTTCGACTTTGCCCGGCGGTTCATTGAACCGAAGTCGCCTCGCCTGATCGCCATCGGCGGGCTGTCCGGCACCGGCAAATCGGCGCTCGCCCTTGCGCTCGCGCCGGAGCTCGCGCCCGACCCCGGCGCGGTGGTGCTGCGTTCCGATGTCGAGCGCAAGACGCTGTTCGGCAAGGACGAGAACGAGAGGCTGCCGGAGGGCGCCTATACGTCGGCCGTGACGGCGAGGGTCTATGCGACAATTACCGACAAGGCGCGCCGCGCGGTTGCAGCCGGTCACTCGGCCATCGTTGACGCGGTTTTCGCGACATCGCAGGAGCGCGCCCTCGCGGCGGCGTCCGCTAACATCCTTCGCGTACCCTTCCACGGCTTTTTCCTCGATGCCGATCTGGACACCCGTCTCGCACGACTGGCCACGCGCCGCCGCGACGCCTCCGATGCGGATGCCGCAGTCGCCCGCCAGCAGGAGGCCTACGATCTGGGTGCGCTCGAGTGGACCCGCATCGATGCCTCCGGCACGCCGGAGCAGACTCTCGAGCGCGTATGCAAAGGGATGAGTCGATGACAATGGCCAGTCGCGCGCGACATCAGGCCGCTCGATCGCAGCCGTGATGATCCGCGGCGCGCACAAGGTACGCTAGCGCCCATGGCCATCGATTCCCGCAAAGTCGCCGTCGCTACCGCCGGCTTCTGCACCTTCCTCAACCTCTATTCGCCGCAGGCGCTGTTGCCGGCGCTGTCCCGCGAGTTCGGCGTCGGCGCCGCCGAGATCAGCACGATCATGACCGCGAGCACGCTCGCGATCGCCGTGACCGCGCCGTTCACCGGCGCCATTGCGGACGTGCTGGGAAGGAAACGGGTGATCGCCGCCGCCATGCTGGCGGTAGTTGTGCCCATGGTCGGCGCTTCGTTCGCGCCCGACGTGCAGGCGCTCATCGCTTGGCGCTTTGTTCAAGGTTTGCTGCTGCCGCCGATCTTCGGGGTCACCGTCGCTTATATCGGGGACGAGTGGCCAGGGGCGCAGGTGGCAGGCGTCGCCGGGATCTACATCGCGGGGTCGAGTCTCGGCGGATTCTGCGGCCGCTTTGTTCCGGGCTTGCTCGGCGATCTCTTCGGCTGGCGCGCCGCCTTCCTGGCGCTCGCAGGCTTATCGCTCGTCGGCGCGGTCACGGTCGCACTGGTGCTGCCACGTGAGAAGGGTTTCGTGCGCTCGCCGGGCCTCTTGGCCTCCGCGCGGCAGATGCTGCGGCACTTGAAGGATCCGCAGCTGCTCGCCACTTACGGCATCGGCTTCGGCGTGCTGTTCAATTTTATCGCGGTGTTCACCTACGTAAGTTTCCACCTCGCCGCGCCGCCCTATCATTTCTCCTCGACGCTGCTCGGCTTGATTTTTGTGACCTATCTCGCCGGCACCGTGATCGCGCCGATGACCGGTTGGATGATGGCGCGGCTCGGGCGCCGGCCCTTCGTCCTTGCAGTCATTTCCGCGTGGGCAGGCGGCGCGCTGCTCATGCTGCTCGCGCCAATTCCGGCGATCATCGCGGGACTGACGTTCTGCGCGGCGTGCGGCATGCTGTGCCAGACGATTTCCACCGGCTATGTGACGGAAATTGCCAAGGAAGGCCGCTCGTCGGCGGTAGGTCTTTACGTGACGGCGTTCTATGCCGGCGGCAGCATGGGCGCCTTCCTGCCTGGGCTCGCCTGGGAGTGGGGCGGATGGCCGGCCGCGGTCGCCATGGTGGTCGCCATGCTCGCGGCCATGGCTGTCATTGCCGCGCTCGCCTATCGGAGCGCGAACGCCTAGGGTCGATCTTCCAGGCCAAAAGGGGGACATGAATGACCGCACCGAGCCGAAGCCATTTCGAGTTTCTGCAATCGATCGACACGCCGACGGTGTGCAACCTGATCGAGATCGTCGCGCCGGAGCGCCGCGGTTCCGGCTACACCGTCAAGCACCTGCATTGTCCGTTTCCCGAGCTTCCGTCCATCGTCGGCTTCGCCAAGACCGTGACATTCAAGGCGAAGGACGCGGTCCCGCTCGCGCAGGCCGGCTATATGCAGAAGCGGCTCGACTATCTCGATTATGTTGCAGGCGCGCCGCAGCCCAGCGTCATGGTGATGGAGGACCTCGATGGCGAGCACGTCGGCTATGGCGCGTTCTGGGGCGAGGTGCAGTCGAACGTGCACAAGGCGCTCGGCTGTCTCGGCGTGGTCACCAACGGATCGATCCGCGACATCCCCGCGATCGCGCCGGGTTTTCAGATGCTGGCCGGCTCGATCGTTCCCTCCCATGCCTACGTGCACGTCATCGATTTCGGCATCGAGGTGACCGTGCACGGTATGGCAGTCAAGAGCGGCGACCTCGTGCATGCCGATCGCCACGGCGCGGTGGTCGTCCCCGCCGACAAGATCGATGCCATGAAAGCTGCGCTTGAGGCGCTTGCCGCGCGTGAAGCAAAGATCATCGCGGCGGCCAAGGCCGGCGGCGAGGTCGCGGCGATCAAGGCGGCGATGAAGGGATAGGAGGCCGATGAGATCGCGCTAAATCCGTTTCCTTGGAGCTGCCATCGGTCTCATTTAGAAGCCGCAGGAGCGCCCATTGGCGACAGGAGGTGCACTATGGACACGCGCGACGAGGTCAGCCTTTGGCACGCGCTTTATCACCTGGAGGCGAGATATTGGCACGAGGTCGACTGCAATGGCGGGCGCCGGGCCCATGAATTCTATTCGCCCGACGGCGTGATGTGCGTGGGCCACAACCGCTTCGAAGGACGTGAGAGAATTCGCGAATTCTACACGTGGCGTGAACGCCAGGCGCTCACCGCCATCAGCAGCGTGAAGACCACGCGGCATCTGATCAACAATTTCATCGTCGAATCGAGCGATGAAGGCGGTGCGAAGGTGTTAGGCATTATCAGTTTCTACGGTGCTGCCGTCCGCCCGCCGGCGCCGCAGTCCAAGCCGCCGATGTTGATCGCGGATTTGATCAGCGAATGCGTGCTCGACGCGGACTATGGGTGGCAATTCAAATCACACCTGCTGCAGCCGGTATTCATGAGCCACGAGGCGCCTCCGTCGATTGCGGTCGACACGCGTCGCTAGACGCGTCGGCACGCGCGCGCTGCTGTGACCAAACGTACGACGTGGCAGAGCCGTGAGCAGCCTCAAGCCTGCGGCTGCGGCTCGAGGCCCCCCGGTTCGGGGCGCGGCCGCGGCTTGCCGGCGGGCGGCACGGCCGAACCCCGAGGAGTCGCCGGCTCGATGACGGATTCGCGCGACGGGCGCTTGCCCGCGAGCAGATCCTTGATCTCATCGCCGGTCAGCGTCTCGAATTCGAGCAGCGCCTTGGCGAGCGTCTCGAGATCCCCGCGCTTCTCCTGCAGGATATGGTGCGCCTCTTCATAACCGGCCTCGACCAGGCGCTTGATCTCGGCATCGATCTTGCGGCTCGTGTCCTCGGAGACGTTCTGCTGACGCGCTACCTGATAGCCCAGGAACACCTCATCCTGGTTCTCGCCATAAGCGACCGTGCCGAGCGCCTCCGACAGACCCCAGCGCGTCACCATCATGCGCGCGAGTTTCGTCGCCTGCTCGATGTCGGAAGCGGCGCCCGAGGTGACTTTCTGCCTGCCGAATACCAGCTCCTCGGCCACGCGCCCGCCCATCATGATGGCCAACCGCGAGGTCATCTGCTCAAGACTCATGGAGAGCTTGTCGCGCTCGGGCAACTGCATGACCATGCCGAGCGCGCGACCGCGCGGGATGATGGTGGCCTTGTGTACCGGGTCGGTCGCCTGCACGTTCAGCGCAACGATGGCGTGGCCGCCCTCGTGATAGGCGGTCAGGAGCTTTTCCTCCTCCGTCATCACCAGCGATTTGCGCTCAGCCCCCATCATCACCTTGTCTTTGGCGTCCTCGAATTCCACCTGCGTGACCATGCGCTTGTTGCGCCGCGCCGCCATCAACGCCGCCTCGTTGACGAGATTCATAAGATCGGCGCCGGAGAAACCGGGCGTGCCGCGCGCGGTCGTCTTGAGGTTGACGTCGGGCGCCAGCGGAACCTTGCGCACGTGGACCTTGAGGATCTGCTCGCGGCCAACCACGTCCGGATTGGGCACGATCACTTGACGGTCGAACCGGCCCGGTCGCAGCAGCGCCGGGTCGAGCACATCGGGCCGGTTGGTCGCGGCGATCAGGATGATGCCCTCGTTTGCCTCGAAGCCGTCCATCTCGACCAGGAGCTGATTGAGCGTCTGCTCGCGCTCGTCATTGCCGCCGCCCAGACCGGCACCGCGGTGGCGGCCCACTGCGTCGATCTCGTCGATGAAGATGATGCAAGGGGCGTTCTTCTTGGCCTGCTCGAACATGTCGCGCACGCGCGAGGCGCCCACGCCCACGAACATCTCGACGAAGTCCGAGCCGGAGATGGTGAAGAACGGCACGTTGGCCTCGCCCGCGATCGCGCGCGCGAGCAGCGTCTTGCCGGTGCCCGGCGGGCCGACCAGCAGCACGCCGCGCGGAATGCGTCCGCCCAACCGCTGAAATTTTCCGGGATCACGCAAGAACTCGACGATTTCCTGCAAGTCTTGCTTGGCCTCGTCGACGCCGGCCACGTCCTCGAAGGTGACGCGGCCGTGCGCCTCCGTCAGCAGCTTGGCCCGACTCTTGCCGAAGCCGAGCGCCTTGCCGCCCGCGCCCTGCATCTGCCGCGAGAGGAAAATCCACACGCCAATGAGCGCAATGAAGGGAAGCCACGAGATCAGAAGCGAAACGAACCAGGGCACGTCGTTCTGCTGCGGGCGGGCGGTGATCGATACGCCCTTGCCATAGAGGCGCTGGATCAGGGTCGGATCGCTGGGCGCGTAAGTCTGAAAGCTGCGGCCGTCGGTGAACGTGCCGTGGATTTCCGGTCCCTGGATCAAAACGTCGCGCACGCGCCCCTGATCGACTTCATTCAACAGCTGCGAGAAGGAGATGTCCTGCGACGTGGTCCGCTGGCCCGGATTCTGGAACAGGGTGAACAGCGCGAGCAGCAAGAGAACGATGATCACCCAGAGGGCGAAGTTGCGCAGATTGGCGTTCATCCCGTGTCCTTCACGGCCCGGCGGAGGTTCCGCAGCCCGTTCATATGGCAACTTATAGGCCGATTCACGGCCACCCGGACAGAATTATCGTCAAGCCACAATCTAAGTGCCGAGACCACCCCTGCCAAGGGAACGGGGTTAATTCTTGGGGGCCATTCTGCCGCGGCTTGGCCGCCTTCCGCGCGTCGATTTGCCGGCGATCGCGGCAGACGAGGACGTCTTGCGCGGGGGGGCGCGCTCGACCACCAGTTTCAACGGGCTTAGCGTGACCAACGCTCCTCCTAGCGTGCGACGCAAGCGAAATGCTTGGCTGCTCTGCGCGTGGGCGACCGCCTCATAGAGGCTCTCGAGCTTGCCGAGCCGGATCGTCCGCTCCGCTCCGATGCATGCGATCGCTCGGCCGAGCAGGCGCAGTGCCACCTCCGCGGGCAGGCGGACAAATTTTTCGGCATCGAAGACGATCGGCCGGTGATCCGACCGAAATCCCTGCGAGAGCGTCTCCATCGCGTCATTGGCAGCTGTTTCGATCGCGGCATCCGCCCGCCGGAGCCGGCCCGCAAGGCGAGAAAGAG
>JBJMTU010000256.1:0-10957 GCA_045811545.1 Xanthobacteraceae bacterium | reverse complement strand
GATCATCGACAAATTAGGCCTGCGGGTTGCGCCGAAATAAGCCCTCCTCACTTCTAGCGTACCGGCCGGTTGTCTGAGACGATCGTCGGCAGCCTCCGGTGCCCGTTCACAACAAGCCGAGCTCTCTCAACTCGCGACGCAGCGCCTCGGGCATGTTCTTGGCGCCCGGCGCCACGCGGTCGAGGTCGCGCGGGGCGTCCTTGACCACGAGATAACGCCAGCCCTGGAACGCGCGCCACGGGCGCGGCTCGACCAGAACAAGCTTCGGCTCCAGGACGAGATGGCAACGGCCCACTCCCTCCCTGTCCACGAATGGGCGAACGTCGAGGATGCGCTGGCGGCACATGATCTCACCGCGGATCACCCAGTAGAGCGAGCCGCCATCGCGCAGCTCGTCCGCACGTTTGGGCGCCATGCGCGTGCGGTGCATGTGCTCGCTCGAGAGTCCGCGTTTCCTGCGCTCCTTAAGCTTCTCGCGGACCCAATCCTCGAGATCCTGGACGGAGTCGCAGCCGACGCAAAGCTTGATGAGATGCAGAGCCACGATCGATATTCCCGAGCCAAAGCTGACCGAATGATAGCGGAGCGGGCCGGCCTTTCCATGCACGCGCCGCGCTTATCCTCAGAAGATGGGTTGGATTATTGCGGGGGAGCAAGCGGCATCGGGCCCGAACGCGCGGGAGCGGTGCTCGGGGGCTGACGTGTCTGCGAATCTGCCTGCGGCGGTCGGCGCGGCGGTGTCGGGGGCGCGGACTCAGTCGTGCCGGTCGTGTCTTGAGACTGCCGCTGCGCAGCTGGTGGCTCGGCGGTCATGATATTGACCGGCGGGATGGAGGACGCCGACGGGAAGTAGAGATTGTTTGGCACTCTCGCTGCCGCGGCGGGCGGGGGCGTAGGCGCACTCACCATTCCGCGGACACCCGCAGTGGGCCAGCTCGCGGAATAAGTCTTGACGCGAGCGTCGAACGGCCGCTCCGCCAAGTTGGCATTGATCCGAGTGGGATCGCGCAGCCAGGTGAAGGCACCGCATCGCCCCGGCGTGCAACCATCGCGAACTGCGAGCACATGCGCCACGATCCCGAAGCGGTCGGCTTCGAGGGCACGACGCAGCATGGCCGCCCCCGGGTTTGCTCCGCCGTGGCGGCGTCCGAGCTCGCTGGCGGAGGCCAATAGGCTGAGCTGCGCGGCAACATAGGATGTGGCTGCGGCGGTTGCTTCCGGGCTGGCGAAAAGCGCCCTTTCGCACGCGGCCTCCACCGTCTCCCCGGCGTTTGCGTCGAGACATCCAAGCGCTGACCCCGGCGCGAAGGCGCGCGTCGCCAGCTCAAAGGCGCGCGTATCCAGTGCGCGCAGCTCGGCGGCAACATCGCGCTGCGCAAAATGATCGCGCGCCCACCACCCGACCAAGACGATGATCAGGAGAACGACGACCGCCAGCATGCCTCTGCCGTCGGCGCGAGCGAGGGTGAGCGCGCAGACAAGCACTGCACACGCCGCCAAACCGGCGAGCACCCACAACGGCAGCGCCACAATGCCGGTCAAATCGAGGGCTGTCACCCATTCCCCGAAGCGATTGAGCATAAGCCACGACTCCGTGGGCAGTATGGCTCAGGGGGGCAACGCTTACCATCCCGCCGGGCTCGCGCGCGCGTGGCTGCACGCAAAGTTGCGTACTTCATCGCACCCGCAAACGCGTGGCTATTTGCCAAGTACGTTCCGGCCGAGAACGTCGGGCCGGTTCAGCGCGAAAATTCGAGTTGGCTTTCCCTCGCCACGCGCTCGAACGCCTCATTGGGGTTCTTGATGCGGTACTGATAATCGGAGCCGTCGGAGGGGAGCAGCCTTACGACTTGATAGGTACTGTCGCGGGCCATGTGGCCAATCGGACGTGACGTGAAGTAGACGGTCTGGCCGATCTGAAACTTGTGTTCTTGCAACGCAGTTCTCCTGAACTCGAACGACGCGGATTTGCTCTTTTCGAGCGGTGCTTCCCCCGATCGGCGTCAATATAGCAGCGAAATCGACGATTGCCTCGAAAATTCCGTTTTTCGTTCGGGATCGGTTTCGCTCCCGGCACGCAATTGATTATCAAATTATATCAATTGCTTGTATAGCATTGTTGAATTGGATTCACCCGGTTTCACGGTACGATCATGGCGGACATGCTGCCGCGGCGAGGCAAATCAGCGCCATTCCGCCCTCGGGCGATCCCGCGGTGCATCAGACCTGTAAGCCGCGGGGCTGAAGGGGTCAGAACGGCGCGACTCCCCAAGGCCCGTGGGCCGAGCAAAAGGGCCGGAAACACAATGGCGCCGCCTTCACCCCTTAGGCCTAAGCGGCGGGCGGGGGATGCGAATGCGGTTGATCCTCGGGATCATCATCGGCTGCGCGCTGACGGTCGGCGGCGCCTATGTCGCCGACACCGTTGCCGCCGCTGGAGCCAAGCCCGTCATGGTGAACTGGGACGTGGTCGCCAAAAATTGGGACAGCGTGACCGAGTTTGCGCGTGAAAGCTGGAAAAAGATTGCGGGCTGACGGCGCGCCACCCGTGAGAGCGAGTGGCGGCCCAGATCGCCGCGTGACAAAAACTGCGCCTAAGCCGCTTCAGGCCCGCACTTCCTGCCGCTGGAAGACGACGTAGGCGATCACGAAGAGCAGGATCGATCCGGCGACGAGGCCGACGATCTGCGGCCACACGATCAGCACGCTTTGCAACAGCGGAATCGGCGCGTCCGGAATGGCGCCGCGTTCGATCAGGGCCAGTCCGAGCGAGGCAAGCATCGATTGCTGGGTCGAGCGCACGGACGGGTCAAGAACGACCGCCACGACCTCGTTGAACAATACCGCAGGGGACAATCGGGCAAACGCCTGTTGAGTCTCCAAGACTCCCAGGAAATCGCCCGCGCTCGTCATCACATTGGCAAGCGCCGGCGAGAACACTGGCCAAAGAATGGTCACGAACAACCATAGCCCGAGCGAGACAAGCGCGGCCGTAGCAGCGGACCGGAACAAAATCGAGCACAAGAGTGCGAGTGCAAACCAAAAGCCGGCGTAAGCAATCGTCACCACGAGCAGGACAAGGGCACGCGCCATTTCCTCGGCGTTTGGCGGAATCCCCAATCCCAGCAGGCCAAGCCCAATGACTAGCAGCCAAAGAACGATAAGCATGACTGTCAAAGTGAACAGTCCGGCAGCGAATTTTCCGAACAACAGCGCATCGCGATAGATCGGCTGCGCCAGGATGCGTGAGAGCGTGCGCCGGTTGTGCTCGCCATTGACGGCGTCAAAGCCGAGCCCAATGGCGACCAGCGGCACCAAGAACGACAGCAAAGCGACAAGTGGAAGGGGGCTGCTGCGGGTGAAAAGCCGCAAGAAGAGGAAGGGATCTTCGGCGGTGCTCTGCTTGATTGGATCGATACCCAAATTGACGACCACGATTGCGATCGCCGTCACCAAGACCACCAGCACCACGACCAAGATGCTGCTGAAATGATCGGCGATCTCCTTGAGCGTCACGACGCCGAACCCATGCAAGGCCGAGCCTTCACGCCGCATGCAGTTCTCCTTCGTGGGTCTGGAAGTAGCGCGTGTAGATCGCCTCGAGGCTCGGCTCCTCGACCGACAGGCGCAGCAGCCGCCCGCCGGCTCCGACCACCGCCGCCGCGGCTTCCGGCCGAACATCGTGGTCGGCCATCAGCAACAACCGGTTCGCTCCGCCCGGTTCGACCCGTTGCACCCCCGGGATAGCAGCGATGCGCTGCGCGAGTCCTTGGCCTTCGGCTTCCACCTCGACGCGGAAGCCGCCGCCCAGCACCTGACGTCCCAGCTCCGGGACCGTACCGATGAGCACAATGTTGCCTTGACTGAACAGTGCGACGCGATCGCAAACGCTCTGCACCCGCTCGAGCAGATGCGAAGACAACAGCACGCTCACGCCCTGGTTTTTGAGATCGCGGATGATATTGAGCAACTCGGCGGTGGCCTGCGGATCGAGGCCCGACGTCGGCTCGTCGAGTATCGCGATCTGCGCCTCCTTCATCAGGATTTCGGCAAGCCCGAGCCGCTGGCGCATGCCGCGCGAGAATGTACCGATCCGTTTATTCGCAACGTCGGCGAGCCCCACGTGGCCGAGCGAGGATTTGATTCGCTGCTCGCGCTCGGTGCGTTCGAATCCCATCAAGCGCGCGGTGTAGTGCAGATTCTCCGCGGCGGTGAGATTGTCGTAGAAGCCGACCTGGTCGGGCAGATAGCCGACCTGACGCTTCACCGCCAGCGGCTCGCGCACCGGATCGTGGTCGAGCACACGCGCCTGCCCGTCCGAGATATCGGTGAGCCCCAGCAGCATCAAAATGGTGGTGGTCTTGCCGGCGCCGTTTGGACCGAGCAGCCCGAAGATCTCGCCACGCGCCACGGAAAACGAAATCCCGTTGACGACGGCCACGCCGTTGTAACGCTTGGTGAGATTTTTCGTCTCGATGACGTTCATCGCCGCCCGAACCATACCACCGCGCCGATCATGACCAGGAGCGCTCCGCCGATGAGCGCGACTCCCACGATTCCCCATATCGTGGAAGTCGTGACCGCAACGCGGAAAGTCTGGGATGCCGACTCTCCGCGCGTATTGGCCCGGAACGCGGTCACGTAGTCGCCGGCAACCGCCTTGTCGGATGGAGTGACTAACGCCTTCACTTCCTTGTTCTCGTTGGGGGCGATGCGGTCGACGGTTTTCGGCTCGAAACTGACCTTCCAGCCGGTCGGAGCCGTGCCCGACAGCTCGATCTGTTCCGCCGACGCGGTACCGGAATTGGTGAGGATCACCGGGATCGACGCCTCCTGGCCGGCGGAAGCCTTGGCGCTGAGGAGACCTTCGCGGCCGGCGATATCGATTTTCGGCTGACCGGTGATGTCGAGGACCAGGTCCGATGTTGCGGTGGCGTCATCCGCCGATACTTTGGCCGTCACCTTGTATTTCCCGGCCGCGATCGTGTTCGGCGGGCGCACCTTGAGTTTCACGTCCTTCGACTGGCCGGGATCGAGCGGAAGCGCATTAAGTTCCTGGCTGCCATACTGCTCGGTATACGTGGCGTCGAAGTTCTGCGGCGCCTGCGCGGACAGACTCACGAGCACTTTCTTGGGACTGTCGTTCTTGAGGGCGAGCTGGAACTCGAAGCTCGACTTTGACGTGCCGCGCAGCTCGGGAAGCTGCGGGTTGAGCGTGAGCTTGGCGGGCAAATCGGTCGCGAGCTTCACCTCAATGGGAAGCGTTGCGTTGCTGGTCGCGCCGCGCGCGGCCACCGTCAGGTTGGTGGTTCCGACCGGGGCATCCTTGGGGACGTCGAGGCGCAGTTCGAGCGGCACGCTGGCATTGGTTGCCGCCAGCGCCGCGGCCACCGGCTGGCCGCCACCGATCAGGGTTGCCGTCCAGCCCGACGGAACGCCATCGACCGCAAGCGCCAGCCGCTCCGGCGGAAGCCCGTAGTTCTGCAGCTTGAGATTGATGGACGAGGTGGTTCCCGGACGCAGGGTGACCGCAGGATAATCGGTCAGAAGGAATAGCCCTTTGACGTCGCTCTTGGCCTCTTCCGCCAATGCTGCAGTGCAGAAGGCGGCCGAAAGCACAGCCGAAAATAGAGCGATAAGACGATATCGCATGATGAACACTCCAGGCGGTAAGGCAGGTAGGCCCGCTGTTGAGATGACCCTCCCCGGCGGCACCGAAACGAATGAGAGGTGCTACAGGATGGGCGTGTTTTTGTTTCGTCCCCGCGCCGGAATCAATACACTTCCTCGGCATTTTTTTGGCGCAATGTCGCAGGCGCGAACGCTCATACTCGCACCACCTTCGGCCAGTCGACCTCGTCCTCCGGCAGCACCCAGGGTTCCGTGAGTGCCGCCGCGTGCCATTCGTCCCACGCCGGGAGCGCCATTACCGCATCCATATACGCGCGAGCCGCCTCACCGACCTCCACGGCGTAGGTATGGAGGCGGGAGACCACCGGCGCATACATTGCGTCTGCGGCGCCGAAGGGGCCGAACAGAAAGGCGCCGCCCGCGCCGTAACGCGTGCGACAATCAATCCACATCTCCTCGATGCGGCGCACATTGGCTTTGACGTCGGGGTTGAGTTCCCGCCGCATGACCGGCCGCCACATGTTCATCGGCAAGTGCCGGCGCAGCGGAGCGAAGCCCGCATGCATCTCAGCCGCGATCGCGCGCGCAAGCGCGCGAGGTGCCGGGTCAGCGGGCCACAGCCGCGCACGCGGATATTTCTCGGCGAGATATTCGAGTATCGCCAGCGATTCCCAGACGTGCACGTCGCCGTCAACGAGTGCCGGCACCTTTGCGGCGCCAGAGACCCTGCTCACGCGCGCCTTGAAATCCGTCGCGCTGAGCGAGATCACCTCTTCGTCAAAAGCAATGCCCGCCACCTTCATGGCGATCCACGGGCGCAGCGACCATGAGGAGTAGTTCTTGTTGCCGATGATGAGCTTGAGCCCCATCCGCCGATCCCGCGCCATCGTTATCGGTCCGATGGTGGGCGGAGTGTGACCTTGCGGTCAAGCGGCACTGCCTCCCCGGTCACGGTGGCAACGCCGGGTCATGATCGCCTCTGGGACGCGACCGGCCAGCGGTCCGCCTTCACATCGGCGCGAGATCAGGTGATTCCCAGCATCACGGCCGTCATGGCCGCCCCCAGAACGGCGACCGTCGCCGCGAGCACCGTCACAGCGGCGGCAAGCCGCCGCAGCAGGCGCTCACGACGCGCACGCGAGACCGCCACGTGCGGCAAGGCCGAGGGGATCGCCGGTCGCATTTCCACGCGCATCGTCGATCCTTCCCGGGCGCTCGGGCGCAGAGCTGTCCGCGCCGCAACTCGCGACAGTGTGAGGACTCAAACTTGACGGGCGGCAAAAGGGGTTGCGAACACGCGGTAACAACGTCGTGTCGGCCACACGCGCATTTTGCCTGCGAATGGTGAACGGCGGGTAAATCGCGCGGCGCGGATTTATTTCTTTCAAGAGCTTTCCGGTGTCGGGCCCGGAAACAACGCTGAACTGCGCCCGGTCAGCCAATACACGGCAAGCCCGATCCATTCGCGTACGGCGGTGTCGCTGCGCCGCAGGCCGTCGCCCAGGGTTGCAAAGGGACGCAGCGCGTCACTCGCCCCACGGGTGCGCCAATCCACCGGGTAAGCTTCAACCGGAAAGCCTACCTTACGGAACACGCCGACCGCCCGCGGCAGATGATGCGCTGACGTCACCAGCAACCAGCGCTCGCCGGGCTTGGGCTGGGCAAGCGCCTTGGAGAAACGCGCATTCTCGACCGTGTTGCGAGAGCGATCCTCCAACACGATGCGGGCGCGAGGAACGCCGAGGTCCTCGAGAATGCGAGCTGCGAAAGCCGCTTCGGCCCCTTCGTCGTAGATCAGGGCACCACTGCCGCCCGAAAAAAGGATTCGCGCGGCGGGATAGCGCCGCGCCAGTTCGGCCGCCACGGCCAGCCGTTCGCCCGCCTCGTTGAGCGCTACCTCATCGCGGGCGGCGGAAACGTCGGGCGAAATGGCGCCGCCCAGCACGATGATGCCGTCGGGCGCGCCACGGGTTGCATCCCAGCGCGGGAAACGCTCCTCGAGCGGGATGATCAGGGCATTGCCGAGTGGGGAGAGGCCGAGGATTGCGAGCAGAATCAAGCTTGCGAAGGCGAGTGCCCGCCCGGTGCGCGCAAAGCGCGTCGGCAGCAGCAAAAGACCAAGAATGCCGATGCAAATAACGAGGTTGGACGGGATGGCGAAGAAGCCCAGGATCTTGGAGAGCGGGAAGAACATTAGTGCGGTCCCGGGAACGTGTCCCGGGCGCAGCGCATTTCGTCCCGCGCTGCGCCGCATCCGGGACGCGCGGCGTTCGGCATCACTTCTTCTTCCAAGCGGCGTAGCGCGCTTTGGTCTCCTCGTTCATGGGATAGAGGCCGGGAAGTTTCGCCCCACGCTCGACCTCGCCGACGATGAAGCTCTCCATTCGCTCGTGCTCGGCGCCCTCCTCAGCAACGAAAGCGAGGAGGTCCTGCGGGATCACCACCGCCCCGTCGTCGTCGCAGACGATGACATCGCCGGGGAAAATCGCGCAGCCGCCGCAGCCGATCGGCTCCTGCCAACCGACGAAGGTTAGGCCATTGACCGAGGCCGGCGCCGCAGTCCCCGCGCACCAGACCGGCAGTTTGGAGGCAAGCACGCCCGCCTTGTCGCGCACGACGCCATCGGTGACCAGCGCCGCCACATTGCGCTTCATCATGCGCATGGTCAGAATGTCGCCGAAGATGCCGGCCGAAGTAATGCCCATCGCATCGGCCACCGCAACGCAACCTTCCGGCATTTCTTCGATGGCGCCGCGGGTGGAGATCGGCTTCGCCCAGCTTTCCGGGGTAGCGAGATCCTCGCGCACGGGCACAAAGCGCAACGTGAAAGCAGGACCGACCAAGCGCGCGCCGCCGGGGACGAGCGGGCGCGGTCCATTCATCCAGCAGCGCCGGATGCCCTTTTTCAACAGAATCGTGGTGATGGTTGCGGTGGTGATCGCGCGCAGCGTCTCGTAAAGAGCGGCACTCATTGCACACCTTCAAACGTGCTTGGCCAACTTCAAACCGGCGCGATGCCCAGTCGCTCGTCCCGGCGGCGCAGCCAAGCCACGAACGGGACCGACAGCAGCACCATCCAGGCCTTGCCGACGATCTGGCCGACTAGGAATTCAAGCGAACCGAAAGCGAGCCACAGAAATACGATCGAGTCTATGACGAGACCCACGGCGCCCGACGCTACGACCGCGAGGATCAGCCCGCGCCGGACGAGCGGGGTATAAACCGCGAGATCGGCGAATTCCGAGAGCAGGAACGCGGTCGCCGAAGCGATGATGAGCGTGGGCGGCGCCAGCAGCGCCGAAAGCACGGCACCCGCGAGGATCGCAAGCGATGCGGCCGCCACCCCGAGCCGGCGCTGGACCAGGTCGCGCAGCACGAGCGCCGCGCCGGCCATGATCACACCCGAGGGGGCCATCAGCCCGGGCGCGACCGGAATGAGGCAAGGTCCGGCCGGCTGGCACACGGTGCCGGCGTGCCCGATCAGCCAGTTCGCTGCCGGGATGGTCAACGCGAATAGCGCGACAAACACGATTCCCTCGTCCCGGCGCCTTGTATCGATCGCGGTCATCGTGCGGACATCCACTTGGCGAATCCGTCGGCACGCAACCGGCAGGCCGGACATGTCCCGCAGCCGTAGCCCCAGTCGTGCCGTTGCGAGCGGTCGCCGAGATAGCAGGTGTGGGTGTCCTCGACCAGCACATCGAGGAATGCGTCTCCGGCGATCTCGTGCGCCAGCGCGAAGGTCGCGGCTTTGTCGATCCACATCAGCGGGGTGTGAATCACAAAGCGACGTTCCATGCCGAGGTTGAGCGCGAGCTGCATACATTTGATCGTATCGTCGCGGCAGTCGGGATAGCCGGAGAAGTCGGTCTCGCACGTGCCGGCGACGAGATGCTTGACGCCGCGGCGATAAGCAAGCGCGCCCGCGAAAGCGAGAAACACCAGATTGCGGCCGGGAACGAACGTCGTCGGCAGGCCGCTCGCGCCGATTTCGATCGCCACCTCGCGCGTGAGCGCGGTGTCGGAGATGGCTGCCAGCGCGCCGAGATGCAGAACGTGATCCCGCCCGAGCCGTTCGGCCCAAGCCGGCTCAAGAACCCTCATGCGCTCACGCACGCGCTGTCGCGCCTCGAGTTCGGCGCGATGGCGCTGCTCGTAATCGAAGCCCAGCGTCTCGACGCGAGCAAAACGTTGCAGCGCCCACGCCAGGCAGACCGTCGAATCCTGCCCGCCAGAGAACAGGACGAGCGCGCTGTTGGAGTCCATGGAGTTGTTCCGGGAGTACCGAATGGCGAGCCGCGAACAGCAACGAGACTCGCCAACTCGCTATTCACTAGTCGCTATTCGCGTCCTGCTTGCCCGGCTCGTAGGCAAGTTTGCGCGCCAGCGTCGCGAGCTCGCAACCCTCGCAATAGCGGCGATCCTTAAAGTCGATCCAGTTATGGGCATAGATGTTCTCGACCGGAATGTCGTAGCGCTCCTGCAAGAACCGCACCAATATCAACCAGGCTTGCGCCTGCTCGCGCGTCGCCGGTTTGGCAACGTCGGGGTAGTTGCCCACGAATTCCACCCCGATCGAATTGGTCTTGACCACGCTGAGATAGGTCTTGGAATTGTCGATGTATTTGTTGTCGTTGCGGTTGGCGCCGTCGCCGTGAGTCGGAATCGCGCTCTCGGCGGTCGACCAATAGACGGTGCCGTCGGTTTCCACCCAGATGGTGACGCCGCGTCTGGTGGGATTTTTCGCCTGCGCGAGCGCCATGCCTTTCGCGGACCCGGGCGGACCCTCGGTTTGATGCACGATGATGTTGCGCCATTTGACGGCATCGCCCGGCAAGCCGAGCGGATGAAGATAGACGATCGTCAACCCGGGGACCTGCGGCTCGCCGGGCCGCTTGGCGAGCTCGCGAAAGCCTTCGGCAAGCGCGACCCGATCCGCGGCAATATCCGCACCGCTTGCTGCCTCCGCCTCCCCGGCATGCGGCCGCGGACGGGGCAGCGTGATCTGCTCGCCTCCTACGGGCCATGCGCGAACGGCCCGCGTCGGCTCGGCACCGCCGGAATTCGGCACGAGGGGCAACAGCGCTGCAAGCGTTGTCAGCCACGCGGCGCGCCGAGCGAAGGTCATTTTCAGTCCCATTGCGGCGATCCGGAATAGGCGTAATCGACGATGCGTCCGTCGCGGCGGGCGAACCGCGCGATTTCCGCCATCTCGGACTCGGAAAGCTCGAAGTCGAAGATCGCGAGATTTTCCGACAGCCGTTCGAGCCGGCTGGTGCGCGGGATGACCACGATGCCCTGTTGCACCAGGAAGCGCAGACTCACT
>JBJMTU010000255.1:0-3857 GCA_045811545.1 Xanthobacteraceae bacterium | reverse complement strand
GACCTTGCCAAATTCTAATCATGAAGGCAAGGGTTCGCCTATCGAGAAAATCGCTTTGCGTGCGAAAGTTTCCCGGCCGAGTGCCAAAAACCGCAACAGATTTGGGGCGGCCCCTCTCGCGGTCGCCGAATAGCATTTCGTGCTCGCTTCGCGGCCCAGCATGATGAGCTAGTGTTGCCGGCGGCGAAATACCCGCTTGCGCGCGCGGCAGGCCGAGAGAGCGTATGAACTTCGCAAGCGACAACGCGGCTGGGGTCGCGCCGGAGATCCTCGCCGCCATCTCGCGGGCGAATGAGGGTGCCGCGCTGGCCTACGGCCGCGACCCCTGGACCAGACGGGTCGAGGAGCGCTTCGCTGAGCTTTTCGCGCGTGAGGCCGCCGTTTTCCTGGTGCCCACTGGAACAGCAGCCAACGCGCTCGCCCTCGCCCACCTTGCCCCGCCTTGGGGGGCCGTGCTCTGCCATGCGGAGGCGCACATTGCGACGGATGAATGCGGTGCGCCTGAATTCTATGGCGGCGGGCTAAAGCTCGTCGGGCTTGCGGGCGAAGCCGGCAAGATCGCGCCCGCCACCCTGCAGCGCGCGCTTGATGCCGGACAGTGGGGCGGCCCGCATCATGTCGGCCCGACGGTGCTGTCGCTCTCGCAGGCAACCGAGGCAGGCACCATCTATCGGCCCGAGGAGATCCGCGAGCTTGCCGAGATCGCCCATGGGCGCGGGATGTTGGTGCACATGGATGGCGCGCGCATCGCCAACGCGCTCGCGCGCCTGAATGCATCGCCGGCGCAGGCGACCTGGATGGCGGGCGTCGACGTGCTCTCGTTCGGAGCGACCAAGGGCGGCGCGCTGGCCGCGGAAGCCGTGCTGTTTTTCGACCGCGCGCGGGGCGCAAATATGCCGGAGCGGCGCAAGCGCGGCGGCCATCTCCTCTCCAAGCATCGCTTTCTTGCCGCCCAGATCGAGGCCTACCTCGCCGATGATCTGTGGCTCAAGCTTGCACGCCACGCCAATGCCATGGCCGATCGGCTTGCAGCGGGACTCGCCGCTGCGAGCCTCGTCCCGGTGTGGCCGGTGGAAGCGAACGAGGTGTTCGTCGCGTTGCCGTCGCGCGCCGACGAACGGCTCAGGTCGGCGGGCGCAATCTATTATCCGTGGGTCACGGATTTCCTTCCTAAGGGCGTTGCACTCAAGAGCGACGAGAGGCTCGTGCGCCTAGTTACCTCCTTCGCGACCAACGTGGATGAGGTGGACCACTTTGTGGCGATCGCATCTGCGTCTTGATGCCATGCCGGCGCCCAAGCGACGCCCCATTCCCGGCTATGCTTGAGGCCAGGTGGATAGTTCGCTTTGCCAACCATGGCTCGAACGGCGGTAACGGGATCGGGGATCGTATCGTGAAACACCGAATTCTATTTTGCGCGAGCGTGGCTGCATTCGCGCTGCTCGCGGCGCAACCGGGGCTGGCACAGGTTGTTCCGCCTCCATATCCCGGCACCATGTACCCTGGCGACGGCGCATTGCCGCCCTATGAGATCGTGACCATCGTGCGCTCGACCGGGCTCGACCCGATCGGCCGCCCGGTTCGCCAGGGACCGGCCTATGCATTGCGTGCCGTCGATCCCGCCGGGGAAGAGGTCCGAGTGATCGTGAATGCGTATATGGGCCGCATCGTCAAAGTCATCCCCTTGAGCGAACCTCGCTACGCCATGCCTCTGATGCGCCCCCCGTTCGGGCGGCCGCCGCGGCCGATGGCGATGGTTCCCGATGGCGAATTCGACGATTTCGCGCCGACCGGTCGTGGGGCGGGCGCCTTGCCGGCAGGCCCGGCAGCGAGCGCACCGCATGGTCCCGCTGCTCAGGCCGGCCCGCCGCTGCCGCGGCCACGGCCGAAAGTGGCTTCGAACGAGTCGCCGACGACTGGCGCGCCGCCTCTGGCGGGACCCTACGACTACGAGTGATCCGCAAAATGAAAGCGCCCCGGAAAACCGGGGCGCTCCCTTCGATCGAACTGACGGCTTACGCAGCCTTGGCTTCGACCACCTTCGTCTGGCCGTTGCCGATCGGGATCTGGCGCGGCTTCTTCGCCTCGGGAATCTCGCGCACGAGATCGACGTGCAGGAGTCCGTTCTCGAGGGTCGCGCCCTTGACCTGGACGTAGTCGGCAAGCTGGAAGACGCGCTCGAACGCGCGAGCCGCGATGCCCTGATAGAGCACCTCGCCGCCGTTCTTCTCGTCCTTCGTCTGTTTCTCGCCTTTGATCGTCAGCGTGTTTTCTTTCGCTCCGATCGAAAGCTCGTTCTCGCTGAAGCCGGCGACAGCCACCGAGATGCGATAGGCGTTCTCGCCAGTCCGCTCGATGTTGTAGGGCGGATAACCCGGAGCGGCCTCGAAGCCGTCGAGCATGGAGAACAGCCGGTCGAAACCGACGGTCGAACGATAGAGGGGAGCAAGATCGAAAGTTCGCATGGCATAACCTCGTTGTTGAGCGAAATGCGATTGATCCGCCCAGAAGGCCGGACCGGTTGCTTTTTGCGCAGCCCGAAGGGCCTACGCAACGCGGATATGGGGACCGAGCCCGGTCCGCACAAGGGGATTAAGCGCCTGGGAGTATGTCAGTTTTCCCCTGAAGTTCCCGCCGCCTCGTCGCGCGCCCCCCCGTGCCTAGCCGTGCTCGGATTGAGGAGAGCCGCCGCCCTGGTATAAGGCGGGCGCGCGAGCTTCCCGCCAGGTCATGACCCTCGTTTCCATTCCCGCCAACCCGGTGCCGGACGACGTCGTCGCCGGAACCTTCAAGACGCCCGATGGCGTCTCGCTGCGTTTCGCGCGCTGGGCACCGCCGCCGGGACGCAAGGGCACCGTGTGCTTGTTTCCAGGGCGCTCCGAATTCATCGAGAAGTATTTCGAGACCGTGCGTGATCTGCGTGCCCGGGGCTTCGCGGTCGCGACTCTCGACTGGCGCGGACAAGGACTGTCGGATCGGGCGCTGCGCAACTCGCGCAAGGGCTACGTGCGCAATTTCGCGCAATACCAGATCGATCTCGAGACCTTCATCAACGAAATCGTCCTTCCCGACTGCCCGCCGCCATTGTTCGCGCTCGGCCAGTCGATGGGCGCAACGATTCTGCTGCGCGCCGCCCATGCCGGACATCGCTGGTTCGATCGCATGGTGCTGCTCGCGCCGATGATCGCGCTGCCGGGACCTCGCCGGTCCTCCTTCAATCGCATCATCGTGAGAACGATGCGTTCGTTCGGACTCGGCTCACTCTATGTTCCCGGCGGCAGCGCAACGGCGATCATGCAGCGTCCTTTCAAGGACAATCTGCTCACGTCCGATCCGGTGCGCTATGCCCGCAACGTCGCGGTTCTCGAGGCCGAGCCGGAGCTGGTGGTCGGTTCGCCGACCGTCGCCTGGTGCGACGCCGCGTTTCGGGCGATGGCCGAGTTGTGGCATTCCAACTACGCGGGACGCATCCGGCAACCGATCCTGATCATTGCAGCGGGGATGGATGGGATCGTATCGACCGCTGCGATCGGCGAATTCGCGGTGCGGCTGCGCTCCGGCTCACATCTCATCGTGCCGGGTGCGCGCCACGAGCTGTTGATGGAGCAGGATCGTTTCCGCATCCAGGCCTTGGCCGCGTTCGACGCCTTCATCCCCGGCACGCCGCTGTTCAAGTGACAGCGGTCAGTGGTGGCAATCGTTCCGATCCGACTCGTTACTCTATATACTGTCGTCCCCGCGAAAGCGGGGAGGTGGATTCACATTCGAACTGCAACAGTTTTTGGAACATCTCCGAGGGGGTTGCGAAGTCAAGGCACTTTCTCGGGGTGTTGTTGTATGCGCTAAGAAGGGTCTGG
>JBJMTU010000254.1:0-4706 GCA_045811545.1 Xanthobacteraceae bacterium | reverse complement strand
GGAGCGCACCGAGTTTGCCGCAACATTCGCACGCCATATCGCGAGTCTCTTGCAAACTCACAAACTTTGCGCGTGGCGGCGACGATCCGGGAGGCCGACGGGATATAACGTTGCTCGAGCCGCGGCAGCGGCATCACCGTGTCGTAGCCGGTGACCCGCGCGACCGGCGCCAGCAGTGAGGTGAGCCCGCGCTCGGCGATCAGCGCCGCGATCTCGGCGCCGAAGCCGCCGGTGCGCGCCGCCTCGTGCACGATGACGCAGCGTCCGGTCTTCGTCACCGAGGCAAGCACGGTCTCCTCGTCGTAGGGCTTGAGCGTGGCAAGATCGATGACCTCCGCGTCGATGCCCTGCGCCGCGAGCTCGTCGGCCGCGGCGAGCGTCTCCCTCACCATGGCGCCCCAGCTGATCAGCGTGACGTCGCGGCCTTGCCGCAGGACGAAGGCGACGTCGAGCGGCAACGCCTCGCCCGTATCCTCCACTTGGCCTTTTGCCGCGCGGTAGATGCGCGTCGGCTCCAGGAACACCACCGGATCCGGATCGCGAATGGCCGCGAGCAAAAGCCCATAGGCGCGTTCCGGCGAGGACGGAATGACAACGCGCAGGCCCGGGATATGGGCGAGCATGGCTTCGGTGCTCTCCGAATGATGCTCGGGCGCGCGGATGCCGCCGCCGTGCGGGGTGCGCAGCACCATGGGGCAGCTCAGCCGCCCCTGGGTTCGGTTGCGCAGCCGGGAAGCGTGGTTCACCAGCTGATCGATGCAGGGATAAACAAAGCCCATGAACTGGATTTCGCCGACTGGCCGCAGCCCCTGCGCCGCCATGCCGACACAAAGCCCACTGATCAACAGCTCCGCAAGCGGGGTGTCGATCACTCGCTCGGCCCCGAAGCGCTGCTGCAGCCCGACGGTGGCGCGGAAGACGCCGCCGTTGATGCCGACGTCTTCGCCGAGCACGACCACATTGCCGTCCTCTTCCATGGCGCGGGCCAGCGCCAGATTGATGGATTCGACCAGCGTCACCTCAGGCACCGGAACCTCCGCTGAGCTCCGCGCGCTGGCCGGCGTAGCTGCGCGGCAGTTCGGCGTAGAGATTGTCGAACATCGTCTCCGCCGCGCGCGGCGACGAGGCCAGATAGCGCTCGATCGCCGTCTCGATCGCTTTCTGGCACTCGGCCGCAAGCTCTTCCTCTTGCGCCTTGCCCCACAGCTTTTGGCTCACGAGATACGCGCGCAGCCGCGCGATCGGCTCCTCCTTCCAGCGCGCCTGAACCTCTTCCGGCGGACGGTACCGCGCGGCGTCATCTGCGGTGGTGTGATCGCTGAGCCGGTACGTCACGGCCTCGATCAAGCGCGGCCCGCCGCCCGCGCGGGCCTGCGCGATCGCCTCCTGCGCCGCCGCGCGCATGGCGATGACGTCGTTGCCGTCGACCTGCTCGCCGTCAAAGCCCGCCGCGATCGCTTTCTGCGCGAGCGTCTCGGACGCCGTTTGCAGCTTGAGCGGCACGGAGATGGCCCACTGATTGTTGTTGGCGACGAACACCACGGGCAACTTGTGCACACCGGCAAAGTTCATCGCTTCCCAGACGTCACCCTTGGAGGTGGCGCCGTCGCCGAAGAGGCAGACGGCAACGCGCGGCTCCTTTCTGAATTTGAAGGCGTAAGCGACGCCCGCAGCGTGCGGCGCCTGGGACCCGACGGGAATGCAATAGGGGAAATCGTGGGCAGGACCGGATGAAAGGTTGCCGCGCTCGTCGCCGCCCCAGAACAGCAGGATCTCCTCCATCTTCGTGCCGCGCCAGAGCAGCGTGCCGTTGTCGCGATACGAGGGAAGCAGGACGTCCTCCTCGCGCATGGCGCTGGCGATGCCGACGGAGACCGCTTCTTGGCCGAGCGACACCGCGTAGGTCCCGAGCCGCCCGGTGCGTTGCAGCGAGACCGCCTTGAGATCGAAGGCGCGCGTGAGCACCATGCCGCGATAAAGGGCGAGCAGCGTGGCGGTGTCGGAGGCGAAGGCGGGAAGCGGCCGCAGCACGCTGCCGTCCGGCGCGAGGTAGCTGCGTCGGCGGACCTCAAAGCGTGCAATGACGGGGAATTCTTCGTCGGCCATCTCTCATTATGCCTCGATGTTTTGCCTTGCGGCGACGGGAGGAGTTTTGCCCGTTATTGCAACGGGGTTTGCAAGCAAGCTTAGGCACTCCGCGCCCGCAGACAAGCGCCTCGGCGACACAGCCAGCGTTTGTGCCGGATATCGGACATAAGCTGCAAACGCGGTCCAATTCACCGCCGTTGACGTTAAGATACGACCGAATTCGCCCTCGAGACGGTCTCGATGGGCGCGGGGGGTGTTCTCCGCGAAGGTGGCAGCATGGATCCGGCGACAAGCGCGTTGCTGACCGATCTCTATCAGCTCAACATGATGCAGGCCTACCTGGATCGTGGCGAGACAAAAACCGCGGTCTTCGAGTTCTTCGTGCGCAAGCTCCCGCGCGAGCGCGGCTTTCTGATCGCGGCCGGCCTCGAGCAGGTGATGGAGTTTCTCGCCGAGTTGCGCTTTACGCCCGAGGAGCTCGACTGGCTCGCGAGCAGCGGCCGCTTTGGCAAAAACCTAAACGATTATCTCGCCGGCCTGCGGTTCACCGGCGACATCCACGCTATGCCGGAAGGGACGGTGTTCTTTCCCGACGAGCCGATCCTGCGCGTCACCGCCGCTTTGCCCGAAGCGCAACTCGTCGAGACGCGTCTCATCAATCTCCTGCAGTTCCAATCGATGATCGCCGCCAAGGCGGCGCGCATGGTGCTTGCCGCGCCGGGCAAACGCCTCGTCGATTTCGGCCTGCGCCGCGCGCACGGCGCCGAAGCGGGGTTTCTGGCTGCGCGCGCGAGCTATATCGCCGGCTTTGCCGGCACCGCCACCGTGCTGGCCGACAAGCAGTTCGGCATCCCGATCTTCGGGACCATGGCGCACTCGTACATCCAAGTGCACGACGATGAGGCCGAGGCATTCGAGAACTTCGCTCGCGCGCGGCCCAAGAACCTGACCTTGCTGATCGACACTTACGACACCGAGGCGGCGGCACGGAAAGTGGTCGCGCTCGCCCCCCGGCTCAAGGCTGCGGGCATCTCGATCGGCGCCGTGCGTCTCGACAGTGGCGACCTGATCACCTTGTCCAAGACGGTGCGGCGCATCCTCGACGAGGGCGGGCTGCGCGACGTGACCATCTTCGCCAGCGGCGGCATCGACGAGACGGTGATCGCGAACATCATCCGATCGGGCGCGCCGATCGACGGCTTCGGCATCGGCAGCAGCCTGACCACCTCGTATGACGCACCGGGGCTCGATTGCGCCTACAAGCTCGAGGAGTATGCCGGGCTGCCGCGGCGCAAGCGCTCCGCCGGCAAGGCGACCTGGCCCGGCCGCAAGCAAGTCTGGCGTCGCTTCGGTGCTGACGGCCGCATGGCCGGCGACATCCTGTCGCTGGAGAACGATGATCAGGCAGGCGAGCCGCTCATCGAATTGGTCATGCAAGGCGGCAAGCGTCTTAAGCCGGCGCCCACGCTTGCCGAAATCCGGGCGCGAGCCGCGCGTGATCTCGAGCGCCTGCCCGAGCCGTTGCGCAGGCTCGAGCCCGGCGCGTCTTACCCGGTGGAGGTGAGCGAGGCGCTGCAGCGGCTTGCGGAAGAAGTCGACGGGCGCGTGGCGCGGTGATGATGAATGGAAGCGGTAATCACCCGCCGGCCCAAGCCGGCCCCATCACTGATCGCCACAATGACAGACTACCGAAAAAATGCGTGGTTGGTGATCTTCGAATCAACGGGAGGTGAGGAGGCCGGCTCGACACATGAGGCGCCTAACCCTTGCGCCGGCCCATGCAGCACACGATGTTAAAGCCAGCTGGGCGGATGCTCTGATGCACCTTGCCCGCGGGGTGCCGCCGTGGGGGCGCGAACATGGCGACTACAATCGGAGAAAGCGACGTTCTGCTGGTCGTCGATGTCCAGAATGACTTTTGTCCGAATGGCAACCTTCCCGTCCCGCACGGCGATGAAGTCGTGCCGACGATCAATCGCCTGGCCGGCCGTTTCCGCCACGTGGTGCTGACGCAGGATTGGCACCCTCCCGGCCACCACTCGTTTGCATCATCGCATTCCGGCAAGCGCCCGTTCGATATCGTCACCGTCGCCTATGGGCAGCAGATCTTGTGGCCCGATCATTGCGTTCAAGGCACGACCGGCGCCCAATTCCACGACGGCTTGCAAATTCCACACGCCGAGCTGGTGTTGCGCAAGGGCTTTCGCTCCACCATCGATTCCTACTCCGCCTTTTATGAGAACGACCGCAAGACGCCCACCGGGTTGGCCGGCTATCTGCGCGAGCGGGGCCTCACGCGCATCTTCGTCGCCGGGCTCGCGTTCGATTTCTGCGTGCGCTACTCCGCCGAAGATGCGCGCCGAGAGGGGTTTTCCGTGACCGTGATCGAGGATGCATGCCGCGGTATCGACGTCGAGGGTTCGGTGGCCGCCACGCGCGAGAGCTTCGCCGCGCTGGGCATCGCAACTGCGCCCGCCGATGCCGTGGATTGAGCCACGGGACCTGATGGCGACAACAAATCCGACTCAGCGGCCCATATGCTGTCGTCCCCGCGCAAGCGGCGAGGTGGATTCACATTCGAACTGCAACAGTTTTTGGAACATCTCCGAGGGGGTTGC
>JBJMTU010000253.1:0-4417 GCA_045811545.1 Xanthobacteraceae bacterium | reverse complement strand
AGTCGCAGGCGACCGTGATGATCAGCTTTTCCATGGGCGTTGCCAGACTGTCTCTTATCTTTGCACCGTAACGATCTCGTTCGAGCGAGCCGCATGCACGATGGCATCGAACACCGACATGCCGTGCAGCACCTCATCGAGCGGCACCGGGTACGGCCTGCGGTCGCGGATCGCGCGCGCGAATTCGGTGAGTTCCGCGCTAAGCATATCGAAGCTCAGATGTTCGCTGATCTCGTCGGGCGGCGCAACGACTGGTCCGGTCGGCGGCTGCTCCGAGGTCGGCACGAAACGCAGCGTCTGCAAGTTGGGCTTGGAAATCTCCGCCATTCCCTTGCTGCCGTAGAGCGTAAAAGAAAAATTGGTGGACGTCGCAACCGAGCAGAAAATCAGTCCGGTGGCGCCGCTATGGAAGCGAAGCATGACCGTGGTCGTGTCGTCGGACGGGCCGGGGATGGTGCGGGAGGTCACGCAGCGCACGTCACGCACCCGGCCGGCGAACTCGATCATGTGGTCGAGCGCATGCACGCCGACGGCGGTCAGCGCGCCGCCCGGGGCTTCCTCGGGCGCGGCGCGCCAATTGTCCGGTGCAACGAACTGGGCCGTGCTGGTGGTATGCTGCGCCACGATGGAGACGACGGCGCCGAGCCGCCCATCCGCGAGCCGCCGTCGCACCTCCACGATCGAGGGATGAAAGCGCCGGCAGTAGCCGACCGCTAGCACCACGCCCGCCTTGCGCGCCGCCTCGACTGCGCGGTCGGCGCCGGCGAGATCGAGCGCGATGGGTTTTTCGACGTGGATATGCTTGCCCGCCGCCGCGGCCGCGATGATCTGCGATGCGTGCAGGCTGTGCGGCGTGGCGAGCACGACCGCGTCCACATCGGGATCGGCGAGCAGCTCTTCGTAGCTGTCGACCAGCGGCACATCATGTTGCCGGCAAAAGTCTTCCGCGCTGGCGCGCGTGCGCGTATGGGCGCGCACGAAGCGCAGCTGCGCGCTCTTGCCCTGCACCGATGCGACCAGCGAGCGTCCCCAGCGCCCCAATCCGACGATCGCGACCCGGATCATGTCGGCATGGTTCGCGCTTCAGATGGGCCGATCGCATCGGCTTTCATTCGAAACAACACGAATGCGCTCCGGCTATTGGATCTTCAGGCCTGCCTTGTCGATGATGTCCTTGTACATCGGCACTTCGCGCGCGATGCGTGCGCGAAAAACCTCCGGCCCCTCGGCGACGACGGGTAGACCCGCTTTCACGAACTTCTCGCGAATATCGGGCCGGTTGAGGATCGAGGTGAGTTCCTTTGCCAGCCGATCGATGACCGGCTGCGGGGTTCCGGCCGGCGCATAGATACCCTGGAAGGTGTCGGAGACGGCGTCCTTTACTCCGAGCTCCTCGAGCGACGGCACGTTTGGAAGGTCGGGCCAACGCTCCCTCGAGGTCACCGCAATGGGGCGCACCTTGCCGGCGTCGATGAGCGCCATCAACGATCCGATGTTCGCGGTGTACAGGTCGACCTGGCCGCCGAGCACGGCGGTGGTCGCCGGACCGGCGCCGGCGAACGGAATGTGCAATATGTTGATCCCGGTGCGCAGCTTGAGGACTTCACCAGCGAGATAGGGCGTCGTCCCGGCGCCTGGGCTGGTCCAATTGAGCTTGCCCGGACTAGCCTTCGCCTTGGCGATCAGCTCGGGCATGGTTTTGATGTCCGACTGCGCCGGAACCACGAACGCGTTGGGCGATGCCCCAATGACCATCACCGGCACAAAGTCCTTGTACGGATCGTAGGTCGCCTGGGCGTAGAGGCTGGGATTGACCACGTAGGCGCTCGAACACACGAGCAGGGTGTAGCCATCGCCGCCGGCGCGCGCCGCCGCCGCAATGCCGATATTGCCGCCGGCGCCGCCGCGGTTCTCGACAATTACCGGTTTGCCCAGCGCCTCCCCGAGCGGGGTGTTGATCAGCCGAGCCGCGATGTCGGTCCCGCCGCCGGCGGGAAAACACACGATCATGGTGATCTGCCGCTCGGGATATTCCGCGCGTGCGAGCTCGCATGTCGCGCCGGGAGCGGCGATCAAAATCATCACCGGCAGCGTGCGTCGCAGAAAGTGCGCGGCGAGCGGGATGTGCGACATGGGGCTTTCCTCCCAGGCGTATTTTATTGTCCAATGATTATGGCAGCCATTGCCGTCCCCGTCACATGCGACGGTGCAGGGGCGTCGGGGGTTCGAACCAATCAGATCGCTCAAGCATCGCATGACCGACGGTTTCGATACCATCATCATTGGCGGCGGCGCGGCCGGATGCGTGCTGGCCAACCGGCTGTCGGCGCGATCGAGCACGAAAGTGCTCTTGCTCGAAGCCGGGCTGGACACGCCGCCGGGCAAAGAGCCGGCCGACGTGCTCGATACCTATGCCACGTCCTACTACAACGACGCCTATTTCTGGCCCGGCCTCAAGGTGCATTGGCGGCGCAAAGACAATTCCCCGCCGATGAGCTTTTTGCAGGGGCGCATCATGGGCGGCGGCTCTTCCGTGATGGGGATGGTCGCGTATCGCGGAACGCCCGACGATTATGCCGAGTGGGAAGCGCACGGCGCGGTGGGCTGGGGTTGGGCCGACGTGCTGCCCTATTTCCGCAAGCTCGAGCACGAGATGGATTTTACCGGCGAGCTGCACGGCCGCGACGGCCCGGTGCCGATCCGCCGCACCAAGCCGGAAGACTGGGCGCCCTTGTCGAAGGCGGTCTATGCCTTCGCGCAAGAGCGCCAGATCCCGTTCATCGCCGATATGAACGCGGATTTTCGCGATGGCTACGGCGCGGTCCCCATGAGCAACTGGCCGCACAAGCGCGCGTCCGCCGCGATTTGCTATCTCGACACGGCGGTGCGCGCGCGCAGCAATTTGACGATCGTGAACGGCGCCGTCGCAACCGGTTTGCTGTTCGACGGCCGCCGCGTCGTCGGCGTCACCGCGCGGATCGACGGCACGGAGAGGGAGTTGCGCGGGCGCGAGATCATCCTCTCCGCCGGCGGCGTGCATTCGCCCGCGTTCCTGATGCGCTCGGGCATCGGGCCGGCGGGCCGCCTGCGCGAGCTCGGCATCGAGGTGCGCGCGGATCTTCCCGGCGTCGGAGAGAATCTCTCCAACCACGCCATCATATTTATCGGCCTGCTTCAGCGTCGCAATCAACGCCAAGCCAAATCGGTGCGGCCGCACCCGATGAACGCGTTGCGCTACTCCTCCGGTGTTCCAGGCGCGCCGCCGACCGACATGTACATCAACGTGCAGTGCAAGACGTCGTGGAGTCCGCTCGGCTTCCGGGTCGCCAATCTGGCGCCTACCTTGCTCAAGCCGATGGCGCGCGGCCGCGTCTCGCTCACGGCGCGCGATGCCGCGCCGCCCCTCGTCGAATTCAACTTCACCGGCCACGAGCTTGACCTCCAGCGCTTGATGCAGGGCTTCCGCAGGGCGGTCGAGATTCTGGCGCACGAGAACGTGCGGGCGATGAGCGGCGTGACCTTTCCGGTGAAGTTCGACGATCGGCTGCGGCGCCTCAACCGGATCACCACCGCCAACCGGATTCAGAGCGCCATCGTCGCCGCGATCATCGATCTCGTGCCGCCACTCGCCGGCCTGGTCTTCTCGACCTTGGCCGATCGGCGCGTCGATCTCGCCACACTGGTCGAGGACGACGCTGCGCTGGCCGAACATATTCGCCAAAACGTCGCCGGCATGTTCCATCCCGTGGGCACCTGCCGCATGGGCGCGGCGGGCGATCGCCATGCGGTGGTCGACCCGGCGGGCCGCGTGCGCGGGGTGGGCGGCCTGCGGGTCGTCGACGCCTCGATCATGCCCACGGTGACGCGCGGCAACACCAATATCCCGACCCTCATGGTGGCGGAGAAAATCTCCGCCGCCATGCTGGATGAAGCACGCGCCGCGGCATAACTATGACGTGCAAGAGACAGTGCAATACGGAGACGATCGTTGCCTGAGTTCGAGAGAGACTCACAGCAGAGCGAGCACGGCGCGACCAAGGCAACCGCGCGGCTGCCTGGTTTGAAGATCGAGATCGTTCATCGCCAATCGCCGAGCGGCGATGCCGAGCAGATTTCGATCCACTTGCAGGCGATGCCCTCCTTCGAAGCCTTCGGCCGCTTTCTCGAAGACGCCAATCCCTTCGCGTTTTGGGTGCAGGCGAGCCGGCTGGCTTGGCTTCCCTGGCTCGAAGTCGCGCGCATCGCGCTGCTGCCGTTTAGCGCTACGCACTCGCTGCCGAAAGCCGGCTCGGACGCGCGGCCGTCGCAGCAGCCGCACGCGCAATAGCACTACCGCGCCATGTAGTATGCTTGAAGGTGCCGCAAACTCGGTGCGCTCCCTCTCCCCATTTGGGGAGAGGGTTGGGGTGAGGGGGTT
>JBJMTU010000252.1:0-13387 GCA_045811545.1 Xanthobacteraceae bacterium | reverse complement strand
TGAAGGCCGGCGTGCCCTGGCAAACGACGATCGGCATGGATCTCGAGGGCCTGACGCTCGGCGTTCTCGGCCTGGGAAAGCTCGGCACCCGCACCGCTCGGATTGCCCAGGCGTTCGGGATGAAGGTCATCGCCTGGAGCCAGAACTTGACGCCGGAGAAGTGCAAGGAGATCGGCGTCGGCTACGTAGGCAAGGAGGATCTCTTTCGCCAATCCGACATCATCACCATTCACGTGGTCCTGTCCCAGCGAACGCGCGGCCTCATCGGCGTGAAGGAGTTGGGACTGATGAAGCCAACAGCCTACATCGTCAATACCTCGCGCGGCCCCATCATCGAGGAGGCAGCACTGCTGTCGGCCCTACGGGAAAACAAGATCGCCGGTGCCGGCTTGGACGTATTTGACGTCGAGCCGCTGCCCGTCGATCATCCGTTGCGGAGCATGGACAACGTCGTGCTCACGCCGCACCTCGGCTACGTCTCAATCCAGAACTATCGCGCCTATTTCGCGAGCGTGGTCGAGAATATCAGGGCGTTCCTCGACGGAAAGCCGGTGCGCGTGATCGACTGACGAGACGGATCGCGTCAGCGCGCCATCGCCGAGGGGGGCGGAGCGAGCGGAGCGCTGGTCACCGCGCCGCTGCTCGGCGGGACCGAGGTACCGGCGGCAGGTGGCGCCCCGGCCGCGGCAGGCGGCGCTCCGGCCGCAGCGGGCGGTGTTGCGGCCGCCGTCGCCGGCGGCTTGCCCGACAGCACCACCACACGCGTGCCGACCTTGACCCGCGTGTAGAGATCCATGACGTCCTCGTTGGTGAGGCGGATGCAGCCTGAGGACACGAAGGTGCCGATGGTCGATGGCTGATTGGTGCCGTGGATGCGGTAGATCGTCTTCCCCAGATAGAGAGCGCGCGCGCCGAGCGGGTTGGTCTCACCGCCGGCCATGAAGCGCGGCAGATAGGGCTGACGCACGATCATCTCCTCGGGCGGATTCCAATCGGGCCATTCCGCCATCTTCGTCACCCGTTCCGCGCCGGACCAAGTGAAGCCCTCGCGGCCGACGCCGATGCCGTAGCGCAGCGCTTTGCCCGGTCCGAGCACGAGGTAGAGATAGGTGTTCTGCGTATCGACGATGAGCGTGCCGGCCGGCTCCTTCGTGTAGTAGTCGACCAGCGTGCGACGGAACTGCGGCGGCAGTTGCTTTTTCGGGCCGGTCTCGGGCCGCACTTCAGGCGGGAACGCCGCCATGTTTCGCGGATCGACCGGCGTGGCGCCGGCGGACGCGTTCGGGTCAGCTTGTCCGGTCCCGATTTGGCCGGGGCTTATCGGCAGCGGCGGCCGCGCTGCATCCTGGGTGCCTGCCGGAGTCGATGGATAATTCGGATTGGGCGCTCCGTAATAGGGACGCGTCGGCGGCGCAGCCGGCTCGTAGCCCTGCGGCGCTGATTGCTCGCGGTAGCCCTGCGGCGGCGGATCGCGGTAGCCAGGCGGCGGGACTGCCGCTTCGTCCGGATAAACGGGACCGCCGCGTCCGTATCGCGCGCCAGGCGCGACCGGCTCGACGGCCGCCGGTGGAAGCGGGCGGCCCTGCAGATCATAGATTTGGTTGTCGTCGGCATCGGCGACCGGCGGAAGCGGCCGATACGGCGGATAGCCCTGCGCGGGAGGATAAGCCTGAGGCGGTGGATAGGCTTGAGCCGGCGGGTAGTATTGGGCCAAAGCGTCGCCGGCAGACACTCCCAGGCCGATCAGCAGCGTCGCGATGGCACCTGCGGTGCGGAAAACCATTCCCCCTCCCCCTCACGCAACCCCGGATCGATCAACGGAATCGACCAGGAACAAGGCACATTCAAGACCATAGGCGGAAAAAGATGACCAACATCTTGATAATCTCCGCCCGATGGAACTCCGCCCAATTCAAGGGCTTAGCCGGCTCCAACGAGAGACCTGTCAGGTCTTCTTGGCCTCGCTCAACACCGTTTTGGCAATCCGGAAGCAGTCCACACCGACCGGGATACCGCAGTAGATCGCGATCTGGGTGAGCACCGCGCGAATCTCGTTGGTGGTAAGGCCGTTGCGAAGTGCGCCGCGGACGTGGGTCTGGAATTCCTCCATTTTGCCGAGAGCGGCAATCATGCCGAGATTGAGGATCGAGCGCTCGCGCGGGCTTAGCGTATTGTCGCCCCAGGTTTCGCCCCAGCAATACTGGGTGACGATGCGCTGGAAATCGCGATTGAAGTCGTCGGCGCTTTTGAGCGCGCGATCGACGTAATCTTCGCCGAGTACCTTGCGGCGCATGGTCAGTCCGCGGTCGTAGGTCTCCTTATCCATGTCGTTCCTCCGGGTTGAGCTCGAGGTCCGAAAGCACCGCGAGCAGGGTTTCGATTGCGGATTTGGGGAAGGCGATAGCGCACATCGACGCGTAAGCTGCGATGTTGGCGCGCGCGGCCGCCTCGAGCGACGGCGCGACCTTTCCCAGCAGTGGGACGGCCAGGTCGTGCATCGCCTCCTGCTGCAGGCGCTCGGCCTCGAGCTCGACGGCCTTGATCTTGGCGCGAAAGAGTTCCGCGGTTGCGCCGGGAACGAGTGCCGGCGGCGACTTCAGGGCCCGCCGCATGGTGCGCAGCGGTATCACTGTCATATTGCGCCACGGAGCAACACGCCGTTCGAGCTCAGCCACCTCCGGCGCCGAGAGCGCCCGCTTTTGCGTCGCATGCCACAGCAGAAACAACAGTAGATTGACGTCGATTCCCGCCTCCTCCTGCAACGCGATGCAAGCGTCCGCGACTTCGCGCTGGCGGTAGAAGCGCAGCGAAAAGCGCCAGAACGGCGATCCCGAGGACGATGATACCGGCGCAGTCATGCGCGCGCGCTGAGTGGGGTGATGTCGAGAGATTTTGCGACCTCCTCAACCTGAGCCAGGACCGTCGCATGAAGCGGCACCCCGTTGCGTTCCCGCTCGGCCCGACGCGCCGCCCGTCCCATTCCCGGCACACGAATGTCATCGTCGCCCGGCAGCGGCCGCGAGGAGACGAGGTCGCGAATGTGGCGATCGATCTCGGCCTTGAACGCGTCCGGCGGCACAAAGCGCGCGACGTCGAGCGCGATCACGAATTGCCCGACATTGCCGTCGCCGCCCGGTGGTGCGGCAAAATCGCGAATATCGCGGCCGAAGGCGGCGCGGTTGAGCGGTCCCGCCAATAGCCCGATGACAATCGAAAGCCCGCTGCCCTTGTAGCCGCCCAGGGGCAGATAAGTGCCCTCGTTGATACGACGCGGATCCGTAATCGGCGAACCGTCATTGCGATTCTGAACCCAGCCCTGCGGCATCGGCTTGCCTTCGATCTCGTGGGTTCGAATGGCGCCGTTCGACGCGAGCGAAGTGGCGATGTCCAATATCACTGGCGGCTCGTTCCCGGCCGGGATCGCCACGGCGATCGGGTTGGTCCCGAGCAGGGGTTCGCTGCCGCCCCACGGCGCCATGTGGTTCACGCTCGACGCCGCGCCGTAGATCCCGATCATCCCGTCTTGGAGCGGAATCGCGGCGTAGATCGCGCCGGCGCCGGCGTGATTGGAACGGCGGGCGCCGACCCAACCGATGCCCGACGCACGCGCGAGTTCCACGGCGAGCTGAGCGGCGTAGGTCATCACCACATGGCCCATACCGTGGTCGCCGTCGATTAGGGCGGTCGCTGGACCGCGCTCGAGCACGCGCATGCTCGCGCGCGGGTTGATGGCCCCACGCTTGAGTTGGCGGACGTAGCCAGCGAGGCGAAAGATGCCGTGGGCATCCGAGCCGGTGAGATCGGCCTCCAACATGGCATTCGCTACGGTGCTGGTATCGGCCTCGCTGAGGCCGCAGGCGCGCAGAGCATCGACGAGAAATGCGCGCAAGATGGCGGCGGAAATGCGCCGGGTGTCCTGCGTTTGCGTTCTGATCAGCACGTTGCTTATCAACCCTGCGCCACCGCAATCTCGAGCGGAAAATTGTCGACGCATTCGTGGCCGGTTTCGGTCACGATGAAGGTGTGCCCGAGAAAGATACCGAACAGTCCGTCCGCCGTGATCGGGTTGGGTTCGGCCATGATGATCATGCCGGGCTTGAGCAACTTGTCGGTCTCGTCAGCCTCGGTGCGCTCGGCGAATACGTGCGGGCGGTCGGTCACTATGTCGATGCCGTGCACCTGCGTGGGGCGCGACTGCACGCCGTGCTCGCGGAAGAAGCGGCTGGCGAGCCGCATGTTGTCGGTGGCATTGCCGGGTTTGATCTCGGCGATGATCTTGCGATAGCCCGGCACTGTGATCTCCTCCCAGAACTTGCGCACCACGTCGGTTGGGGGCCCGAGCGTGATCGGCGAGCCGATCTGGGCGGAGAGGCCGTTGTAGCCGGCGGCGAGCTCCATGTTGATGATGTCGCCTTTCCGGAGCCTGCGATGCGACGGACGCGGATTGCCGAACACCATCGCCGGATCCGCCATCGGCGTTGATCCGATAATGAGAAAGTCGATATCGCCGCCGCCGTCGAGGATGGCGGCGCCGGCCGCCGCACGCAGTTCGTATTCCGGCACCCCTGGCTTGGCGCGCGCGACCATCGCCTGCATGGCGCGCTCGCACAGCACGCCGGCCTTACGTACGCAGCGCAGCTCTTCCTCGCTATGCACGACGATCAGCTCGTGCATGAAGCCCTTGGTAAAGACGAACTCCGCCTCGGGCAGCGACTGGCGCAGCACATTGTATTGATTGACCGGCAGATAATCGCCGTGCCGCGCATCGATCTCGATGAGCCCGATACGGCCGCGCTCAAGCTTGAGCTCGTTGAGGCGCTCGACCATCACCTCGGCGTATTTGCCGTTGCGGCTGTGGCGCACGTCGGACAAGGCATTGACGCATTCGCGCCGGCAGGCTTCCGCATGGGTGCCGCCCATCGAGAAGATCAGCGTCGGCTCGTCGTCGAGCGGCACCACCACATAGGACGCGATCGCATGCCACTCCCAGTGGCCGGTGAGCCACTGCATGCCGCCGCCGAAGCTCCAATGGCTCGGCCCGCCCGGCACGATCACGCAGCCGAGCCTGTGCTCGCGCATCTTGTCGCGCAGCGCCCGGTAACGGCGCTGGTATTCCTGCTTCGAGAAATGGTCGTAGACCGCGTCCCGGTAATAGGGCGTGTCGTGCATATTGGAGAATGGAGCGTTCTGGTCGAGCCGCGTGCGCACCTCGTCCCAAGGCTGGTGCGCGGACGGACGCGGCATTTGGATGTTCATGGCGTTTCAATCCTTGCAATTGCCGATGGTGACGGAGCCGCCCGCGGCCTCGACCGCCTCCTTGGCGAGCTGAATATTCGCAACCTGCTCCACCGTCGGCTTCTTATCCTTGTCGATGTCGCCGTTCTCAGCGCTGTTGTCGATCGACCATTGGGTGCGGGCGGGGTCGAAGCCGGTATTGACCGACCAGACGCAATTCTTTGTCAGGACATCGATTGCATATTCCACCGCATCCCGCGGCTTGTCGGTTGCTTTCTCGATGATGGGCACGACCTTCGCCTGATCACGAAACATGGCGCGATTGGCCTCGATCATGGCGGCGGCGGTGTCGCGCAACAGCGCGCGATCGCGCGCGATCCAGTCGAGCGAGGCGCCGTAGGCGTTGAACATGTAATTGGGCATGAGATCGGCGAGCTGAACGAGGGCGTTCAGAGCCGGCTTCTGCTTTTTGGCCAGATAGACGTCCTCGGGATGCAGCGCGACGCCGTCGATCTGCCCGGCGAGCAAGCCGGGCACCCGACCGGCGGTGGCCGCGGAGATGAATTGCGCATCATCGACGGTGAGGCCGGCGGTGCGCAGGACTTCCCGGCCCATGCGCCAGTTGAACCCGCCGACGCCGCCGCCCGTCGCGCTGAGCTTCTTGCCCTTGAGATCCGCGGCGGCCTTCACGTCGGGCGCCACCATATAGGCCTGCGGCATGCGGGGCGCCAAACCCCAGAATTGCTGCACCTTCATGCCGCGCCCGATGGCCACGTCGCTTACGCTTACGATGGCGGATCCTTGCGCGGCGGCAGCGTTCGCGGTCGCCGATTGGCCGCCTTCGAACTGGATGATGTTCGGTTCGATGCAGCGCTTGGCAAAGAAGCCGAGCTCCTTGGCCACATAGGGCGAGGTGTGCACCACGTTGGGCGGTGCCACCGACACGCCGATATTGATCTTGCGCATGGCGCTGCAGCTTTGCGCCTGCGCGCCGCGGCTCGCCGCATCAACGATCGCAAGAGCGAGCGCCGCCAGCGCCACGAGAGAGATCGATCGATAGCCGTTGGACATATGCAGTTTCCGTCTTCCTGGTTGCGCCCCTGATAGCGAATCTATTGCACCGCGTCCGCTCTAGTCCTCTTGCGAGGCGGCGGTCCAAGGCGCCACGTATTTCTCGGCCAGCCGCAGCAATGCGGTCAGCGTCACGCCCAAGAGGCCGAGCGTCACGATCGGCACGAACATCTTATCCACCTGATAGGTGCTCGCGGTTCGCACGATGAGATAGCCGATCCCGGAGATGGCAGTATAGAGATCGGCGAGCACCATGCCGATCAGGCCGCGTCCCAGCGCCAGCCGCAATCCCGTTACGATGAACGGCAGCGATGCCGGCAGCACGATATTCCACCACAACTGCCCTTCCGAGCAGCGGAAGGCGCGACCGACCTCGATGAGCTTGGGATCGACGCTTTTGACGCCCTGATAGGTGTTGATCACCATCGGGAAGAACGCGAACAGGAATAGGATGATCACCTTGGCCGTGGTGTCGAATCCGGCCCACAGCACGATCAGCGGAACCAGCGCGACCGACGGGATGGAATAGAGAAACGTGATGTAGACGGTGAGCGCGACATCGAGCACCCAGAAGCGCGCGAGCAGGAGCCCGATGCCGACCCCGAGCACCACCGCGAACGCGAAGCCGATCGCGAGCACGACCAGGCTCGGCCACAGATAGGTCCACAGCTCGCCGCTGAGCACCATGTGATAGGCCGCCACCGCCACCTTGCTCGGCGACGTAAAGAGCACCGGGTCGACGTTCCAAGCCGCGACCTCCCAGAGCGTGAGCGCGATCGCGAGCGACACGAGGCGGATCGCAAGCTCGATGAGGCGACGCCGATGTCGGCGCGTGGCGGCGACCCGTTCAGCACGCGCCTGGTCGCCGGAGACGTCGACTGACTGCACGGCCAAGTCGCCGCGGGCTCGTTCGATGGCGGTCACGCAACCTCTCTCGGGGCTCGCACACTGGGCTTCACGGTGTGAAGCTGATGCCAGATGTGCACGCGAATTTCAGCGAAGCGCGGATCGGAGCGCACCGCATCGGCCTGGCGTGGCCATCCGAACGGCATGTTGAGCACCTCCTTGATGCGGCCGGGGCGCGCGCTCATCACCGCGATGCGATCGCCCAGCAGGATCGCCTCGTCGATCGAATGGGTGATGAACACCATGGTCTTGCGCTCGTCGGGCCGCTCCATGAGGGCAAGCAGCTCCTCCTGCAGGATCTCGCGCGTCTGCGCGTCGAGCGCAGCGAACGGCTCGTCCATCAACAGGATCGAAGGGTTCATGACGAGCGCGCGCACGAGGCCTACGCGCTGCTGCATGCCCCCGGACAGCTGGTACGGATAATGGCCCTCAAAGCCCGTGAGCCCCACCAGATCGAGATAGTGCGTGACTCGCGCTTTGATGTCGGAGCGCGGCACGCCCGCCATGGCAAGCCCGAAGGCGGCGTTGTCGAAGACGGTTTTCCACGGCAGCAGGCCGAAATGCTGAAAGACCATCGCCACGTCATCGGGTGGCCGCGCCCCGACCGGCTTGTTGTGGACAAGAAGCGTGCCGCTGCCGAGATCGGTGAGACCTGCGATGCAGCGCAAGAGAGTGGTCTTGCCGCAGCCCGAGGGACCCACGACGCACATGATTTCGTTGCGCCTGACAACAAGCGAAAGTTGATGAAACGCGACGACGGCACCATCGAGGAAGAGCTTGCTGGCGCGGTCGGCGATAATGGCTGCGTCAACGGCTGTGTCCCCGCCAACCATGCGTTTCCTCGTTCACGGCCGCGTCGGACGCACTGCGCCGTGGTGAGAGCGGTCGTGGCCGTAAGTCTCCGGAAAAACCGTGCCAAACGCAATGCGAGGTTGCGCAACTCCGCGCGTGGGCGCCATTTAGGGGGCCGCGCTCGCTATGGCTTGGTTGCGAGCTGCTGCAGCAGCGGGCTCCATTGCCGTTGCTGATCTTGAATGAAGGCGGTGACTTCGGTGGGGGACATCGGAACCGGATAGCTGCCGCGGCCGGCGAGCTGCGCCTTGAATGCCGGATCGCTGATGACCTTGCGCAAGTCCTCGCTGGCCTTGCGTATGATCGCTTCCGGCGTGCTGACGGGCGCCATCAGCCCTTGCCAGCCCATCGCCTTGAAGCCGGGCACGGTTTCCGCCACGGTCGGCAGGTCGGGGAAATCGGGCAGCCGCTGCGCCGATGCCACCGCGAGGGGCTTGAGATTGCCGCCCTGGATTGCGCCCGCGAGGCCCTGATAAGCCTCGATGATGAACTGTATGCGCCCCCCCATGATATCGTTGAGCGAGTGGCTGGGGCCGCCGGAATAAGGAACCAGCAGTAATTTGATCCCGGTTCGCAGTTGTAACAATTCACCGGTCAGGTGCGTCAGCCGCCCGACCCCGGTCACCGCATAGGAGATTTCGCCGGGCCGTTGTTTTGCGAGCGCAATCAATTCCGGCAAGGTGCTCACGCCGAGGGAGGGTGCTGCCGCGATGAACATCGGCTGCTCTGTGACGGAGCCGATGGGCGCGAAATCGCGCGGCAGCTCGAGCGCGGTATTTGCCGCCTTTCCCGGTGCCGGCAGGAATACCGACAAGGCCGGCATATAAAGCGTGTAACCGTCGGGCGCGGCCTCGGCCGCGGCGCGGGCGGATATGACACCACCGCCGCCGGGTTGATTGACCGGCACGACCTGCTGGCCCCAGACCTGGCCCAGCCGATCGGCGACCATGCGCAACGTGACGTCGACCGCACTGCCCGGCGCAGAATCGGAGATGATCTTGACCGGGCGGGTCGGATAGTCCTGGGCCTGCGCGGGTGCTGCGAGACTGGCCGAGAGCGCGAGCAACCAGAGCGACAACGATTTGAGCCGGGGCCGATGCATGTCGTGTTCTCCGAGTGCGAGGCGGGGATAGCCTTCAGCAGGATATTATCACCAGGTCGCGCATGCGAGGTGAGACGAGAGGACACAGCCCGTCTCGCCGGAGACACCAGCGTCTCGTGGCTAGCGCGCAGGAGCGGCCTGCATGCTAACAAGCGCACAGCATGAGCCGCCCTCCCCCCTTCCGCGCCGAACATATCGGCAGCCTGCTGCGACCCCCGGAACTTCTGCACGCGCGACAGCAGCATGCGGCCGGCGAGCTCGATCGTAACGCGTTGACGGCAATCGAGAACGAGGCCATCGCCCGCGTGGTCAAGCTGCAAGAGGACGTCGGCCTGCAAGTCGTCACCGACGGGGAGTTCCGCCGCGGCACCTATTCCGATGCCTTCACCAGCGCCGGCATTTCCGGCGTCAAAGTGGAACTGACCGAGGACCAAGGCTGGACCAGCTCGCAAAGCCATGGCCACCGCATGGCGCGGCGCATCCCAATGGTGGTCGGCCGCATCGCGTGGAGGGGACCGCAGAACGCCGAAGATTTTCGCTTTCTCAAGCCGCTGACCACCCGCACGCCGAAGATCACGCTCCCCGGGCCTTGCTACATTCATTACCGCGCGGGGCGAGCCAACATCAGTCGCGATGTCTATCCCGATCTCGACACTTTCTGGTCCGATCTGGTGGCGGCCTACATCCGCGAAATGCGTTCGCTGGCGGATGCCGGTTGCTGCTATCTGCAGATTGACGAAACATCGCTGGTGAAGCTCGGCGATCCGCGCGTGCGGCAATTGCTGGCGGAGCGCGGCGACGATTGGCGCGACCTGCTGCACACCTATATCGGCGTCATCAATGCCGTCGTTGCCGGCGCGCCGCCGCAGATGACGATCGGGATTCACATCTGCCGCAGCCAGGACCCGAGCTGGCAAGCGGAGACCGGTTTTGATCCCATTGCGGAGCCGCTCTTCAATGCCATGAAGGTCGACAACTATTTTCTCGAATACGACAATGCGCGGGCCGGGACATTTGCGCCGCTGCGATCCGTGCCTGAGGGGAAATTCGTGGTGCTCGGCCTCGTCGCCTCAAGAGCGTCCGAACTCGAGAGCGTCGATTTTCTCGAGCGGCGCATCGAGGAGGCAAGCCGCTACATCAAGCTCGAGCAATTGGGCTTGAGCCCGCAATGCGGGTTCGCGACCAGCGCCGCCGAGCACGTCGCAGTAACGGAGGACGTCGAGCGGGCGAAGCTTGCGCGGGTGGTCGAGGTGGCGCGGCAGGTCTGGGGCACCCCCGCGTAAGTCGTCCACGCGAATGTGAGCCAAACCGGCTAGGCGACCGCGGTCGCGCCTCGCCCGACGGTTTGCCGGACCTCGAAGCCTTCCAACTCCGGATGGCCAATGTACAGCGGCTTGTTCTGGCCGGCATCCTTGTGGGCGGCGCGGAATTCGGCTGATCTCGTCCAGGCTTCAAACGCCGCCCTGCTCTGCCAGACCGAATGAGAGGCATAGAGCGTGAAATCCTCCTGCTCGGCTCCCTTGAGCAGGTGGAATTCGACGAAGCCGGGAACCTTGGCCAAGTGCGTGTCGCGGCTCAGCCAAACCTTTTCGAACGCCTCCTCGGATCCCGTCTTCACGCGGAAGCGGTTCATCGCGATGAACATCCTGCTCTCCTTCTGATGCACCGGCCTACCCGCGGGTCTGCGCGTGTTTGCACCGAGGGCCGCCGTTCTGACAGCCGCTCTTGGCGTTTTTTGCCGGGCTTGACAAGGATTGCTGATGAATTATACTTTTCGTCAGTAATCACAGCAGGCCCCGAACCGCGATGACCGCGCAGATCAGAACAAAACCGGACGATACCCGCGCCCGCATCATGGATACGGCGGAGGCGCTGTTTCGCCGGCTGGGTTACGCCAAGACGGCGGTGGCCGATATCGCTGGCGAACTCAAGATGTCGCCGGCCAACGTCTACCGGTTCTTCCCCTCCAAGAACGCCATCATCGAGGCGATCTGTCAGCGCTGCCTGGGCGAACTTGAGGACGCGGCTTGGGCGGTGGCCCGTTCGCGCGGCTCCGCGGCCGAACGCCTCGAACGGCTCGTGCTCGAAATCCTCGCCTATCACAAGGAAAATAACCTTACAGACCAACGCGTTAATGACATAGTGCTGGCAGCGATCGAGCTGAGCTGGGGCGCCATCCGGGCCCACAAGGAGCACATGCGGATGGTCTTGGAAGCGGTTCTGCGCGAGGGCATCGAGCGAGGCGAGTTCGAACGCGTCGACCCGCGCGAAACCTCCCGGCTGATGATGATCTCGCTGGTTAATTTCTGCCATCCGGTGCTGGTCGCCCAATACCTGCAAGACCAAGGCGACCTCGAAGCCGACGCCCGCGCAACGATCCGCTTCCTGCTGCGCGCCATCACCCCAAAGAGCTGACGATGTTGCCCGCCGCGCCACCCAGCGTCTTGGTCTGCCCAAATTGTGACGATGGAGCAATCTCGTCAGTCATCACATCTTCGCGATCAAGGGAGTGAGACCGATGTCTTCCCCCAATGCCGGATTCCATCGCGTTCTCGCCTTCGCCGCGCTGCTCCTGCTGGCGGGCTGCGACGCCTACACCGCGCCAGCCCCCAAGAGCGAGCGTCCGGTCAAGGTTCAGCGCGTCACCTTCGAGGAGGGAAACACCGCCCGCGAATTCGTCGGCGTGGTGCGGGCACGCTACGAGACCGACGTCGGCTTCCGCGTCGCCGGTAAAATCGTCAAGCGCGTGGTCAATGTCGGAGACCGCGTGAAGATCGGCGATGTTGTCGCGCGTCTCGATCCGCAGGATCTGACGCTGCAAGTCGAAAGCGCCGAGGCCGAGCTTGCCGCGGCGACATCAAATCTCGCGCAGGCTTCAGCGGATTACCAGCGCTCTGCCACCTTGCAGTCGCGCGGCTACGCATCGGTGGCCGACTTCGACCGCAAGAAGGCGGCGAAGGACGAAGCAGAAGCGCGGCTCGAACGCGCCCGGCGCTCGCTCGACCTTGCGCGCAATCAACTCGGCTATGCCGACCTCAAGGCGGATGCCGACGGTGTCATTACCGCGACCCTTGCCGAACCGGGTCAGGTCGTTGCCGTCGGCCAAGCCGTGGCGCGCCTGGCGCACCATGGCGAGAAAGAGGCCGTGATCGCGCTGCCGGAGACCTGGCTTGCCGAGGCGCGCAGGTCCAAGGCGATCGTCCGGCTATGGGCTGACCGCGACCGCAGCTTCGATGCGAGGCTGCGCGAACTCTCGCCCCAGGCCGATGCCGCAACCCGCACCTACGCCGCGCGATTCACCATCCAGCAGGCGGACGACGCGGTCGCCTTCGGCATGACTGCCACCGTGACGCTCGCAGGCGCGGCCGATGCGAGGATCGCGCGAGTGCCGCTCTCGGCCATTCTCAACCGTGGCTTCGGACCATCCGTCTATGCGGTGGATTCATCCGGCGCGCTCGTGTTGCGGCCGGTGACGGTGGCGTCGTTCACCGAGGACGCAGCACTCGTGAGTTCCGGCATCGAAGAAGGCGACCGGGTTGTGACGCTTGGCGTCCAGAAGCTCGAAGCAGGTCTCAAAGTCCGCATCATCGAAGCTCGCTGAGCCGGTCCCGAGGGGACGCCATGAAACGCTTCAATCTGTCGGAATGGGCGATCACGCACCAAGCGCTCGTTTTATTCATGATCCTGCTGCTCGGAGCGGCCGGCGTCTATTCCTACTTCAAGCTCGGCCGCGCCGAGGATCCGTCCTTCACCATCAAAACGATGATCGTGCAGGTCGCTTGGCCGGGCGCCACCGCTACAGAAATGCAGGAGCAGGTCGCCGACAGGATCGAAAAGAAGCTGCAGACGCTGCCTTATCTCGACCGCATCGAGAGCTATTCGCAGCCCGGCGTTTCATTCATCCGCGTCACGCTCATCGACAAGACACCACCCTCCCAGGTGAAGGAGCTTTGGTACCAGGTCCGCAAGAAGGTGGGCGATATCAGGAGCGAGCTTCCGCCGGGCGTCAGCGGCCCGAACTTCAACGACGAATATGGCGACGTCTACTCGGCGCTCTATATGCTTACCGCCGATGGCTTGAGCCTCGCCGAACTTAAGGCTCGCGCCGAGGACATCCGCCAACGCCTGCTGCGGGTCGCCGACGTCAACAAGGTCGACATCATCGGCGAGCGACCGCAGAAAATTTTCATCGAGTTCAGCCACGCCAAGCTCGCCACCCTC
>JBJMTU010000251.1:0-12228 GCA_045811545.1 Xanthobacteraceae bacterium | reverse complement strand
CAGGTAGTAATCGACACCGACCCCGGGCGAGTAGGGCAGCTCCGAGAGCGGCGGGTAAACCAGCCAGCCCGTGCGCGCGAACTCGCCGACGACGAGCGAGATGTTGACCAGCAGCGCACCGGTCGCGGTGAGCCAGAAGCTGGTGGAGTTCAAGGTGGGGAACGCCACATCGCGCACCCCGAGCTGCAGCGGCACCACAAAGTTCATCAGACCGATAATTAACGGCATGGCCGCGAAGAAAATCATGATCGTGCCATGCGCGGAAAAGATCTGGTCGTAGTGCTCGGGCGGAAGATAGCCGGCGGCGCGAAACGCGACCGCCTGCTGCGAGCGCATCATGATTGCGTCGATGAACCCGCGCAGCAGCATGACCGCGCCGAGCAGGGTGTACATCACCCCGATCCGCTTATGGTCGACGCTGGTGATCCACTCGCGCCAGAGATAGGGCAAATAGCCTTTGAGCACGACCCAGGCGAGCACCGCCAGCACGACGAGGATGACGGCCGCGCCGGCAACGAGCGGGATCGGCTGGTCCCACGGGATTGCGTCCCAGGTCAGTTTGCCGAACATCTCAGTGCCCCGCCCGCGGATGAACCCCCGCGCCGCCGCGCCCGGCACTCGGGCCCGGACCGGGCGGAAGCTGCTGGGCCGCGACCGCATTGAACAGCGTCGGATCGATCGTCCCGTAAGTGAACGGGCGCACGGCTTTGCTTTGCTGCGAAAGCGCCGCGTAGCTCGTGCGGTCGAGGGCCTGCCCGCTCTGGCGCGCCGTTGCGACCCATTGCGCGAACGCATCCCGGGGTACGGCACGCACCACGAAATTCATGTCGGAAAACCCGCCGCCGCTGTATTGCGCGGATTGGCCATAAAATTCGCCGGGCTTGTCGGCTGCGAGATGCAGCTGCGTGACCATTCCGTTCATGGTGGCGATCATCGTGCCGAGCTGCGGCACGAAGAACATGTTCATGACCGAGGCGGAGGTGAGCGAGAAGTGCACCGGCACGGCGGCGGGAACGACAAGCTCGTTGACGCTGGCAACGCCCTCATCGGGGTAGATGAACAGCCATTTCCAATCGAGCGAGACGACCTGTACTTCGACCGGTTTCTCGGGCGAGCTGATCGGTTTGAAGGGATCGAGATCGTGCGATCCGATCCAGATCACGCCGCCGAGAAACAGGATGACCAGGATGGGAATGCCCCAGACGACCATCTCGATGCCGCCGGAATACACGAAGTCGGGCTGGTAGCGCGCCCGCGTATTGGAGGCGCGAAACCACCAGCCGAAGGCCAGGATCGCGATGATCGTGGGCACCACGATCACCAGCATGATCCCGAGCGCATTGAGCAGGATCTTTGCGTTCGCTGCGCCGATCGGCCCCTGCGGGTCCAGCACGCCGCCGGAACAGCCGCTCACGCAGAGGAGAATGACCAGCGCAGCTGAGAGCCGCCAAGGCAAGGGGCGCCGCTTCAAACGGAATGGTGCCCAGCATGACATGCAAGCTAGCAGCTGCATGAAAATGCGAGTCGGCTGCAGTTCAGAACGGGATGTGGGCGGCCGAATACCGAACATCGCTGCTCTTCGTGTCGCCGGGCCTGGGTTGGCCTCGAAAGCAGGAGGGATGGAAAGCGGTCACATGTCCCATACTCGCACACAAATATAGCTGATTAGGGCAGAAAAAGAAATCATGAGGCGGCAGGAATCAGCTCTTTCGGCACGAAGGCAGCGCAAACGTCCGGCTAGCTCTCTATCGCATTGGGCTCCTACGGACTCATCATCTGAACTTTTGCGGCGCTCAAAAGTTGTCCTCCGGTCGGAGGCGTCAGGACTCATGCGAGCTGGATCAGTCGTCGCATTGCTATATTGCGTCGTCGTGGCCGGATCGGTTGCCGGCTCGGCACAACCTTCCAACACGTTGCAGGCGCCGTCCGCATTCGCGGGGATTCGTGATCCTGCCGAGCGCTCTCGCGCTATGTTTGCCGAGGCAGCCAAGGTGCTCACGCACCCGCGCTGCATGAACTGTCATCCCGCGACCGATCGCGTCTTGCAGGGCAACGATCATCATCCGCATCAGCCGGTGGCCACTCGACAAACTCCCTGCGTGACTTGTCACACCGACCGCAACTTCACGCTGCAGGAGCGCGCATCGTATCGCAGCATCCCGGGGCATCCGCGCTGGATGGCGGCCCCCATCGAGATGGCGTGGGAGGGCAAGTCGGTGGGCGAAATTTGCCGCCAGATCAAGGATCCCGACCGCAATGGCGGCCGTAACCTTACGCTGTTGTACGAGCACCTGGCGCACGACGATCTGGTGGCATGGGGCTGGCAGCCGGGCGAGGGACGCGATCCCGCGCCGGGCTCGCAAGCGCTGCTCGGCGAATTGATCCAGGCGTGGATCGACACCGGAGCGCAGTGCCCCTAGCGCATGAGCTTTGTAGCCCGGGTTGAGCGAAGCGAAATCCGGGATCACACAACTCAATCGCCGATCCAGCTCAGGCGCGGGGCACCCCGGCGATTTCCAGGCCGTCGGCGAGGCGAGACATGAAGGCCGGAGTGAAGGGCCACGCCTGCCTCGCCTTCGAGCTTGTGAGGTCGGGCTCCTTCCGCATCAACCTGCGGCCCATCCTGCGCGCTTCGGCGCGCGCTCCCAGAAGACTGACGGCAGCCACCGCGACTCGCTCGGCCCAATAGGATCCGGGATAGCCCTTTACTCCACTCTGTACCCAGCGAGCCGCCCGCTCGTAGCGTTCGGCGGCGAAGTGCGCGCAACCCATTCCGATGAAGCTGATGTGCCGCAGCGGTTCGAACGGCATGAGATGCAGAGCGGTCCCGAGCTCGCGCATCGCCCCGTCGCTGTCCCCGAAATAAGCCGACATCCATCCGCGGCGGATCCAGCCGTAGGCCAGCCACGGATCGAGCGCCAACGCCCGCTCGAGGCGGCAGTCGGCTTCTTCGAGCCGATGCACCAGGACGAGAGCGCCGCTGCTCAGCGTCAGCGTCAAAGCGTCGTGGGCGCCGAGACGGCCGGCCTCCTCGGCGAGAATGTAGGCCCGCTGGCGGTCGACTTCCGGAGTCGAGCCGAAGCCGTGCGCGGCGCGCTGCCCCCAGCACCAGGCGGCAACCGCCTTCGGCAGTCCGTAGACCGGAGCCAGTTGTTGCGGACGCTCGAGCTCCTCGAGCGCCGCGTTGCATTTTTTGGCTGCCAGGGCGAAAGCGAGCGGCAAGGCGCCCAGCGTCAAACGGGTCGCCTCATCGAGGTCCGGATCGCAGCCGCTTGTCGACAAATTTGCGCTTCGCTGAAGCGTTGCTGACGGAAGCTCCCCGAATAGCCTTCGGTACTGCCCGGCGAACCGACCCAGCTGGCTGAAACCATTCGCAAGTGCGACATCTGTCACGCTGGCCGGCGGGCGGGCGTGCAGCAATTCCTGGCGTGCGCGCGCGAGCCGCATCCGCCGCACCCACCCGAGCGGCGTCGTGCCCAGGAACATCTTGAAGTGCGTCTCAAGCGTTCGCGGACGCACGCCGGCGATTTGAGCGAGCAGATCGAGCTGGACCGGCTCGGACAAGTGGCTGCGAAGCCAGCCCAGCGTACGCGTCAAGTCCGCCGGCAATCCCGGCGGAGCATCGGGAAACTCTGCCGGGTCGCGAGAACGCTCCGATTTCCGATCAGCTTTCGACAATGCCGACATCCCCCTCAAACCCCCTCTGTGCCGCCGCATAACCTAGGTCGGTTTCGGCGAAAACTGAATATCAATGCGGAAACCGGATAGCGGGTTTCCAGCGATCGCCGGATTTTCGGAGACGTCGGCGGGTGCAAACGTGAGAGGCAGATCGATGCAACGCGGCCGCTTCAATTCCAGGTGGATCGTATCGCGCCGGGTGTCGGCCTCGACGCTGGTCGTGGCGGGGCTGCTGCTGTCACTGGGCACAGCAGGGGCGCAGCAGCTGGAGGTCAAGCCGGTCATCGAAAAGAAAGTCACGCGTCTGCCGGAGGGACCGCTGTTCTGGCGGATCGAGAACTTCCCCACGCTCGCGCAGGCGCAAGCGGCCGCCGGCCCGACCGCGCTGGCGGCCGAGGCCGCGGGCAAGGTCTGGCTGTTCACGCTCGGCCCGAAGGGCGGCGCCACGCCCGGCGCCAGCAAGGTCGCCGAGATCGGGCCTGTCCCGCAGATCGCCGCGAGCGAGTATCTGCTGCGCATCAACCGCGCCGGCGGTCCGCCCGGCGCCAAGACGCCGGTGCATACCCATCCGGGGTCCGAGGCCTTCTACGTGCTCACCGGCAAGCTTGGCCAGAAGACGCCGCACGGCGTGAGCTATGCCGAAGCAGGCTCCCCCATGAACGGACACGGCGCCGACATGCCGATGGAAGTGTTCAGCGCCGGCGCAAGCGATCTCGATCAGCTGGTGATGTTCGTAGTGGACGCTAACCGGCCATTCTCGTCGCCGGCCAAGTTCGATTGAGGGAAGGACGAGCCACTGCACGCGCCCTCATGCTTCGAGACGCATCGCAGCGCGCCACGGCGGCGCAAGGACCGGCACTCGTGTCGCGCTGCGATGCTCCTCAGCATGAGGGCCGCGTTTTGGCCAAACGAAGCCAAGGCGGGCACCGCAATGGCGCGGAACGATGCGAGGCAAAAAGCGGAAAAGCTTGGCTCTAGTCAGCCGTGCTCTGACGCAGGATGTCCCTGAACTCGGCCTCGAGCGCGGCAAGCGCTTCCATCAACGCGGCGGAGTTGAGCTGCCAGGGGACGCCGGGCGGAAGTTCGTAGGCCGGATCGTCCGGAAAATGCTCCTTGTAGGCTTTCCCATCCAGCATCGCGCCGCTCCTCACCGCTGCCCCGGACGGAGCATCGCTTGGCCGCGGTTAAGGTTGAGTTAAGCATGAGCTGTCGGCAGCGTTTCCCAGTTGCGTGTTGCGCTTGCGCCACACAAGCGGGTCGCGTGCGATGGTCCTAGGGCGGAAACCGCACGAAATTGGCGGAGCCGTCGCGCGCGACACGGGCGGGCAAATCGACTTCCCAAGACAAATACTCGCGCATTGCCGTGGCGCGGTCGCTCGCGCGCTCGTAGGGCTTGAGCCAGACGTCGATCGCCTCGTCCGCCATTCTCGGATCGTCGGCCGTGAACGCACGGCCGCAGGTGAGCCACGCGGCGTTGCCGCCGTCGAGCGCGCGCACGGGATGATCGGTGAACGAGCGCGCCTCAGGCAGGGTGCAGCCGGCAAGGACGCCGTCCTCCGAGGTGAGCACGAGCGTGCCGCGCAGCGGAATCTTGGCGAGCGCGCGCTCAAGCCGCGAGCGGATCGCAAACCAGGCGCCGGGGATGTGCGCCCTGAGGTACTCGCGGCTCAGCGAGAGATCGATCACGGTTGCTTCATCGCGCGCCATGAGTTCGCCGAGGCCACCGCAATCGATGCGCAGCTCCGGCGGCGGCGGCGCGCCCAGGATCGGCATCGCCGGCGGTTCGGTCTCGTGTCCTTCCTGCGCGAGCACAAAGACATCGCGCCAGCCCATTTGGCGCAGCCAAGACGCGGTCATCACCGCGCGCACTTCGGCAGGATCGATCAGCACGATGCGCGCCCCCAGCGTGCCGACATATTGGTCGGTCGCTTGGACGAGCTGGCCGCCGGGGGCGGAGACGGCGCCCGGCGCGTGCCCGGCGGCGTATTCGCGCGGATCGCGCACGTCGAAGAGATAGAGCGTGCGCGTCGCGTCGGCGCGCCAGCGCTCGAGCGTTTCGAGATCGATGCGCGCGATGGCGAAGCGGCGTGCCACGCGCTCGGCGGCGGTTTTGGCCCAGGCGAACCCGCCGCGCGAGACCTCGGGAGCGCGCGCGGCCTTGCCGCTGTCGCAGGCAAAGCCGGCGAGGCTCCAGCCCATGGTGCCGTTGCGCAATGCCACCACCTTGTTGGGCACGCCCGCATTGATCAGCGACTGCGCGCCGATGATGCTGCGGGTGCGGCCCGCGCAATTGACCACCACCATGGTTTCCGGCGAGGGCGCGAGGTCGCGGACGCGCAGCACCAATTCCGCGCCGGGCACGTTGACGGCGCTCGGGATGGAGACGCGCTGGTATTCGTCGAACGGCCGGCTGTCGAGCACCACGATGTCCCTGCCTTCGCGCAGAAGCCGTTGCAGCTCTTCAGGCGAGATGCTCGGTGTGGCGCTCGCGTGCTCGACGAACTCGCCGAACGCTTTGCTCGGAACGTTGACGCCGGAGAACAGCTCGAATCCGGCTTTGGCCCAAGCCCCAACCCCGCCGTCGAGCGCGTGTACGTTGAAGTAGCCGGCGCCCGAGAGGACTTCCGCCGCGCGCTCGACCAGGCCGTCGCCGTCGTCGTACAGCACAATGCGAGTGCCCGGCCGCGGCACCCGGCGGGCGAAGTTGAGCTCGAGACGGCTCAACGGCACCGAACGCGCGAACAGGAGATGGTTCTGCGAGAAGATTAGCTCCTCGCGCAGATCGACGAGCGCCAGCTCCTCCCCGTCGGCGAGCATCGCCTTCAGGGCGCGCGGATCCACTTGTTGCATTCGCGCCGGCGTGCCTCACGTCGCCTGTTGCGGCGTCATCTGCTCCACCTTGCCGGTGTCGAGATCGAAACGCACGCGCTTGATTTTGTCGAGATTGGTACCGGTCACCCGGACGAAGCGGGCATTGTCAGGATAGTCGATCGTATGGATGGTGCCGTCCTGATAGATGCCGGCGTGCCCGGGCAGCAGGCGATATTTCTTCACCGGCTTGAGCTTGGCCTTGTGGGGATCAGAGCCGCCATCCTCGCGTTCCCACTCGATCATGTCGGTGTAGTGCGTGGCCTGCCCATAGATCGCCCAGGAGGCGCCGTGGTCGTGCGGCGGGGATACCCGCGCCTTGTCGTTGATGTGGGCGAGGATCTGAAAGCCGAGATCCGTGTCGTCATAGAGTACCTTCAAGCCGCGCGGCACATGGTCACCGCAATACGTCTCGACGAAGTCGCGATTGGAGAGCAGCTGCTCGAGCTTCAGCCGAACCTCCTCCCGACCTTTGGGCCCACCATCGCGCCTGAGAGTGGCGCGGCAATCCTCCACGAATTGATCGAGACCATAGGGCATGGCTACCTCCTTGCAGATGCGTGGCGCTAGCTTCGCGCATCGCGCCGCCGAGCGCCAGATGGAAGTAACGTGTCCCCGGGCGCGGCGCAGCAACGCAGATAAGTTTACGCAATCTGCGTACACTTGATTGCGTTGTGGTGCACTGCAGACACCGATCTCCGGTTTACCCGAGATCGGCGCTTAATGTGCGCAAGTCGGGCAAGCCCGACTTGCGTGGACCGCCGCGGTCCGTGGCGGTCCCGGATCAGCGGCGCCCCGTTCCGCGCTCACGCGCTTCACGCTGCGCCGCGTCCGGGACACGTTCGCCCAGCTCGGCGAGCGCTTTGTCCAAGGCTTGGCCCTCCTCGTCGGCGAGCGCGGCTTTGATCAAACGATCGAGCGTTGCGGCGGAATCGCTTCGCCCGAGCAGCCGCGGAACGACGACCATCAGCTTGTCGAACTTCGCCTGCCCGCGTTCGCGGGTATCGCCGTAGCCCTTCACCAGGCCGCGCATGCGCGCGATTTGCACGGCCAGCGGATAATCGGTGCGCGCCGTCGCCGCCACCAGGTCGAGCCATTCGGTCAGCGCGGCCGCTTCATTCGCGAAGCGCAACGAGCGGCGGCGCAGATGCTTGAGCTTTGACAATGCGTACAGCAGCAGGAATCCGCCGATGGACGTGGTCTTGACGATCCTGCCTTTGCGCGTGGCGCGGTCGACCAAGGCGCGGGCCCAAGGCGTGCGCAGGAGCCAGCGTCCGAGCGCAGCCGGCAGCGTATCAGCGATCTCTTGGGTGCGCGGATGAAAGAATTCGGCGATTTCGAGAATCTGGCCGTCCTCGATCCGCACTTCTTCGCGCACGCGCGCGAAGCGGCCCGACCGGATCTTGAGTTCGGCGACGCGGATTGTGTCCTCGTAGGCCATCGCCAGCGCGAGCTGCCGCGCGGTCTCCGCGAGCAGGGCGCCGTGTTGCCGCTCGATGTCTTGAAAGCGGGCCAGGCGCGCCAAGAAGTCGCGGGCGTAGCCGGCGTCCTGATAATCGGCAAGCCGTTCGATCGCCGTAAAGACGACCGCGCGGGCATCTCCGGTGAAGTCCCGCGCCGCAGTGTCCAAGAGATTGCGGATCGCGCGCGGCGCGGCGCGCGCGTCAGGGTCAAGCGCCGTGGCCGCGGGAACAGGCGCCCCGCCCGTGCGCGCCGCCTCGAAGCCGGCGGCGAATGCGAGGAGGCTGCGCTCGATTCCGACCTGACCGCGGCGGATCGCCGCCTCGAACGCGGTGCGCGGGAAGGGGAGCGCGCCGGAGCCCGCCAGTGCGCCGAACAACACCGCGCTCAAGACGCTGCTGGTCGCCTCCGCTAGCGCCTCCATATCGAATGCGAGAAGTTCGCGGGCGGCCTCACGGCAGGCGGTAAGCAGCGCCGCCGCGTCGGACCGGCCGTCGGCCAGCGCGATCTTCTCCGTCATCGCAAACACGCGATGGGTGGAAGCGATGAGCAACGTGCGATCCGGCGTGACGAAGCCGCGCTCGACCGCGCGCGCGGCCTCCATCAGCTCGGAGGCGAGCACGACGTCGACGTCGCCCGGCACTGGCATGAGCGCGAGCACCGGCTCGCGTCCGGCGGCCTGCGCGGCCGCTTTGGGAAACAATTCGACATAATAGATGGTCCCGCCGGTACGCTGCGCGACGCCGGGTACCGAAGTCGCCTGTGCGAGATAGCCGCCGTGCTGAGCGAGATCGACGATCCAGTCGGCCAGCACGCCGCCGCCCTCGCCGCCGAGGGCGACCACGGCGATGGTGATCGGCCGCACGTTCGCGACTTGCGGCTGCCCTTGGGCTTCCATCTGTATTGTCAAGCCGCGGCGAGGTCGATGCGCCGTTGCAGCCAGCCGATGACGGCGCCGCGTACGCTATTCTTCAGCCGATCCCAGCGCGAGGGATTGGCGATGATCGAGGCGCGGTAAAACGACGGGCAAAGCACGGCCGCGTGCGCAACCTCGCCGCACAATCCGCATCCGACGCAGGAGTTGATCACCTTGGTCACCGGCTCGCGGCGCAGCGGATCCGGATTGGGCGCGAGCGTGAGCGACGGGCAGCCCGACAGCCGGATGCAGGAGTGATCGCCGGTGCAGGTGTCGGCATCGACCCCGAAGCGCTCGCGCACGACGCGCTCGCCGCGCTCGAGGCGCTTGCGCGTGAGCGGCCGCACGCGCCGCTCTTTATTGAGCATGCATTCGGACTGGGCGATGATGACTTTTGGACCCTTGACCGCGGTGGTGAGCGCCTCCTTGAGCGCGTCGCGCATCTTGGCGACGTCATAGGTGCGCGTGATCGTGCGCACCCAATTGACGCCGACCCCGCGCACCGCCTTCTCGATCGGGTTCTTGGTCGCACGCATGGCATTGTCGGCGGCGGAAGACGGCACGTCCTGCCCGCCGGTCGCCGCCGCATAGCCGTTGTCGACGACGATCAGGACGTTGTCGCTCTTGTTGAAGACGGCGTTGCCGACGCTCGAGGCGAGCCCGTTGTGCCAGAAGCCGCCGTCCCCGACGAGGGCAATGGCGCGCTTGCCGGCCGCCACGTTGAACGCGCTAGCGCCCGCGCCCCCCAACCCGTAGCCCATGGTCGAATTGCCCAGGTTGAAGGGCGGCAGAATCGAGAACAAGTGGCAGCCAATGTCGCAGCTCACGTGATGCGGCCCGAGCTCGCGCTCGACGAGCTTCATGGCGGCGAAGATCGGCCGCTCCGGACAGCCGGTGCAAAACGCGGGCGGGCGGCCGTGCATCTGTCCGGCGAGCGCACCCTGTGCCTTTTCGACGCGATCGGACGGCGCGTCGGGCGGCACCTTTCGCGGGGCGAGCAGATCCGGCCGGTACGCCGCGATGAATTTCCGCAACCCCTCCTTCATGACCGCGCCGGTATATTCGCCGGCCATCGGCAACATGCTCTTTCCTTCGACGCGAGTCGCCACATCGGCGCGGCGCAGGATCGTGTTCACTGCCTGCTCGATGAATTCCGGCTGGCCCTCCTCGACGACCAGAATCGCTTTCTTCTGCGCGCAGAAACGGATGAATTCGGCATCGATCAGCGGATAGGTGACGTTGAGCACGTAGAGCGGCACGCGGCTTTCGCCGAACACGTCGGCGAGCCCCAAAATTTCGAGCGCCCGCAGCGCGGTGTTGTACATGCCGCCCTGCATGACGATGCCGATGTCGCCGGCGTCGCCCTCGAACACCTCGTTGAGCTTGTGCTGCTCGATGAAGCGCACGGCGGCCGGCCAGCGCTTCTCGACCTTTTCCCGCTCCTGCAGGTAGCTCGCCGGCGGCAGCACGATGCGGTTCGCGTCACGGACGGGGTGCTCGAGCGCGTCTTTGAGCGTGAATGCCCGGCGCGCATTGTCGCGGGCGACGAAGCTGCCGTAGACGTGGCAGGCGCGGATGCGCAGCTCCAGCATCACCGGAGTGTTGGTCGCCTCCGACAGCTCGAAGCCCATCTCGACCGCCTGCACGATCGACGGCAGGTTCGGCCGCGGATCGAGCAGCCAGATCTGCGATTTCATGGCGAAGGCGTGGCTGCGCTCCTGCATGATCGAGGAGCCTTCACCATAGTCCTCCCCGACGATGATCAACGCGCCGCCGGTGACGCCGCTGGAGGCGAGATTGGCGAGCGCGTCGGAGGCGACATTGGTGCCGACCGTCGACTTGAAGGTCGCGGCGCCGCGCAGCGGATAATTGATCGATGCCGCGAGCGCAGCGGCAGCGGCTGCTTCGTTGGCGCTCGCCTCGAACCGGACCCCCAGCTCGCGCAGCACGTCGTCGGCATCGGCGAGCACATCGACGAGATGCGAGATCGGCGCGCCCTGATAGCCCGAGACGTAGGAGACGCCCGCCTGCAGCAGCGCCTTGGTGACGGCGAGAATTCCCTCACCGCGGAATTCCTGCCCCGCGCTGAGCCGAAGTTTTGCGACCTCACTTTTGAACGAGCGTTCTGCCATCCGCGTCCGCTGCGTGAGACCTCGTCTGCGAGCCGTTGTGCGCCGGGGCGCAATTGACTCAACCGCACGCCACCGCGATTATATTTCAAAGATCACATAACCAACAGGCTACCTGACCGGAGGGGGAACCATGCGCTCGATCTTCATCGCCGCCGCCTTGATCGCAGCGGCATCGCCAGCCGCGGCTGAAGAGGTGACGCTGCGCGCCGTCTCCGCCTTCGCCGAAGGCACGGAGTTCTCGCGCAATTTCGAGCGGTTTGTCGAGAAGGTGAACGCCGACGGCAAGGGCCTGATCAAGATCAACTATATCGGCGGACCGCGGGCGGTGCCGCCGTTCGAGGTCGGCAACGCCGTGCGCACCCGCGTGGTCGACATGGCCAACGTGACGGGCGCCTTCTACACCAACCTCATGCCGGAAGCCGACGGCTTCAAGCTCAACGGCAAGCCGATGAGCGAGCAGCGCAAGAACGGCACCTGGGACTACATGAACCAGCTGCACAACCAAAAACTCGGCTCGCAGTACCTCGCCCGCCAGTTCCACAACGTCCCGTTCCACATTTACCTCAACAAGAAGATCGACAAGATCGACTTCTCCGGCCTCAAGATCCGGGTCACGCCGGTCTACCGCGACGTGGTCGAGGCGCTCGGCGGCACGCCGATCACCACTGCGCCGGGCGAGGTTTACACCGCGCTCGAGCGCGGCGTGGTCGACGGCTACGGTTGGCCGATCACGGGCATCTTCGATCTCGGCTGGGACAAGGTGACCAAGTTCCGCATGGAGCCGCCGTTCTACAGCGTCGAGGTCAACGTGCTGGTCAATCTCGACGCCTGGAAGGGGCTCAACGACGCCCAGCGCAAGCTGCTCAACGACGCGGCGCTGTGGCTCGAAGACCTCGACCGCGAGAAAGATGCCGCCATCAAGGCCGAGCGCGAACGCCAAGCCACCGCCGGCATCCAAGCGCTCGACTTCGGACCGGCCGCGTCCAAGGCCTTTCTCGACCGCGCCTACGAGGTGGCCTGGCAATCCGTGATCAAACGCGCGCCGGAGACCGGGCCGAAGCTGCGGCAGCTCGCGGGAAATTGACGCGGACATGCCGCGCGCACCTCGCCTCCCCTGGAGGGGGGAGGTCGACCGCGAAGCGGTCGGGAGGGGGTGAGCGTGGCGCGTGATTT
>JBJMTU010000250.1:0-5639 GCA_045811545.1 Xanthobacteraceae bacterium | reverse complement strand
CGGTATTACTGGCACGATAACCGCGGAAAAAATCTTGCTGCTGCTACGTGAGCGCCAAGTCGGCGACACAAAGCGCATCTAGTGAATCGCTCTGGGGTGTGCAGTAAGGGAGGCGGGGCGTGCAGTAACGGAGGCCGCCATGAAACTCATTCGATCCGATCTCGATTTCATTCTCACTCAGATCATTCGCGCCGAGACGAACGCACCGCTGCAGAGTCCCGATCTCCCATTCGGCCTTCGCACGGTTGACGGAACCAGCAACAACGCTGTGCCGGGGCAGTCCGAGTTTGGCTCCGCGGATCGCGTATTCCCGCGGATGACCGACCCGGTGTTCCGCAATGCGGAGGATTTTGATTCGGATGGCGCCGGACCGGCGCCCGCGATACCGACTTCTTATCTGCAGACGAGCGGCGTGGTGGTGGACTCGCAGCCGCGCATCATTAGCAACCTGGTCGTGGACATGAACGCGACCACGAATCCTGCGGCGGCTGCCCATGATCCAGATGGCGATGGCGTCATACCCAACGTGGCGCCCGATAACGGCGCATCGTTCAACCAGTGGTTCACGCTGTTTGGCCAGTTCTTCGATCACGGCCTTGATTTGGTGAACAAGGGCGGCAGCGGAACGGTGTTCATCCCGCTGCAGCCGGATGATCCGCTCTATGATGCGGGGCCGGACGGCATCACCGGCACCGCCGACGATGCGTCGACCAATTTCATGGTGCTGACCCGGGCCACCAATCAACCTGGTCCCGACGGCATCTTGGGCACCACGGACGACATCCACGAGCACACGAACCAGACAACGCCATTCGTCGATCAGAACCAAACCTACACCTCGCATCCTTCGCATCAGGCGTTCCTGCGCGAATATGCTATCGGCCCGGACCGCGCGCCGCATGCCACCGGCAAGCTCATTGAAGGCACCCGTCTCGATGGGACGAAGGGCGGCCTGGCCACTTGGGCCGACGTCAAGGCGAATGCGCTCCTGCTCGGGATCCAGCTCACAGACGAGGACGTCACCAACCTGCCCCTGATCGCGACCGACTCGTACGGCAACTTCATTCCTCACCCGGTCACCGGCTTGGCTCAACTCGTATTGGCCGGTCCCGACGGTAGTGCCGGAACAGCCGATGACACTCTCGTGTCAGCGACTGACCGGAGCACGCCCATCGGCACCAGCGGCGCTGTCCGCACCGGCCACGCCTTCCTCGACGACATCGCGCACATTGCCAATCCGCGCGATTCCGCGGGCGTCATGCGCACACCTGATGCCGATGACGTTGTCGGCCAGGACGACTTCGACCCCAACACCTACGACGACGAACTGCTTGACGCCCACTATGTCGCGGGTGACGGTCGCGCCAACGAGAACATCGGCTTGACCGCCGTCCACCACGTTTTCCACGCCGAGCACAACCGACTCGTCGACCACGTCAAGGACGTGGTCCTGGCGGAATTGGACAACGATCCGGCCTTCGTCAGCGAATGGCTCTTGCCCGGCGCGAATCTATCCGATGGCGTTCAGGCGGACGAATGGAACGGCGAGCGGTTGTTCCAGGCGGCCAAGTTCGGCACCGAGATGCAGTACCAGCACCTCGTGTTCGAGGAGTTCGCACGCCGCGTCCAGCCGAACGTCGACGAGTTCGAGGCCATCGATGTCACCATCGATCCTGCCATCGTGGCCGAGTTCGCGCATACGGTCTACCGCTTCGGTCACTCGCTGCTGCGCGAAACCGTTGATCGCATGGACGCCAACGGCAATGTCGTGGACGCGGATCCGCTGACGGCGGGCGATCAGCAGTTGAGCCTGATCGACGCCTTCCTCAATCCGCTGGCCTACTTGGAACGCGGCGCCGATGCGCCGGGTGAGATCGTGCGCGGCGCGTCGGTTGAGGTCGGCAATCAGGTCGATGAATTCGTCACCGGCGCGCTGCGCAACAATCTGCTCGGTCTGCCGCTCGACCTCGCGACCATCAATCTCACGCGCGGCCGCGACACTGGCGTGGCGCCGTTGAACGAGGTGCGCCAGCAGTTCTTCGACGCCACCCACGATGGCCGCCTAGCGCCATACGCGAGCTGGGCGGATTTTGGGCTCGGCATCAAGCATCCCGAGTCCCTGGTCAACTTCATCGCCGCCTACGGCATTCATCCGCTGCTCGCCGGCGCGACGACCCTTGAGGAGAAACGAGCCGCGGCCATGACGATCGTCTTCGGCAGGCCGGACGATCCAGCCACGCCTGAAGACGAGAGGATCGGTCCGGATACCGAATTCCTCAACGGCACCGGCGCCTTCGCCGGCGTCGAGACCGGTCTCAACAACGTCGATCTCTGGATCGGCGGCCTGGCCGAGAAGCCGCTGTCGACCGGCGGTCTTTTGGGTTCGACCTTCAACTTCGTCTTCGAGACGCAGATGGAGAACCTGCAGAACGGGGACCGGCTCTACTATCTGGCGCGAACGGACGGCCTCAACTTCGAAACGCAACTTGAGGAGGGCTCGTTCGCCGAGATGGTGATGCGCAACACCGGAACGACGCACCTCCCGTTCGATATTTTCGACGTGCCGACCTTCACTATCGAGGTCGGTAACAAGTCGACCTTCCCGGTCGATCCTGAGACGGGTGATCCGTTGGTGACCGTCGACCGCGACGGCACAGTGCGTTTCATCGGCGACGACCACATCGTGATGGGCGGCACCGCGCAGAAGGACAAGATGCAGGCCGGCGGAGGCAACGATACGCTCTGGGGCGATGACGGCAACGACATCCTGGAGGGCGGGGCTGGCGACGATTCAATCATCGGCGGTGCGGGCAATGATATCCTCACCGATCGCGAGGGCGACGACTTCCTCAAGGGCGGCGACGGCAAAGATGCACTGTTCGGCGGCGTCGGCGAGGACCTGCTCGTCGGCGGTGAGGGTCACGATTTCCTCAATGCCGGTGACGATGGGGACGAGGTGTTCGGCGGCCTTGGCAACGACGTCATCCTCGGCGGCGACGGCGATGATGAATTGCTCGGCAACGAGGGCAACGATTGGCTCGCAGGTGGCCGGGGCGATGACCACCTGATCGGCGACAACGGCAATCCATTCGGTCCCCCGCTTGCGGACACTGACACCGCGGTGTTCGTGGGCAAGTTTCGGAACTACACCATCACTAACAATGACGATGGTACGATCACGGTCAACGACAATGTCGGAAACGACGGCACCGACACGCTGACGAACATCGAACGTCTTCAGTTCCGCGATCGTTTAATTGAAGTGCAGTCGCGCACCGATATAGCAGCAGACTCTGGGAGCGCCGCCACGCAGACGATCCAGACCGGTGCCGGCGAGGTGCATTCCACAACCGAGCAGATCAGCCTCACCGTCAATTCGATCGCCGACGGGCTCAGTACCGACACAGTGGAGCTGACGAAGTTTCGAGGAGTCACGTCCCTGCTGCCGAGCGATTTCCACGCAGTATGACAGTGGCCCGGGCGCCGCTGAGCCCTGGTCTGGATCATGTTGAAGAGGTCACCCGCCACGCACCCGGAGGCACGTTGTCCGCTTGGCCGCTCGTCGCGCCACTCAGGTGCCCTCGATTTGGCTCTTGCCCGCCTTAATGAAGCAGGCTGAGCCACGTTCAACTGGATCCGGTGCGTGCGCGAGTACATCGCCGGTCGGCGGCGACCTTGATCGCGATATCAATCAGTTGGGCGGGTCGTCTCTCCCGCGGGCGTCATGATTTTTCCAGCCGCTTCAGCCCATCCCGACGTCGCGGCGGCCTTGCGCGATTGCCGGCGAGCGTTCTGGAGCGTGGCGCTGTTCTCGGGCCTCGTGAACCTGCTGATGCTCGCCGGCCCGCTTTACATGTTGCAGATTTACGACCGGGTCCTGAGCAGCCACAGCGTCTCGACGCTCGTTGCCCTGACGGCTTTTCTGGTGGGGGCCTATGCATTCCAGGGCGCGCTCGATCTGATCCGATCGCGCGTTGTCGTTCGCGCGGCCGCGTTGCTTGACCAGCGCCTGGCCCTGACCGTTCACGGGGCGGTGGTCCGGCTCGCCATCGCGTCCCGAAATCCAGGCGAAGCGAACCAGCCGGTGCGCGACCTCGATCAGATTCGCGCCTTTTTAATCGGGGCCGGGCCGATCGCCATGGCGGATTTGCCCTGGATTCCGGTGTTCTTGCTCATCTGCTACCTCATTCATCCTTGGCTCGGCATGGCATCGGCTGCGGGCGGCGGGCTGCTGTTTGCAATAACCCTGCTTACCGAACGAGCGAGCCGCATGCCGGCCCGCATGGCGGCCCAGGATGGCGGGATGAGGGCGGTCATGGTCGAGGCCGACCGGCGCAACAGCGAGTCCATCGTTGCGATGGGCATGGCGGACGAGTTGGCCAAACGCTGGGCGCGGATCAATAACCAGTACATCGCCGCGATCGGCCGCGCGAGCGATGTGACGGGCTCCTACAGCAGCGTGTCGAAAGTCCTGCGTCTGCTGCTACAGTCGATGATCCTCGGCCTCGGCGCCTATCTTGTGCTCAGGCAGGAGCTGACCGCCGGCGGCATGATCGCGGCCTCGATCATGATGGGCCGTGCCCTCGCGCCGATCGAGACCGCGATTGCGAACTGGCGGGTCTTCATTGCCGCCCGCCAAAGCATTACGCGGCTGTCCGAAGCGCTCAAGCGTGCTGAGCGCAAGTCAACGGCAACAGCCCTGCCGAAGCCGGTGCGCAGCCTCGAGGTCGAGCACGCCGCCGTTGCGGCACCCGGCAGTGCGACGCCGATCGTGGCCGGCGTGCGCTTTGCGCTCACATCGGGCGAGGCGGTCGCCATCATCGGCTCGAGCGGAGCCGGCAAAACTTCTCTGGTACGCACCCTGGTCGGCATTTGGCCGCCCGCCCAAGGCCAGGTGCGGCTCGACGGGGCCGCGCTTGACCAGTGGAACCCTCAGCTTCTCGGTCGTCACATCGGGTTCGTGTCGCAAACGGTCGAGTTGTTCGACGGAACCATCTCCGAGAACATTGCTCGAATGGATAGGGCGCCCGATGCGAATGCCGTGCTCAAAGCCGCGCAAGCGGCCGGCGCACACGACATGATCCTGCGCCTTCCGGCTGGATATGACACCAAGGTCGGCGCGGGCGGAGAAATCCTGTCGGGGGGCCAACGGCAGCGCATCGCGCTGGCGCGCGCCCTATACGGCGATCCGTTCCTGGTGGTCCTCGACGAGCCGAACTCGAACCTCGATAGCGAGGGCGAGATGGCATTGCAGCAGGCCATCGTCAGTCTCAAGGCGCGCGGAGCCATCGTCGTGCTCATTGCTCACCGGCTGTCGATGCTCTCGGCCTGCGACAGGGTCGTGGTGCTTGCCAACAGACTGCAGAAGGACTTCGGCCCGCGGGACGAGATTCTGCGCCAAGTCATCCCCCGGCCCGCGCAGGGAGCGGCGGCAGGGAGCCATCTCAAGGTCGTCAGCGATAAGACTGGCGGAGCTCAGCGAGCTACCTCGCCGAACCCTACTGACGCAAAGTTTTCGGGTGTGAGCAACGCCGACGGCATTCGTAGGCAGCGGGCGACAGCGAACCAAATGCCGACGGTCCTAAAAACTACCCTCAACCACTTATGGAAGGCGGGGCGCGCCGCGAGTGACGATGCTT
>JBJMTU010000249.1:0-16173 GCA_045811545.1 Xanthobacteraceae bacterium | reverse complement strand
GCCCGATCCGCGGCAATGGGCGATCAAAGCGTACTTGCTCGGCCGCTACCGCGCAGGCGGGCTGCCGCGCCGCCGCCGAGGATGACAGAGCGGCCGGAGCCGCGGTCGCCCCGGACGTCTGCGCCCGCGCCGGAGCGAGCGCAATGAAAGCCCCTGTCGCAACGGCCCCGAGCAGGGCTCCACGACGCAAAAATACCTGAAAATGCATGCTGTGCGCTTCGTCCTCTGGAGGCTTTTTCCTTATTTGACGCCTGTTTATTGAGCCGCCTTGGATTCGGGATGCAAATGGGCGGCGTCGATGATCATAGAGGCAATGCCGCGGCCGATGCAATCGTGCACGCGCTGGGCGAGCACATTATCCTTTCCGGCGGCATAGAGGTCGAACGCGCCGGTATCGGACCAATGCCGCATAATGGCAAGCCGGTCAAACAGCGGGATCTCGTGCTGCTGCGCCACTACCCGCATATTGTCCGCGTAGGGCCCAAGCGGAACCATGATGTCGGTGCGCGGACTGTATTGCATATTCATCAAAATGACGTCGGTGCCGCCTTTGTGCAGCGTCTCCACCCCTTCCTCAAGCGCCGCCCTGAACTCGTCGGGGTCGACCCTGCGAATGGCATCTTGGGTGCCGGTTTGCCATATCACCAGGTCGGGCTTCTCGTCGACCAGCACCTTTTCCATGCCCCTGGCCAGGTCCTCGGCAGTCATCCGCGTTCTGGCAAGGGTGACGACCTTAACCGCCACCGAAGGAAGCTTCTGTTTGAGCACCGCCTCGAGCCGCGCCGGATAGGCCGAACGCGGGCCGTCAGGACCGGCGAGAATAGAGGAGCCGGTCCCGACCACGGCAATCGTGAGCTTTTTCTCCTTCTGGACGGCCTCGGCCACGTGCTTCAACTCGTTGTTTCCAAACAACAAATAGCCGGGGATGTCGCAGGGCTCCGCGGCGAACGCCGCGCTGGGCAAGACATAGAGGGCCGCAGACACGGCGGCCACTGCAATGGGCGTTTTCATGCCTCGCCTCCTGCGAGGTCGGCGTCCGGCGTTTTCTTGGGACGCGATCCGGGACTACGTCCTTCTGCCCTCTTATACCAGCTTAGCAGGCCGGCAGCCGCAACCATGACAACGATGCCCAACGCGCTGAGCAGGAATTGCATCCAGATGGCGCCCGACACCTCCACCATGGCGAAATGCGCGGCAAAGGACAGGAACACGCCCAGGCAGAAGATTTCCAGCGAGTGCTGGCCGCAGACGATCGCCGGCCAAGCCCAGCGCGATTTGAGTCCCGGCCACTCGCGCGGCAGGAATCTGACCGTCACCACCGCCAGCGCGAGGAAATGCGCAAAGCGCAGGACGTCGAGATTGACCTTGTCGATCGGGTAGATCAACTCCTCCAGCCAATGCGGAACGTACTTGCTCATGTATGGCAGATACCAGGTCAGCGTGATGACGAACGCGAACAGCAGGTAGGCCACCGCGATCGACAACGTCACGCGTGATTGCAGGACGGCCGCAAGCCGTTGCGCTCCCCCCAGCGCGCACCAGGCGCCGAACACAAACAGCAATTGCCAGGCGAATGGATTGAAGTACCAGTGCCCGCTGGGATAGCTCGGCAGGTTCCAGTTGAATGTCCATGTAAGCACGTAGAGCAGCACCGAGGCGCCCAGCGCCAGCGAGGATCGAAACTGCAGCAACCACAGCGTCGGCGGAAACAACAGCAGTAGAATGATGTAGAGCGGCAGTATGTCCATGTTGGACGGCTTGAACTTGAGCAACAGTGCCTCGACGATCGTCACCTCCGGCTGCTTGAGAAAATCGAGAATGTTCATCTCTTCGGCATAGAGAGGATTCTCGAAACTGGTGGCGACGTAGGAAATTTCGGCGAGATAAATAGCGAATAGGAATACGTGGGCTACGTAGATTTGCCAGGCTCGCCGCAGGATGTGGGCGCCTGCGATGAGAAAGCCGCGTTCGCGCATTTCTCTGCCGTAGACGAAGGCGGCGGTGTAACCGGAGACGAAGACGAAAATTTCAGTTGCGTCGCTAAAGCCGTAATTGCGGATGGTGCCCCAAGCAACCAGGTTCGAGGGGATATGGTCGAGGAAGATCAGCCAAAGCGCGATCCCGCGGAACAAATCGAGCCGCAGATCGCGTCCGGTGGTCACCACGAGGGCATGCATTCAAGGCGATCTTTCACGCGATAAGGGACACAGCCAAATCTAGTAGGCCTTTGCCCGGCTTGGGAGTCACGTCATCGCGACGGTTGCAGGCTGGGCGCTCAAGCTGTTCACTACGGCCGCACATGCGACGAAGCACCCGGGGTAGAGGGCTGACGATGGATGCCCCCAAAGCAGCGTATCGGGCCGTGACCCGGCAGATCGAGGTCACCGCCACGCCACGCTTCCTGCCCGAGCGATCCTCGCCCGAGAACGGCTATTTCTTCTGGGCCTATACCATCACGCTGACCAACCGCGGGGCTGAGACCGTGCAGCTGAAGACGCGTCATTGGCGCATCACCGACGCGCTCGGTCGGCTGCAGGAGGTGCGCGGGGCAGGCGTCGTCGGCGAGGAGCCGGTGCTCAAACCCGGCGAAAATTTCGAATATACCAGCGGCGTGCCGCTGCCCACCCCCTCGGGTTTCATGACCGGAACCTATGGCATGGTGACCGCGGCCGGCGAGCAATTCGATATCGACATTCCGGCCTTCTCGCTCGACACCCCGCAGCGCGAGCGAACGATCAATTGAGGCGGTCCACGAGGCCGGCCGCCGGCATTCTGCCGCGCCCGCCCTCATGCCGACGGCGTGCGCTCCGCCACATCCAGCGGCTCGAATACGTAAGTCGAGTTACAGAACTCGCAGGTGACCGTGATCTTGCCGTTCTCGACCATGTGGTCGCGGTCATCTTGGGAAAAACTGCGCAGCATCCGTTCCACCCGCTCGCGCGAACACGAGCACTGCGCCTGCAAGTCGCGACTGCGGAAGACCCGCACGCCACGCTCGTTGAACAGCCGGTACAGCAGCCGCTCGGCGGACGTGTCGGGATCGAGCAGTTCGATATCCTCGACGCTCGCCACCAGCGCGCGGCCTTCGACCCAGGCGTCATCCTCGGGCGCGGCCTTAACCTCAATCCCCTCCGGCACGTCGCCTGGGTCAAGATCTGCGCGCCGCACCCGCTCGGGCGACTGCGGCAAGAACTGCAACAGCAGCCCGCCGGCCCGCCAGCAATGGCGCGCACCGTCTGCGCCCGAGCGCAGCTCCTCGGCCACTGCCAGGCGCACTCGCGTGGGGATTTGCTCGGAGCGAAGAAAATATTCGTGCGCCGCGTGTTCGAGCCCCTTGCCCTCGAGCGCTACGATCCCCTGATAGCGGGCGGTATCCGGTCCCTGATCGATGGTCATGGCCAAATGTCCGCGGCCGAGCAGCGCGCCTGGATCGGCCGCGCCAATTGCAATGGCCTCCGCAACGCGGGCGGCATCAAAGCTGGCGCAGCCGCGCACCTTGCCGGGCGTGGTGTAGTCGATGACCAACATCCGCACCGGCCCGTCGCTCTGGGTCTGGAGAATGAAACGGCCTTCGAATTTCAAGGTCGAACCGAGCAGTACGGCAAGCACGATCCCCTCGCCCAAAAGCTTCGCCACCGGCGCGGGATAACGGTGACACGACAAGATCGTGTCGATGGCCGGGCCAAAACGCACGACCCGGCCACGCAGATCGAGCGCCTCGACCTTGAAGGGCAAGATCGTGTCGTCGACGGAGGTCGCCGCTGGCGCGCGTGCTGGAATTTCGATGTGGGGATCGGACATGATGGCCTTAAATATAGTGCCGAGCGGCGAAAGATGCCCCCCGCTTTAATCTTCAGCGCAAGCGGCGGCCCCGCGCCGGATGGCCGTCATCGCGCGTGCGAGCACCAAAGTTACCGTGCGTTCAAGCACCACGCCAAAATGCCTTTTTGGGCGTGCAGGCGGTTCTCAGCCTCGTCGAAGACGACCGATTGCGGCCCGTCGATCACCTCATCCGTGACCTCCTCGCCGCGATGGGCGGGCAGGCAGTGCATGAACACCGCATCCCGCTTCGCCAACGCCATCAGCCGGGCATTGACTTGGTAGCGCTTGAGCAAGTTGTGGCGACGTTGGCCGTCCTTGTCCCCCATCGAAACCCACGTATCCGTCACCACGCAATCAGACCCCTTAACCGCCTCCTCGGGCTCGCTGCCGATCTGGATCGCGGCACCCGAGCTTTTGGCCCAGTCGAGCAGCCACTTCTTCGGGGCGAGCTCGGGCGGCGTGGCCACCCGCAGGCGGAAATCGAAGCGCTGGGCGGCGTGCATCCAGGAGGTGAGCACGTTGTTGGCATCGCCGGTCCAGGCCACCGTCTTGCCGCGGATCGGCCCGCGGTGCTCCTCGAACGTCATGACGTCGGCGAGCACTTGGCAGGGGTGCGAGCGGCGGGTCAGACCGTTGATCACCGGCACCGTTGCATGACGCGCGAGCTCGATGAGCATGTCGTGATCGAGCGTGCGGATCATGATGATATCGACGTAGCGCGAAAGCACCCGCGCCGTGTCGGCGATGGTTTCACCCCGGCCGAGTTGCATTTCCTGGCCGGTCAGCAGGATGGCTGCGCCTCCGAGTTGGCGCATGGCGACATCGAAGGAGACCCGCGTGCGCGTCGAGGGCTTGTCGAAGACCATGGCCAGCGTGCGCCCCTCGAGTGGCCGCGGACCGCGCTCGCGCCGCGCCTTCATGGCGCGGCTTGCCTCGATCATCCCGTGCAGCTCTTGCGCAGGGATGTCGATCAAGTCGAGAAAGTCGCGGCCCTTCATACAGCCGCCCCCACCTTCTGCGGTCTTTCCTGCGTCTTGGCGATACGGGCGCAGGCGCGCTCGAGCCGGCGGACCGCTTCGGCGACCTCCTCCTCGCTCACGATCAGCGGCGGCAAAAGCCGTACCACGTTATCGCCAGCCGCGACCGTGATCATCTTCTCCGCCCTCAGCTCGTCGACCAGCTCGGCGCTGGGAACCACCGCCCGCAATCCGACCAGAAGCCCCTCGCCGCGCAACTCGGCAATGATCGTGGGATAGCGATCCTTGATCTCCGCGAGCTTTTGCTTGAGCACCAGAGAAACCCGGCGCACGCGCTCGAGAAATCCATCGGCGAGCACCACGTCGAGCAAGGCGCTCGCGGCCGCCATTGCCAGCGGATTGCCGCCGAAAGTCGAGCCGTGCGTGCCCGTGGTCATACCCTTGGCGGCCTCGCTGGTGGCGAGGCACGCGCCGAGCGGAAGGCCGCCACCCAAAGCCTTGGCAAGTGCCATGATGTCGGGGGCAACGCCGCAGCGCTGATAGGCGAAGAGTTCCCCGGTTCTGCCGATGCCGGTCTGCACCTCGTCGAACACCAGCAGCAAGCCGTGCTCGTCGCACAGCCGCCGCAGCGCCCGCAAAAATTCGTTCGGCACGATGCGCACGCCCCCCTCGCCCATGATGGGCTCGATCAGGATCGCGGCGGTTTGCGGCCCGACGGCGCGCTTGGTCGCTTCGAGGTCGGCGAAGGCCACTTGGTCGAACCCGTCGACGACCGGACCGAAGCCGTCGAGATATTTCTTCTGGCCGCCGGCGGCCAAGGTCGCGAGCGTGCGTCCGTGGAAGGCACCCTCGAAAGTAATCATGCGGTAGCGTTCGGGCCGGCCGCTCGCCGACTGATATTTGCGCGCCATTTTGATGGCGCATTCCATAGCCTCGGCGCCCGAATTGCAGAAAAACACCACGTCCGCAAAGCTCGCCGCGCACAGCCTCTCGGCAACCCGCTCGCTCTCGGGGATGCGATAGAGATTCGACACGTGCCACACCCTGTTGGCCTGCTTGGTGATGGCCTCGACGAGGTGCGGGTGGGCATGGCCAAGTGCGTTGACGGCCACCCCCGAGGTGAAATCGAGGTAACGCTCGCCGTTCGTCGCTATGAGCCACGCGCCCTCGCCGCGCTCGAAGGCAAGATCGACGCGCGCGTAGGTCGGCAGCAAATGCGAGCTTTGGTTGTTACTCATCGAGGAGCCGACAATCAGCGGAAACGAAATGTGCCGCCTCTGCGGGCGGCACCGTAAGGTATTCTATTGCTGCGCGATCCGCTGTCAACATGATGGGGGACGCCGTGGCGACGCCGTTACAGGCTCGCGCAATACACAACCGTGCAGATAAGTGTGGACGCATGGCCCTAACGCGGACAGAACATGTGGACGCAGGTCGATCACTCTTGCGCCTGACTCCCGCCATATTGTAGCTTTTCCATCGTCGAATACGACATTTCGTGCGGCGGACAGTTATTAGCGTAAATCGGTGGCGCGGGTATGCGTCGGGCCAACTGATCGTTGCCCAGGCCCGCAGTGGGATTCTGTCCGGACTTCTCCGCCGCGACGGCTGGCGAGGATTTGGCCATGACCTGGACCGATGAACGCGTTGAAATGCTGAAGAAGCTGTGGGCCGACGGGCTGTCGGCGAGTCAAATCGCCGCGGAGCTTGGCGGCATCACTCGCAATGCGGTGATCGGCAAGGTGCACCGCCTCGGCCTTTCGGGCCGCGCCAAGTCGCCATCCTCGGCCGCTCCCCGCCCGCGCAAGCCGCGTGCCCATTCGCACATGCTGCGAGTTTCGCGGCCGTCGATACGCGGCAACACCGCGCTCGCCCACGCCTACGAGTTCGACCTCGAGCGCGAGCCAGAGTTGCTCGACAACGTCATCCCACTGGGCCAGCGCCGCACCTTGCTGGAACTTACAGAGGAGACTTGCCGCTGGCCGATCGGCGATCCCGGCCAGCCCGACTTTTTCTTTTGCGGAGGGCAGACCATCACTGGGCTCCCCTATTGCGCATACCATTCACGGGTCGCCTATCAGCCGCCGCACATGCGCCGCGAGCGGCGGTCGTTGCGGGGATAGACTCACCCTTGACCCGCGGATGACGCATGTGCGGAGCCAGCGACGTCGACTGCCAGATGCGCTGGTTCATCCGGCCTTCCCGAACCGATCGTCGAGCGCGTAGCCGGCGCCACGCACGGTTCGGATCGGATCCGTTTCGTAGCCGCGGTTGAGCGCCTTGCGCAGTCGGCCGACATGCACGTCCACCGTGCGCTCGTCGATATAGATCTGGCTGCCCCATACCCCGTTCAGCAGCTGTTCGCGCGAGAAGACGCGGCCGGGCCGCTCCATCAGGAATTCGAGCAGACGGTATTCGGTCGGGCCGAGATCGATGGCGCGCCCGGCGCGCGAGACGCGTTTCTTCTCCCGGTCCACCTCGAGCTCGCCGAAGGACAACACGTCGGCGAGGCGCTCGGGGGCCGCGCGCCGCAACAGGGCCCGCACGCGAGCGCTCAATTCCGGAACCGAGAAAGGCTTGACGATATAGTCGTCGGCGCCGGTGGCCAGCCCGCGCACGCGCTCGCTCTCCTCACCGCGGGCGGTGAGCATGATGATCGGCAACCGCTTGGTCTCGGAGCGCGCCCGCAACCGGCGACAGAGTTCGATACCGGAGAGCCCGGGCAGCATCCAGTCGAGAATGACCAGGTCGGGCGAGCGCTCCTTGAGCAGCAAATCCGCCTCATCGCCTCGCGCGATGGTCTCCACACCATAGCCCTCCGCCTCGAGGTTGTAGCGCAGGAGGAGCACCAGCGCCTCCTCGTCCTCCACGATCAAGATATTGGGCTTCATGCGCTCGGCATCCCCGATCATTTGTCCGCCGCCAGCGTGGCGAAGGCGGTGGTGTCGCCCTTACGCCGCTGATCGGCCATGGGGTGGCCTTCGACCATGTAATAAACGGTCTCCGCGATGTTGGTCGCGTGATCACCCATACGCTCGATGTTCTTGGCGCAGAACATGAGATGGATGCAGAAGGTGATGTTGCGCGGATCCTCCATCATATAAGTCAACAGCTCGCGGAACAGCGACGTACAGATGGAGTCGACCTCCTCGTCGCCGTTCCACACCGCCAGCGCTTTCTTGAGATCATGGCGGGCGTAGCTGTCGAGCACCTCCTTGAGTTGGCCGAGAACCATGGAGCCCATATGCTCGACGCCGCGGATCAACTTGGGCGGATGAAATTCGCCGTCGAGAGCCATCACCCGCTTGCCGATGTTCTTGGCAAGATCGCCGATACGCTCGAGGTCGTTGGAGACCCGCAGCGCCCCGACGACTTCCCGCAAGTCGACTGCCATGGGTTGGCGACGGGCGATCGTCAGCACGGCCTTTTCCTCGATTTGAGCCTGCAGCGCATCAATGTCGGGATCGGCGGCCACGGTCTGCTGCGCGCGATCGCTATCACGGTGCGCGAGCGCATCCACCGCGTCGGCAACCTGCTTCTCGGCAAGACCGCCCATCTCCGCCACCATGCGGCTGAGCTCTTGCAAGTCGACGTCGAAGGCCTTGGCGGTATGATCGGAGATGACCATCTGTTTCGTCCTTGCTGGCGAACGGCCTAGCCGAAGCGGCCGGTGATATAGTCCTGCGAGCGTGTGTCGCTGGGGGCAGTGAACATCTTGCTCGTGGTGTCGAACTCGATCAGCTCCCCGAGATACATGAAGGCGGTGAAGTCGGAGACGCGCGCCGCCTGCTGCATGTTGTGGGTAACGATCACGATCGTGTAATCGTCCTTGAGCTCGTCGATCAATTCCTCGATTTTGGCGGTCGAGATCGGATCGAGCGCCGAGCACGGCTCGTCGAACAGGATCACCTCAGGGCGCACTGCGACGGTACGTGCGATGCACAGGCGCTGCTGCTGCCCGCCGGAGAGGCTCAGCCCATTGGCGCTGAGCTTGTCCTTCACCTCATCCCAGAGGGCGGCGCGGCGCAGCGACGTCTCGACCCGACCATCCAGCTCCGACCGCGGCAGCTTCTCGTAGAGCCTGACGCCGAACGCGATGTTCTCGTAGATTGACATCGGAAACGGCGTCGGCTTCTGGAACACCATGCCGATGCGCGCGCGCAAGAGGTTGAGATCCTGTTTGGGCGAAAGAATGTCTTCCCCATCGAACACGACGTCGCCCTCGGCCCGCTGGTTGGGATAGAGATCGTACATCCGGTTGAGAACGCGCAGCAGCGTAGACTTGCCGCAACCGGATGGCCCGATGAAGGCGGTGACCTTGTTCTGGTAGAGCGGCAGGCTGATGCCTTTGAGCGCTTTGCTCGTTCCATAATAGAAGTCGAGGTTTCGGATCGAAATCTTTTCGTTCAGGCCGGTTGTGCTGATCGGCGCGTGGGTGACGGTGGGAACCGCGACCGAAGCGGAGGCGACATTCATGACGGTTTTCTCGTTGCGGAAAGTGCGCGCGCGATGATCGAGAGCGCGAGCACGGTGAGGGTGATGATCAGCGCTCCAGTCCAAGCAAGCTTTTGCCAGTCTTGATAGGGCGAGAGCGCGAACTGGAAGATGACGACCGGCAGACTCGCCATCGGGGCGTTGAGATTGGTGCTCCAGAACTGGTTGTTGAGGGCGGTGAACAGCAGCGGCGCGGTCTCCCCGCTGATGCGGGCGATGGCGAGCAGCACGCCCGTGATCATGCCGGCCTTGGCGGCACGATAGCACACCTTGGCGATCACGAAGGCGCGCGGCATGCCAATCGAAACGGCCGCCTCACGCAGCTGGTCCGGCACCAAAAGGAGCATGTCCTCTGTGGTGCGCACCACGACCGGAATGACGATCACCGCGAGCGCGACCGCTCCGGCGAGCCCGGAGAAGTGGCCCATGGGGGCCACCATGATCTCGTAAATAAACAGTCCCACCACGATCGACGGCGCGCTGAGCAGGATGTCGTTGATGAACCGCACGATCGAGGTCAGCCGGTCATACCGGCCATACTCGGCCATATAGGTGCCGGCCAGGATTCCGATCGGCGTGCCGATGAGCACCGCGAGGACGGTCAGAATCAGGCTGCCGACGATGGGATTGAGCAGTCCGCCGTCGGCGCCGGGCGGCGGCGTCATCTCGGTAAAAACCGCGAGCGAAAGCCCGCTGAAGCCTTCCCACAGCAGGACCGCGAGGATCAGCACCAGCCAGCCCAGCCCCACCAGTGTCGCGGCAAGCGACAGGCCCAGCATGATGCCGTTGCGGCGGCGACGGGCGGCATAGAGCCTGCTGTCCATGGGTTCACCCGATCCGCCGCTCGATGCGCAACAACATGTAGCGTGCGATCGCGAGCACGATGAAGGTAATGACGAAGAGGATCAGACCCAGCGCGATCAGCGACGACGTATAGAGGTCACCGACCGCTTCGGTGAATTCGTTGGCGATGGTCGCCGAAATGGTAGTGCCGGGTGCAAGCAGGGAGGCCGACACTTTGTGCGCGTTGCCGATCACGAATGTCACCGACATGGTCTCGCCGAGCGCCCGGCCGAGTCCCAGCATCACGCCGCCGATGACGCCGACTCGCGTATAGGGCACCACGACGTAGCGCACGACCTCCCAGGTGGTGCAGCCGACGCCGTAGGCGGCTTCCTTGAGTACGGGTGGCACGGCCTCGAACACGTCGCGCGAGATCGAGGTGACGAAGGGCAGCACCATGATCGCGAGGATCAGGCCCGCGGTCAGCACGCCGATGCCATAGGGCGGGCCAGCAAACAACGTCGATAACACGGGGATGTTGCCGAAGGTCGCAATCAGGAAAGGTTGCAAGGTCTCCTGCAGGAATGGCGCGAATACGAACAGCCCCCAGATGCCGTAGATGATGCTTGGGATGCCCGCCAAGAGCTCGATGGCGATCCCAATCGACCGCCGCAGCCACATGGGGCACAGCTCGGTGAGAAAGACAGCGATCAGCAGCCCGACCGGCACCGCGATCAGCATCGCAATGAACGACGTGACCAGCGTGCCGTAGATCGGCGCGATCGCTCCGAATTTCTCAGTAACCGGATTCCACCGCTCCTCGACCAGGAAATTGAGGCCGAAAGCACGGAAGGCCAGCAGCGACCCGTCGATCAGCGAAATAATGACGCCGCCGAGAATGACGAGCACCCCGATCGCCGCGGCGCGGGTGACAGCACGGAAGATGATGTCGCCGATACGCAGCCGGTTGAGCGCCTTGGCCCGCGCCGCTACTGCGTCCGCCTCGACCGCATCGCCCTGCAGCGCAACGTCAACCACGGATCGCCTCCTGGCGGGCTGCATCCAGGCTCTCCCTGTGATGTGGCGGGGAGAGCCAAATCAAAAGCGACCTCCGGGCCGCCTCACACAGCGTATTTGGAACACAAGCGAACAAGGGGAAGGGCCCCAGGACGGCGCCCCTCCCAAAGCCCATCCAACTCAGCGGGCCATCGCGTAGAGCGGCTTGCCTGATGCGTCTTTCACTTCGCTCGCCCAGGTCTTCTTGACGCTATCGACGACGTTCTTCGGCATCGGGATGTAGTCGAGGTCCTCGGCCATCTTGCTGCCCTTGTCATAGGCCCAGGCGAAGAACCTGAGCGCCTCCGCGGCGGCGGCCGGATCCTGTGGCTTCTTGTACATGAGGATCCAGGTTGGCGCTGTCATCGGCCACGACTCTGCGCCTGGCTGGTTGGCGAGAAGGACACCGTAGCCGGGAACAGAGTTCCAATCGGCGCTGGCTGCAGCCGCCTGGAACGTCGCCGAGTTAGGCGGAACGCTCTTGCCATCCTTGTTGATCATGTTGGTATGGGTCAGCTTGTTTTGCTTGGCATAGGCGTACTCGACGTAGCCGATCGAGCCCTTCGTCTGCGCCACGTTGTTGGCGACACCTTCATTGCCCTTGGCGCCAATGCCGACCGGCCACTCGACCGACGTGTTGAAGCCGACCTTCGATTTCCAATCCGGACTGACTTGGGCCAGGTAATAGGCAAAATTGTAGGTCGTACCCGAGCCGTCCGAGCGATGCACGACGGCAATCGACTGCGACGGCAGCTTGGCCGACGGATTGAGCTTGGCGATGGCAGGATCGTTCCAAGTCTTGATCTCGCCGAGGAAGATCTTGGCGAGCGTCGGGCCATCGATGACGAGATCACCGGACTTGATGCCCTCGATGTTGACGACCGGCACGATGCCGCCCAGAACCATCGGGAACTGAATAAGGCCACTCTCGTCAAGGTCCTTGCCGGAAAGCGGCGCGTCAGTGGCCCCGAAAGTGACGGTCTTGGCTTTGATCTGCTTGATGCCGCCGCCCGAACCGATCGACTGGTAGTTCAAGCCGTTGCCGGTCTCTTTCTTGTAGGCATCGGCCCATTTCGCATAGATCGGATACGGAAACGTCGCTCCAGCGCCCGAGATGTCGATTGCGATCGCCGGGCCGATCGCTGCCGCGGCGATGACGCCGGCGGTCGTCAGGGTGCGGAAAAGTTTCAAGGCTCTCTCTCCTGTTTGTTCGAAACGAAAGGCTCAGCCGACGTGGGTTGGGTCCACGGCAGATGTGCTTGCGTCCTAGTTGTTGGTTGCTGGCGTATAGTTAACAACAGGCCCGGGATGACCCACCCGACGCGTCGAGGTGCCGGTCGATTCCGCGGCTGCCCGCATCCCTACGCGTCCCATGTCATCGTTCTATGATGGTTAGATGACAGTTGGATGACGACCTAACCCATTGTGCATAAGCGCAAATCTCAGCGGAGCGTCGCGGAGGGCCACCCCCGCCGCGACTCTGCGCTGGCGCGTTGATCATCAGTTTGAAAGCACGAAAATCGGCTTGCCGCTGGCGTCCTTGATCTCGGACGCCCAGAGCCTGCGAACCGCGTTAACGACGTTTCCCGGCATCGGCACGTAGTCCAGTTCCTCCGCCATCCTGCCGCCCTTGGCGTAAGCCCAATTGAAGAACTTCAGTGCCTCGCCTGCGGCCACCGGATCGGCTGGCTGCTTGTGCATGAGCACAAACGTGGCGCTGGTCATCGGCCAAACGTCGGCACCGGATTCGTTGGTCAGGATGACGCCAAAACCCGGCGTGCCTTCCCAATTCGCGCTGCCGGCGGCGGCCGTGAACGACTCGATGGTAGGCGCAACCGCCTTGCCGTCCTTGTTCATCAGCTTGGTGGTGGAGAGCTTATTGTGCTTGGCGTAGGTGTATTCGACATAGCCAATCGAGCCCTTGATGCGGGCGACGGCGGCGGTGACGCCTTCGTTCCCTCGAGCCCCGGTTCCGACGGGCCAATCGACGGAGGTGATCGATCCGACCTTGGACCTCCAGTCCGGGTTCATCTTGGAGAGATAATCGGTGAAGACGAAGGTCGTGCCGGAGCCATCGGAGCGATGCACTACGGCAATTCCCTGCGACGGTAGCTTTACGCTTGGATTGAGCTTTCGAAGCGCGGCGTCATTCCATGATTTGATCTCGCCGAGAAAGATCTTGGCCAAGGTCGGGCCATCGAGGACGAGGTCGCCAGGTTTGACGCCCTCGACATTCACCACTGCCACTACGCCGCCGATCACGGTCGGGAACTGTACGAGACCATGCATGTCCAAATCCGCTCCCTTGAGCGGCATATCCGAGGCCCCGAAGGTCACCTCCTTGTTCTGAATCATTCTGATGCCCTCGCCCGAGCCGAGGAACTGATAGTTCACCGCGATACCGGTCTCTTTTTTGTAGGCATCGGCCCATTTCGCATAAATCGGATAGGGGAAGGTGGCACCGGCGCCGGAAACGTCGGCGGCGCGGGCCTCGGCCGTGGCGGCTGCAACGAGCAAGCCGACCGCCGCAAACATGCGAAAAAGCTGCAAAACTCCCTCCCAATCTACATCAAGACGAAAGGCGAGCTGGAGCCGATCTCGGACCACCACGACGCACGGGTTGCGTCATCGTGGCGTTCGACTTGGTGAAAGCGTGGTCGCCGATCAGCTTGCTCGCTGATCCGCGCGCAACAGCTTGCCCCGCTGCCACCACCCGTCCCATGGCTCTACGATCACTCCATAACAGTTGGATGACAATCCAAGTCATTGTGGACACGAACGTATTTGTATCGGAGGAGCGGAAGAGGAATTACACGGAAAGAGCCAAAGGCGGCTTGCCGCTCGCGGCATCGGCCAGGGGTAGATGTACGGTGAATGTCGCCCCCTGCCCTGGCACGCTATCGATGGTCAGACGTCCGCCATGCCGGTTGAGGATGTGTTTGACCAGCGCCAGGCCCAGCCCGGTGCCGCCTTGAGCGCGGCTCTCGGACACATCCACTCGGTAGAAACGCTCGGTCAGCCGCGGCAGGTGCTCGGGTGCGATGCCGGGACCATGATCGCGCACCGCGACGCGCGCCTCCGATTTGCCGTCGGGTCCGTCGCCAAGGGACAACGCGATCTCCACCCGCTTGCCTGACGCGGCATATTTCAGCGCGTTCTCCACTAGGTTCTCGAACACGCGGATCAATTCGTCCCGATCCCCGAGCACCACCAGCGGATCCGAGATTCCGGTCGTCTTGACCTCGACCTCACGATCGCGGGCCAATGTCTGCAGGGCGTCGGCGACCTGCCGGACGATGGCGGCGAGATCAACCGCCTTGTCGGGCCGCAGATGCGCGTTGAGCTCGATGCGCGAGAGCGACAGAAGATCGTCGATGAGACGAGCCATGCGATCGGCCTGCGCCTGCATGATGGCGAGGAAGCGCTCGCGCGCCGCCGCATCGTCGCGCGCCGAGCCCCGCAGCGTGTCGATGAACCCGGACAGCGCGGCCAGCGGCGTGCGCAGCTCATGGCTGGCATTGGCCACGAAGTCGGCGCGCATTTCCTCGACGCGGCGCAGCGGCGTGAGATCGTGGAAGGCGAGGAGCACGAGGCCCGGGTTGAAACCGGCCCCGGATATTGGGGTCGCAATGGCTTCGTACCAACGGTCGAGCGGCACCCGCTGAAAGAATTCGGCGCGCTGCGAGGTCGCGCTCGCGCGCGCGTGGCGGATTGCCTCCAGCACCTCGGGTACGCGCAGCCCGAGCGAGACCGACTCGCCCGCACGCAGCGCAGGCGCAATCGCGGCTGCCCGCGCGTTGAGCGCGACGACATCGCCGCGGTGATCGAGCGCGACCACGGGGTCCGGCACTGCGGCTAGCACCGCTTCGATCAGCGGGTCACCGAGCCGCGCCGCGCTCGGCTCATCTCGCGGCAAGCGCGCCGGTGCCGTGTCCACCTTGGCAGTCGCGACCACGACCGCCGCCGCGACGACCGCGAAGCCCGCCAGCGCCGGTCCCGCCGCAATCGCGCCGAGTGCCCACAAGACACCGAACGCAACCGCCGCTGCCGTAAGCACGAGCCGGGTCCGCTTGAGTCCGGCAAACCATCGGCCAGGCCGGAGACGTCCGCTATCGTGAGTCGCGGTCACGCCTGAGTCATAGACCGACACCTGCGAGTTGCAAAACCCATTGTAAATAACAATCGGAAACAATGGAACGGAACCCGCGGTCATTTCGTACAGCCGCAGGTTGGTTCTTCGCTTGCGACCACCACGCATACTCGCGCTTGGCTTCGTTTCGCCAAAATGATCCTCGGGTTGGCCAAAATCGCAGTTGGGTTCGTTTGGCCAAAATGCGCCGCGCTCCCTTCCCCCTCATGCAGAGGAGCATCGCAGCGTGACGCGAGCGCAGGTTGCTTCGCTCGCCGAAGCGCGCTGCGATGCGTCTCGAAGCATGAGGGCAAAGGGATCGCTCGCCTCATCCTTCGAGGCGGCGCTTCGCGCCTCCAGGATGAGGCTACCAACGCATCGCCGCGAGCGCCGCGCTGGTTGGTCCCGTCCCTGTTTTTTCCTGTTTTTCTGCGGACACCGATCTCGGGTTTACCCGAGATCGGCGCCCAATGTGCGCAAGTCGGGTAAACCCGACTTGCGTGGACCGTTCCCGTCCGTGGCGGTCCCGGATCAGCGGTGCACCGCTTCGCGCTGCACCGCATCCGGGACACGCGTAATCGATTGTCGGATTGCATTCCCATCGCACCAGCTCACTCAATCAATTCACACTCCTTCGTTCCCGCGGCGCGTTTTTTTGCGCCCGGGGTTTTGGATTTTTTGCTTCGCTCACCCGGAAAGAGGGGTGGGCGGAGCGCCGAGAGACGTTCGGGTGCGTGCGAGGCACCCGTTGGACATGCCGTAACGCGGCATGTCAGGCGCCTAGCGAGGCGCCATGCGTCCCATAACGCGGGACGCTCGCCTCTCGGCGCTCCACCGCGGCAATTTTGGGCTCCGGGGCCGCGCTTCTCTCACCGAACACCCGCCCAAGCTTCGGCCGGCATCCGGATCGGT
>JBJMTU010000248.1:0-16416 GCA_045811545.1 Xanthobacteraceae bacterium | reverse complement strand
GCGTGCGGTAATAGGGATCGGTGAAATCGACCCTGGTGCGCATGTCCACCGTGGCCGCGATTGAAGCAATCGCGGCATCCCCCTGGTTGCCATTGAGCGCGGGGATGAGCGTCTCGAAGCGGCGCATCTGGATAGTACAGGCGAGCTTGAGCTCCTCGCACAGCATGCGCGCGAGGTCGACATTGAAGCCCTGCGGATTGCCGTCCGGACCGGCATAATTGAACGGCGGGTAGTCGATCTCGGTCAGGAACCGGATCACGCTGATGCGCGACAGATCGGGCTTCTCGGGCCGACGGCGCGGATCCCAAAAGCCCGGCACACGCACGGCCGGCTCCGTGCCCGCCGGTTCCGCTGCTGCCTGCCCCGCGCCGAGAAACGGCGTAATCAGTAAGAGACAGATAGCCAGCTGTCCGATAGGGCTTCGCAGCGGGTATTCTGGCACGGTGACCTCTGTGACTGCTTTGGGTCCAGGAACTTGACTGACCCCGTTAATAAACGAGCCGGCAACGCGGGTCAGGGGCGATCACGTCAAATCTAGGTGTGTGGCTCACCGCAATGGGCCGCGTGGAAGTGCGGTGCTCGCCGCAGCGCCTTTCCATTCGGATTACAAATACCGGCGCAGATCGGCGGCCGCGGCATCAATCGGACGCTTGAGGTTGAATGGCGACACGAACCGGCCGTCCCTGTCCATCAGATACACGATGGCGGTATGGTCCATAGTGTAACCACCCTGATCGAGGGGAACTTTCTTGAAATAGACGCGGTAGACCTTGGCGACCGCCGCGATTTCTGCGGCATTGCCGGTCAGCCCGGAAAGATGCGGATCGAAGCTCGACAGATAGTCCTTCATCACGGCGGGCGTATCACGCTCGGGATCGACGGTAATGAAGAGCGCGCGCGTGCGATCCGCATCAGGCCCGAGCGCACGCAAAATTTCCGACACCTCGAACAGTGTCGTGGGGCAGACGTCGGGGCAGTGGGTAAAGCCAAAAAACACCAGGAACGGGCGACCTTTCAAATCCTGATCAGTGACGATTTGCCCGTTCTGATCCACCAGCTTGAAAGGTCCTCCGATGGCGGCGATCTGTTGCGCAACAGGCGCCGACAGGCGCCCGGACACGATCAGCACGAGACTGAAGCAAAGTGCCAATCCCGCGAGAAACGCGGCGGCGATCACAAGAATGCGGCTGTTGCGCGCGGTCATTTTGGAGCGCCTTCGCCAGACAAGGCTCACAAGCAGGCGGCGATTCCGGCGACGATCATCTCGTAGAAGACCGCCGTGCCGTAATGGGCCCAGAGCGCCAGCGTCCCGGCAAGCACCATCCCAGCGAGCGCTGCGATCAGCGCCAGCGGACGCGTCAGCAGGGATGCTGCTGCAGAGGCGATGTCAGCCATCGGCGTGCCCGCGTTCGGGTCAGCTAAGTCGATCGGACCTTACCACATAGGGCTGCTTGCGGCGGCCGACAATAGGTCCAACCAACCCGCCGACACCGGCCGAAATGCGCGCGGGCCTTCGCCCTCGACGCCCTCCGGAGACGGCGGTCCGTCGCCCGCTACGCTCGGAAAGCCCCACAAAATCCCACCGGACTCGTTGGCGGATGCAGCCCCGGATTCCCCTTTTTTGGCCGAGATTTCGGGGGTTCCGGCCCAGCGCCAACCGCGAAATCAGGAAAAAGGTCCTCCGACCCAGGCCCCCGCGACACCCGGCGGAATCGGCCATTTTGTGATGGCCGTCACGGCGGCCTGCGCCCCTTGCGTGGCACGGTCACAGCGTGGGGGCCGATCGGCCAGAGTACGGCCATGGAACGCTTCATCAGACGCGAAAACATCAAGCGTTTCAGGAAACTGTTGCTTGAGGCGAAAGATGACGCCGAGCGCCGGCGGATTCAGCAATTGCTGATCGAGGAGGAGCAAAAGGAGTCGACGGCGGAGACGGCCTCGCCCTCGAGCGCGCCCCGCCTGACCTCCTGCCCGATGTTTCCTCCTGGCACTTTACCCGCGTTGACCTCGAACGTCTCTGATACAGCGGAACGGGTCCGCAAGTGGTTCAGCCGACGCTGATGACGAAGCCTCCGGGGCTCCGGATGAGAGTCGGCAGGCGTAGCCGCCAATCGGCGGATGCGCCAGGTCTCCAAGTACGTCAGCTCACGCCTCGGCGTGCCGCTCCTCACGCCGCTGCGGATTGCCTTCGCGACGATTCCGCTGCCTCACGCATGGCGGTCTTTGCCGCCTCGCTCGCTCCCTGCGCGATGCTTTGACCGAGCTCCTTGGTTTGATCTCCAACCACTTGAGCTTGTCGGCTCACGAATTCGCTCTGCAGTTGAGCCAATTCCTGCGGTTCCTTCACGTGAACCAGCCGGTGGGCAAAATCGAAGGTGTTCGAGAGAGTTTCTTCCATAAGCGATATCGAGTGATCGCGAATAACGGCCGCTTGATGGTCCATATCATCGACCGCCTTGCGGGTCATCGTGAGTAGATCTTCGAGCGCGGCTTTACTCTGATTGAGGTTCCGCTCCGCCATCTCCCGCATCCAGTTCAGGCTGTAGCTTGTCACCTCGAAAGCTCGTTCTGTGTTTTGCTGCGCGAAATCCGTCGGACGTTTGGCCATAGCTCCGCCTCCTTGAATCACAGTCGGATTGAATCACAGTCGGATTACGGTTGAATTCGAGGGCCGGCGCCGTGTTCCTGGATGGGCGCACGTCGATGCGCGCCGCACCGGCCTCTGTGGTAATAACGGACTCTCCCGCTGCAGGTTCCGGCATTTTGCGAATTACCAACCGTGATTTGTTCCAGTTGTTCCAAGTATTCTCGCGTACTGATGCTGCGTTCTCTTAAGCCGCCGCCGCAGCGAGAAATTTCGAAAGCTGTCGCTCCCGGGAACAAAGTCCTAGAGAACAATCGGGAGAGTTCCCAGAGTTGGGAACATCAGATGACGCACACACACGATGAAGATCCATACCCGGCGCTGTGATGTGTTGCCGCGACAAAAGCGGCGCCGCCTCCGTGCATTCCAAAATCGCCGCTCCGTTTCGACGGGTCGTCAGGTATCGAGCGGCTGCACCGACAGCCGCGCGCTTCCGCGGCTTGATGTCCACCGAAGCTCCGGTGATAGCACTCGATGCGGTTTGGCTCGAAACGTTGCAGCCTGAGTGATCAGCGGGTGCGCCCGATCGCACTGCTCGACTGCAGTACCGTTCCAACGATTCCTTTCTCAACGGTTCGGGCGAGGCCCCTTATGCTGGGCTGGTGGGTCCTGATGCCGAAAGAGGAGCGCTTCTTCGACATCTTCACACGCCATGCTCACCTCGCGCATAACGCCATGCGTTGGAACGTGGGAACCGACCTCGTCGTGTCTGGGGTGTGACCCCGTGACGCTGCCGGCAGCGTACTCTCCGGGGCCGCCTTCGAGATCTACAAACTTCTTTCCTAGTGCGGCCCGCGGGAGTAATTTTGCCGCTTCGGCTCAGGCGATGAAGGTGGGCGGCGAGTCCACGGCGGCGTCAATGAGTAATGCAAGTAAAGCGGCCGTCGTAAAGCGCGTTCAGTACGGTGCCTTGCCATATCGGTTGCGCGCCGGCTCCGGGCGGCCGCAGTTCATGCTTATCACATCACGCGAAACCCAACGCTGGGTCATTCCGAAGGGCTGGCCGAAGAAGGGCAAGTCGCCGCAGTATTCCGCTGCACGTGAGGCTTTCGAGGAAGCTGGAGTTCTGGGCGCCGTTACCCAGCGTTCCGTCGGCTCGTTCTCCTATAAAAAGCGCCTGAAGAATGGAGGAGTCGTGGTCTGCGACGTGCGCGTGTTTGCACTGGAAGTCAGGCGCCAAAGCAAACAATGGCCCGAAAAACAGGAGCGGATCGTCAAGTGGCTCTCTGCCGCGCAGGCGGCGGAAAAGGTCCACGAACCGAGGCTGGGCGAGATGATACGGCGCCTCGCGCGCAAGTATGATGGCAGGAATCCGATTGAGCAATCCGGCGACCCACTTAAATCCAAATAACGAGCTTGGAGCGGGCGAAGGGAATCGAACCCTCGACATACAGCTTGGGAAGCTGTCGTTCTACCACTGAACTACGCCCGCGCTCAGGAGGACCCGAAACCGCAGGATAACCTCAATGCGAGGCGGGGAAAAGCCGCAAGGTGTTTTGCCATTGCCCCAGGCTGCGTTACTCTTGGCGATCTCCGCATCCATCGATGGCACACAAGGTGGGCACCGCGACCCAAGTACCAGCTTTGAGTGGTGACCGCGCTCTTTGGGGGCAAGCAATGATCGACGGCACGCCGACGCAGCCAAGAAGCTGGGCCGTGCATTTTCCCGGCAACCTGCGCTGGACCAATGCCATGCAGATCGTCAAGGGCATGGCACCTTACGGCGCCGTTGCCATGGACGAGATCGACCGCGTGGGGCGGCTGCTCGAGGCGCGTGCGGGTGAAGCCGATCTCGATCAGGTTTGGCGCGAGGAATGGGCGGCGATGGCGGATCGCGTCGCCGCCGTCGCCGACAAAGCCGCGGCGGAAGGTCGCCAGATCACCGCCGGTCACCACTACATGCGTGCGGGCAATTACTACTACAGCGCGGAGCGTTTCATCCCGCCCGGCGCCGAGAAGATGGCGATGTACCACAAGGCGCTGCGCGCTTATCAGGCCGCGATGGAGCGCCTCCATCCCGACATCGAGCGCGTCGAGGTGCCGTACGAGGGCACGAGCCTGCCGGCATATTTCGTGGCGGGTGCCGGCAGCGGCCGTCGCCCCACAGTCGTGCTGTTTGATGGCATGGACAACGCCAAGGAAATGAGCGTGATCTTCGCCGGCCTCGATTTTGCCAGGCGCGGCATCAACACGCTCGCCATCGACGGGCCTGGACAAGCCGAAGCGCTACGGCTGCGCAATATCCATAGCCGGCACGACTACGAGGCAGCGGGCACCGCGGCCTACGACTATGTCGTCTCCCGCGCGCAGGTCGATCCCAATCGCGTCGCGGTCATGGGCTACAGCTTCGGCGGTTATCAGGCGCCGCGCATTGCCGCCTTCGAGAAGCGCTACGCCGCCGCGGTCGCGTTCGGCGCCATGCATTGGAGCATTTACGACTGGGTTGCTGGTAACAAGGCGAGGCTCGCGGCCGACGCTCGCACCAGCTCCACCTCGATCTTCCAGTTTCGCTGGGTGGTGGGCGCGCCGGACAATGAGACCGCGCTCGAATGGGCTAAGAAGTTCACGCTCGAGGGCATCGCCCAGCGGATCGAATGCGCGTTTCTCGTCTTGCACGGTGAAAATGATCGGATCGTCCCGCTCGCAGAGGCCAAGAAGCTCTACGAACGAGTTGGCTCGAAGCGCAAGCACATCAAGATTTTCAGCGCCGAGGAAGGCGGCGCCGAGCACTGCCAGGTCGATCACCGTCAGCTCGGCATCGATTACATCGGCGACTGGCTACTCGCCAACATGTAAGCGCCGTGCGACGATGACGACGTCATTGTGACGCTTGGCGCCGTCGACGCAGCGGCCCGTGCGTGATCCAATGGCACTTCTCGGGCAATGAGCCGGATGCAATGAGGGAGGCGGATCATGCGCAATCTCTTTCGCTGGTGGTTGGTTGTCGGTGCCGTGCTGGGCGCCGCGATGTCGGCACACGCGCAGAGCCCATCCTCCTATCCCGATCGGCCGATCCGGCTGGTCGTGGCATTTCCACCTGGCGGGGCCACGGACACCCTTGCGCGCCAAATCACGCAAGAACTGGGAGAGGCGCTGGGCCAATCCGTTATCATCGAGAACAAGCCGGGCGCCGGCGGTTATATTGCTTGGAATTACGTCGCCAATTCAGATCCGGACGGCTATACGCTGCTCATGGCCGAGAACGCGCTCGGCATCAGCCATGCTCTCTACAAGAAGGCCGCTTCGTCGTTCGATCCGGTCAAGCAGTACGATGCAATCGCGTCTGTCGCCACCTCGCCGCTGGTTCTGGCAGTCGCCAACAATGTGAAAGCCAACTCGGTGGCGGAGCTGATCGCCTACTCGCGCACATTGCCGCAGAAAATGAATTACGCCTCCGCCGGTATCGGCAGCGTCTCACACCTGACCTTTGAAGTGATAAAGTCGACCACGGGAATGGAGGCGGTTCACGTTCCCTACAAGGGCGGCGGGCCGGCGATGAACGATGTGATCGCGGGCCACGTGGCGATCAACATGGCATCCATCCAGGTCGCAAAAGGCCTGGTCGAAACGGGCAAGATCAAGGGACTCGCGGTCACGAGCTCGGAGCGTTCACCGGTGCTGCCCAACGTTCCGACCCTGAAGGAAGCTGGCGTCAAGACCGCGGACGTAGATTTGCGCTTCTGGTTCGGAATCTTCGCTCCCATTGGCCTTCCGGATGTGGTCAAGGCCAGGTTGGACAAGGCGGTGGCGGCAACGCTCTCGCACCGGAATGTGCGCGAACGGCTGGCCAATCTCGATATCGAACCGGCCTATGCGCCCGGCAATGTCCTAAAGACGAAGCTCGAAAACGAGATCGCAAACTGGAGCAAATTCATCGACGCACACGGAATCAAGCCGGAATGAAGCGCGTTCCATTCGCTTCAGGGGGACGTGCGACAAAAGAGGAGTAAGAGGGTGGGTTCCTGCCATCGGGCGATGAACCCGCGCCGCCATAACCACGCCCACCATTAACTCCCTGTTTACGGCTTTGCGCAAAACGACTCGCGCCTTTGCTTCGAAAGCGAGAGAATTCGCGTGGCTCGGCGTCGGTGATTGATTAGGGCGCAAAAGCCCTAGTCTCAGCCCAGCACCGAGTCGAGCCGCCAATTGCCCAGGGCAAATAGGCTGTTCGCCTGGCCAACTCCGACTCGCCGCCGAGAGAGCAAAAAGCCCCGCCGAAGCGGGGCTAGATTGACCTTCCTCGGCGTATTCGGATCACCCTGGGGGACGGGGGAGTCGTTGGGGGCGTCCGGCTCGCCTTGATCAGGACGATTTCACATCCCACGCCGGCTGGATGTGATGGCCATCACATTTTGGCGCAATTCCGCATCCCCCAGCCGGTTGGACAGCCGAAGGGTATGCGGGGGCTCCCACCTCGTCGTTCGTGGAAAAATCGAGTTCCTCATCTTGACCTAGATCAGCAACTATTTCCGACATATTGTCGTGAAAGGATCACTCCAAACACTACTCCATTCCCCCTGGTTGGAGATGCTGACTTCGCGACTGCCCCGCCTGTTTGTCCTAGCGGCTCTGATGTCCGTCGGCGGCGAGATCGCGGTCGCGCGAGATGGACCTGCGTCCGATTTTTCTGCACTCCAGGAGTGGAAGAACCAGATCGCCGCTGAGCTTGAGCACAATAAACGCTACCTTCCCGCGACCAGGACCCGCGGCAAGATTGGTGTCGTGAAATTCGAGTTGAATATAAACCGCTCTGGATGGGTCCTTCCGGGAACTCGCATCGTAACCGCTGACCCCGATCTCGGCAGGGTCGCGCTCTTGTTGCTTCAGCAGTCACAGCCGTTTCCAGCGCCGGATAATTTCAAAGTTCCCGACTCATCGTTCCGCATTGTGTCCTCGATTCGATTCATCGACATTCCTGCTCCCGAACCGGCGGGTCTTCAAGGTCTGGACTACCGCAAGCTGTCGGAATGTTACGAGGCGGATCGGCAGGAGCTGGACTATCAGCGTCGAAGGGCGGCATATCGGAACGCGCCGCTGCCGACTGCGGTGTTTCGCACACCCGAGGGGTGTTCCGAGGCAAAGCGTCAGGAGACGGAGCGCCAGCGTAGCGCCGTCGAAGTGATCAAATAAATTGCCGCCATTGCTGGGTCTGACGTTTGCCGCACGGCATGAGCCCGCTATCCATAGTGTCTCGACAGGTCCTGGTTCTTTTCGCATAAACCGGAGGATTAAGGCAGCAATCGCCGAACGATTAAAGTAGGGCTGCACGCCACCGATCAGCCCGGAGCGAGCGAGAACCATATGCTAGCCCGAACGCCTTTAAGTCTCCTCGGCAGCGTAGTCCTGCTGTGCGCCTCGTCGCCGCCGGCCGCGGCGCAGGATCTTTCCGCCAAGCCGATCCGTCTCCTCGTCGGGCTCGCCGCCGGCGGTGCGACCGACGTGATGGCGCGCCTCGTCGCGCAAAAGATGAGCGAAAACTTGCGCACCACTGTGCTCGTCGAGAACAGAGCCGGCGGCAACTTCATTCCAGCGTTGCGCGAACTCACCGCCTCTCCACCCGACGGCCACACGCTGTTCTTCATTTCCACGAGCGTGCTGATCACGCAGCCCCTGCATCCGGACTATCCGTTCGACCTCACCACGCTCACACCGGTCACCCAGGTAGCGACCGGGCCGCTGATCCTGGTCGTCCGTAATGATCTGCCGATCAAGAGCGTGCACACGCTGATCGACTACACGAAGCAGCATCCGGCAAAGCTCTCGTTCGGGGCGGGCGGCGGGACGGGAAGCTCGCTCTATCTAGCAACCGAGTTGCTCAAGGCCAAGACCGGCATCAAGCTCACCATCGTGCCCTACAAAGGCGCGGGGCCGGCGCTCAACGATCTCCTTGGCGGACACATCGACGGTATGTTCGACGCCATGCCGGTGATGGTGACGCAGGCTAAGGCCGGCAAGGTAACCCCGCTGGCCATCACCAGCCTCAGGCGTTCGCCCGCGCTGCCCGAGGTGCCCACCATGATGGAAGCCGGAGTGCCCGATTACGAGATTTCCGGTTGGTTCGGCATTCTCGCGCCGAGCAACACGCCGGCGCCGATTGCCAAGCGCTTGCGGGACGAGGTGGCGAAGGCGGTCGGGGCGCCCGATGTCGTGGCTCAGCTCGATTCGCAGGGCATGGCGCCACTCGCCACCGCGCCCGAGGAATGGGCCGCCTATCTGAAGGCGGAGCTTGCGCGCTATACGCAGATCATCAGAGACGCCAATATCAAGCCGGAATAACAGCGAAGAACAAGCCGATGTCCAAGAACATGCTCGACGGCGGTCAGGTGATCGTCGATTATCTCGTGCGCGAAAAGGTGCCTTATGTCTTCGGCCTGTGCGGCCACGGAAACATCGGCTTTATCGACGCGCTCTACGAGCGCGCTGACGATATCAAGACGGTTTCCGTTCACCACGAGAGCGTCGCCGGGTTCATGGCGGACGCCTACTACCGTGTGTGCGGCAGACCGACCGCGACCTTCACCTCGTGCGGTCCAGGTTCCGCCAATCTGCCGATCGCGCTCGCCAACTCCTATCTCGATTCCGTTCCCTTTCTGGCCGTGACCGGCAATGTGCCGACCGGCCAATTCAACCGCGGCGCGTTTCAGGAGCTCTATCGCCATTACCAGGCGGACTTCCCGTCCACAGTGCGCGCGTATTGCAAGCGCGTGTTTCAACCCACGCGCGGCGACATGGTGCCGCTTGCGATCCGGCAAGCGTGGAAGACGATGATGACCGGGCGGCCGGGACCGGTCGTGCTCGATGTTCCCTTCGACATCTTTAAAGAAGCCGCCGCCGAGGAAACGCCGAAACCGGAAGAGTGGAACGCCAATATTTCGTGCCGCTGCGGCGCCGATCCCGACGGCGTGACCAAGGCGCTCGACATGCTGCTTGCGGCCAAGCGGCCCGTCATGCTGGTAGGCCAGGGCGTCAAATATGGCGGTGCGGCGGCCGATTTGTTGCACGTGGCGGAGCGCCTGCGCATTCCCGTTGCCTGGTCGGCGAGCGGCACCGGCGCCATCGATGCCAGGCACCCGCTGGCGCTCGGCCTTGTTGCCCGCAACGGGCCGTATCAGGCCAACCATGCCGCACGCACTGCCGACGTGCTGCTGGCGCTCGGCGTACGCTTCGATGATCGCACGTCGAGTTCTTGGCTGCCGGGCTACTCTTTCACCATCCCGCCCACCAAGCTCATCCACGTCGACATCGATCCCGACGAGATCGCCCGCAATTACCCCGTTGCCCTCGGGCTGATGGCGGACGTGCGCACGTTTCTCCGCCAACTGCTGGCGGAGGTCGAATGCCGCGATGGCATTGAGGATGTCGCCGACGCGCGCGCAAAATGGCTCGACACCATCGACGGCTATCGCCGCGAATGGAACGCGTTTATCGCCCCTGGCTTTGTCGATGATGCCTCACCCATCAACCCGCAACGTGCCGCGCACGAGATCGACAAGGTGTTGCCGGAGGATGCCATTCTGGTGAGCGACATCGGCGTCCATCACAACTGGCTGATCCAGTTTTGCCGGCCGCGGCGGCCGGATTCGCTGATCGGCTCGATGGGCTTCGGCCCGATGGGATTCGGTGTCGCCGGGGTGTTGGGCGCGCAGTTCGCCGCGCCGGAGCGGCCCTGCGTTTCCGTCTGCGGTGACGGCGCCTTTTTCATGCACGCGAGCGTGTTGGGGACCGCCGTCGAATACGATCTGCCGGTGATCTGGGTGGTGTGGAATAATTTTGCCTATGCCTCAATCCGCGGATTACAGCGCGGCTATCTCAATGGTCGCGAGCTGGTGACCGACTTTCGCCATCCGGAGACTGGCGCGCCGTACAATCCAGACTTTGCCGCAATGGCGCGTTCCGCCGGCATCGAAGGCGTGAACGTCGACCGCCCGGCCGATCTCTCCGACGCGCTGCGAACCGCGCTCGCCTCGCGCCGGCCCTATCTCATCAATGCCCATATCGGCGCCGACAAAAACCCCGGCGGCGCGGGTGTGTGGGAACTGCCCGGACTCGGCCAGAGCCGACCGGCCTTCGGCGGGCGCTATCAGCCTTGATAGCGACGGCTGGCGGAGAGGCGTCTCTCCGTCTGAGGCGCTTTCTACTTTTTCAGCCCGGCAGCCTCGGCGGCGCTCGCCCATTTCACAGTCTCGCGTGCAATGAATCGGGCAAATTCGTCGGGCGGCGCGCCCAGCGGCTCGAATCCTTGCGCCCTGAGTTTGCCGGCGACCTCCTCCGAAGCAAGCGCCGCGTTGGCGGCGGCGCTGAGCTTTTCGATTACCGCGCGAGACGTGCCGGCGGGCGCCACGAGACCGAACCACACGCCCGCATCGAAATCGGGCAGCCCGGCCTCGGCCATGGTCGGCAGGTTCGGCGCGAAGTGCGCCCGCTTGGCCGAACTCGAGGCAAGCGCCTTGAGCCGCCCCGCTTCGACGTGCGGCATGATCGTCGAAGCGACGCCGAGCATCATCGAAACGCGACCGGCCAGCAGATCGGTAACCGCGGGCGGACTGCCCTGGTAGGGCACATGAACGAGCTTGACCTTCGCACGCACGCTGAACAGCTCGGTGGAGAGATGGGGCACGGTACCCGGCCCAACCGACGCGTAGGTGAGTTCGCCAGGCTTGGACCTCGCCAGTTCGATGAGTTCCTTGACACTCGATACGCCCAGCGAGGGATGGACCGCGAGGATGAGCGGCAGGACGGTGAGGGGCGTCACCGGGGCGAAATCCTTGGCGAAGTCGAAGCGGAGATTGGGATTGATGGCGGCGCTCGTGAGATTCGACGCAGTGCCTATGAACAGCGTGTAGCCGTCCGCCGGGGAACGAGCGACGAACTCCGCCGCCAAGCTGCTGCCGGCGCCCGGCCGGCTTTCCACCACCACCTGCTGGCCGAGCGTCTCGCTCATGGCGGCGCCGACGATGCGGGCGGTGATATCGGCCGCCGAACCCGGCGGGAAGCCGATGATCAGGCGGATGGGCTGCGAGGGAAAATCACCCGCACGCCCATGTGGCACGCCGACGACCGTGGTCAGCGCCAGGATCAGGCCCAATACGGCAGTCCGTCGCATGGCAGTCCTCCCCTTGCTCCGGCTTGTTATGTCCGATGAGCCGGTCGCCGCCACACCAGCCGGTTGTTGGCTCAATCAGATCAGCGAGGCGATCTTATTCGCCTGCGGGCCAGGAGGCGATGTCGCTCATCGGCACACCGGAGCGGGCTCGCTGGGTGCATCAAACACGAGGCGACGTCAGCGTTTGGAAAGCAATCCGAAAATCGGCGTCGCGAAGTCCACGCGACGAGGAAGTCGCAACCCCGCTACCGTGAAAGCCAATATTCGAGTTCAATCTGCGTCTCGTTCAGCCCTACCGTGGGATCGGCCGTTATCGACATTCGCACAAACCCCTGGAGTGCGGCGAGCTTGCCTGTGCCGCCGCTGATGGGCCCGAACGTGGTGGCGGTGAACGCCGTCGAGCCCGGGTTTTGTACCGCCAGGGTCGAGCTCTGGACGAAGAACTTGTCGCCGTTTTCCGCGACATACACGTGATAGACGACGGCCGGTCCATTGTTGTTGGTGTAGTCGGAGACGCCGCGCGTCCACGACTCCACGATCTTGAGTCCGTTGATCACGAGCGGGTTGCTGGAATAGGTGCGGCGAACCTCGAAAAGCCGAAGCTGATGGCCGGGCACGTCGCCCACATCGATCACGTGCTGTTGGGTGTACGTGGCGTTCGCCGGCTCGACGTTGAAGGCGAGCTGGATTCTGCGCTCCGCCCGCGCACCGCCTGTGGGCGCCGCTGCCAGGCCCACCAGCGCCGCGGTCGTCAGCGCAACCATCGCTATTCGTTTCATGGCACCCTCTGCGGGCACGCCTCCGCGCCGGATCGCTCTGCCTCACGCCAGCCGCGGTTTTTTCTCTCGGCGACAAACGGCGCATGCCTCGACCCGAGCCTGCACCCAAAAGAGTCCGCCATATGTGAAGTGGTTCACAAAACAACGCCTTCGGAAATAATTCCTTGTGGCGTGTGCAACGGGAGCCCTCGCGGAACGGACCGGTTGTCGCGGCGCTAAGCCAAGAGGGTGCGGCGTGCGCTCACCCGCATGCAAGAGATCCGATCACGTCCGAAAGTGCTTCGACAGCTTGAGTCCTTGCGCCTGGTAGTTCGAGCCGATGCGCTCTCCGTAAAGCGAGTGCGGTCGCGCCAGCATCTTTTCGTAAACGAGCCGCCCCACGATCTGGCCGTGTTCGAGGATGAATGGCACTTCGCGCGAGCGCACCTCCAGCACCGCGCGCGCCCCGCGCCCGCCGGCGCCCGCGTAGCCGAAGCCGGGATCGAAGAAGCCGGCATAGTGCACGCGAAACTCGCCCACTAACGGGTCGAACGGCACCATCTCGGCGGCGTAGTCGGGCGGCACCTGAACGGCCTCTTTCGAGGCGAGGATGTAGAACTCGCCGGGGTCGAGAATGAGATTGCGCTGCTTACGGGAGCGCATCGGTTCCCAGAAATCGGCGACGTCGTAGCCCGCTCGGCGCTCGACGTCGATAACGCCGGTGTGGCGTTTGGCGCGGTAGCCCACGAGGCCGTCCGGACCAAACCCGGAAAGATCGACGCCCACTGCGATTCCTTCGCTGACGTCGGCGTCGTCGTCATCCACCAAGCGCTCGGATCCGTGGAGCGCGCGCAAGCTTTCGGCGTCGAGCAGCGCGTTGCCGCGACGGAAGCGGATTTGCGACAGGCGGGAGCCTTCGCGCACCAGCGCTGGAAATGTGCGCGGGCTGATCTCGGCGTAAAGCGGGCCATGATAGCCCGCCGAGATGTGATCGAAGCCGCGGGTCTCGTCGGCGATCACGCGGGTGAAGACGTCGAGCCGCCCGGTCGAGCTTTTGGGATTGGCGGCGGCGGCGATGTCATCGGGCAAGGCCAGACTTTCGATCAGCGGCACGATGTAGACGCAACCGGTTTCGAGCACGGCGCCATCACCCAGCGCGATCTCGTGCAGCTTGAGTTCGTCGATGCGCTCGGCAACCGTCGTGTCCGGACCCGGCAAAAAACTGGCGCGCACGCGGTAAGCCACTTCGCCCAGGCGCAGATCGAGACTTGCAGGCTGGATCTGATCGGGGACGAGGTCGTAGGCGCGTAGAATAGCGCTGTCGCGCACCAGCACCGCGATCATATGGTCGGGCAGGATGCCTTTTTGGTCGACTGCCAAGGCGAGCGACAAGACGCAAAGCCCCCGATGACGCCCAAACATTAAGTGCTGGATTCAAGGTTACTAGCCGATGGCTGTCTTGACGGAAAGACACCGACCGCGCTAGAGGACATTTATCCCGTGGTCATTTGAGCCGGCCGGCTTGCAGCCACGTAAAACAAGTCGCTAAAAGGCCGGGGACGCGTAGGACCCGGCGGAGCTTTTCCGGCCGGGATTTTTGTTGGGCAAAGGAGACCCAGATGTCCGCGTCAGCCAAGCGAAGCTACCGCCCCGAGACCGAACTCGTGCATGCCGGAATCCTGCGCTCGCAGTTTGGCGAAACGTCGGAGGCGCTTTTCCTCACCCAAGGTTACGTCTACGACAGTGCCTTGAGCGCGGAAAAGCGCTTCAAGAACGAGGAGCCGGGCTATCAGTATTCACGCTTTTCCAATCCCACGGTTACCATGTTCGAGCAGCGCATGACCGCGCTCGAAGGCGCACAGGCGGCGCGCGCGACCGCAACCGGGATGGCGGCGGTCACCACCGCGCTGATGGGGCAGGTCAAGGCCGGCGATCATATCGTGTCGTCGAAAGCGCTGTTCGGCTCCTGCCTCTACGTCGTGGAGGAGCACCTGCCTCGCTACGGCGTGGCCTCGACGCTGGTCGACGGCACCGACCTCGATCAATGGCGCAAGGCAGTGCGCCCGAACACCAAGACCTTCTTTCTCGAAACCCCGACCAATCCGGCGCTGGACGTGCTCGATATCAAGGCGGTCGCCGAGATCGCGCACGAGGCAGGCGCGACGCTGGTCGTCGATAACGTGTTCTCGACGCCGCTGTTCCAGCGGCCGCTCGAATTGGGGGCCGACTGCGTGGTCTATTCCGCCACCAAACACATCGACGGTCAGGGGCGATGCCTCGGCGGCGTCATTCTCGGCTCCGAAAAATTCATTCAAGATCACATCGCCGTGCCGATTCGCCAGACCGGCCCGTCGATGTCCCCGTTCAACGCGTGGGTCCTGCTCAAAGGCTTGGAGACGCTTTGTGTGCGCGTGCGCCGGCAGACCGACACGGCGGCGACGGTGGCGGTCGCGCTCGCCGAGCATCCCAAGATTTCGCGCCTGATCTATCCGGGCCGGCCCGACCATCCGCAGGCCGAGATCGTGCGCCGGCAGATGCAGGGGGGCTCGACGCTGGTGGCCTTCGAGATCAGAGGCGGAAAGGCGGCCGCGTTCCGCTTCCAGGACGCGCTCAAGCTCATCCGCATCAGCAACAATCTCGGCGACGCCAAGAGCTTGATCACCCATCCGGCGACGACGACGCATCAGCGCTTGACGCCGGCTGCGCGCGCCCAGCTCGGCATCAGTGACGGGCTGGTGCGGCTCTCATGCGGCCTCGAGCATCCGGACGACCTGGTCGAGGATTTGCTCACGGCGCTGAAGGCGGCGTGAGTGAGCGAGGACAGAAGGTGTGCCGTCCCTTAACCTACGGCACTACCTGGGTCCAATCGCGGTGGCTGTCGGCCGCGTCGCGGCGTCGGCGATCGCCATGCCCACCGCCTTGGCCAGGCAGGCATAGCTCCAGTCGTTCATGTGCAGCCCGTCAGAAGACACGAACGTCTCGAACGGCAGGTGATCCGTCTCGTGCCAGTGCCGCATCAGATCGAAGCGGTGAAAGAGCGGCACATGCTCGGCCTTCGCGGCGGTGGCCATCAGCGAGATCATGTCCTCGACATGCGGCTTGGCGAGAACGCGCGGCGCATATTGCGGATCGATCAATACGACTTCGGCTCCCGTCGCTTTGATGCGTGCCAGCCCTTCGCGCACCAGCGAGGCGTGCGGCGGCAGCGCCTTCTCCCGCAGCAGCGAATTCGTGCCGAGCTGCCACAGCACCAGATCCGGCTTTTCGACGGTGACGGCGGTATCGAGGCGCGCCAGCATGGCCTCGGCATCGTCGCCGTTGACGCCGCGGTTCAACACGGTGATCTCGTGCCCCGGGAAACGGCGGGCAAGCTCCTCCGCGAGCCGGCTCGGATAAGAGGCAGCGGACGTGCTTGCGCCAGCGCCATAGGTGGATGACGAGCCGAGCGCCACGATCTTGATCGGCTTGCCGCTGGCAAGCAGGCGCCCGATCCGCGGCAATGGGCGATCAAAGCGTACTTGCTCGGCCGCTACCGCGCAGGCGGGCTGCCGCGCCGCCGCCGAGGATGACAGAGCGGCCGGAGCCGCGGTCGGCCCGGACGTCTGCGCCCGCGCTGGAGCGGGCGCAATGAAAGCCGCTGTCGCAACGGCCCCGAGCAGGGCTCCACGACGCAAAAATACCTGAAAATGCATGCTGTACGGTTCGTCCTCTGGAGGTTTTTTCCTTATTTGGCGCCTGTTTATTGAGCCGCCTTGGATTCGGGATGCAAATGGGCGGCGTCGATGATCATAGAGGCAATGCCGCGGCCGATGCAATCGTGCACGCGCTGGGCGAGCACATTGTCCTTACCCGTGGCATATAGGTCGAACGCGCCGGTTTCCGCCCAGTCGCGCATGATGGCGAGCCGGTCG
>JBJMTU010000247.1:0-8250 GCA_045811545.1 Xanthobacteraceae bacterium | reverse complement strand
CGCGACCGAGACGCACGTGTCCCTGTTCGACGGCTCGAACTGCGGCATTGCGCTGAAAGACAAGCCGGTGTTCTCGGTGCAGTACCACCCCGAAGCCTCCCCCGGTCCACGCGATAGCCATTATCTATTCGAGCGGTTCGTGGGGCTGATGCAGGATCAGAAGAAGCGCACCTGATTTTTGGGATGTCGTCATTGCCGGGCTTGACCCGGCAATCCATCTTCTTCGCAAGAAAGCCCGCGGGTGACGCATGGGCGACCGCGGAGCGCCGCCTTGCACGAGTCTGTCAAGCTGAAACCATTTCGAGAGTATCGAACGGTCCTGCGCCGCGATCTCCTTGCCTTCCTGCTCATCGTGTCATTGCCCTCTGCCGGCCTCGCTCAGACGACTTCGCCGCTGGGCTCCGCGGCCGCGTTGCTGAAGGCCTATCCCGACTTCCTCGATCGAATTGAGGCAAACGATCTTGTTTGGAAGGACGGCACGCGCATGCGCATCGACGACGGCAAGGGCGCCAAAACGTTCGATGCGTTGCTCGATGATCCGGACATCAAAGATATGTTCTTGATGAAATATCCGCTCGGCGAGCACGGCCTCGCCCCAGCCGTCAATTTCGATCCGGGTCGGATAAGATATCCGCCGTTGTACAAGAAGATGTACGGCGACTGCCGCGCCGGCGATGTCCTGGCGAACGCGATCAATGTCGTATGGCTGCCCGGCAAATACGGCAAAAATCTCAAATTCTCCAAAATCAACGGGGCGGCGGCAGCGCTACAACGAGTATCGGATGAGTTCGATAAACTGCCGCAGCGTTTTCTTGCCTACCTAAGGCCGACCCAGGGGACCTACAACTGTCGTCTGGTCGCCGGGACCAATCGCGAAAGCGCGCACGGTTTGGGTATCGCGATCGATATTGCCGCCGCGCATTCTCACTATTGGCAATGGTCGAAGCCCGACGCTGATGGCCGGCTTTCCTACAAAAACGAGATTCCCTGGGAGATCGTCGAGATTTTCGAGAGGCACGGCTTCATCTGGGGCGGCAAGTGGTATCACTACGACACGATGCATTTCGAGTACCGGCCGGAAATCGTCCTTAGCGCCGACTAGTTTTTGGTTTGGTGCTGATGTTTGCCGCAAGCGGCTCCTTGCACGAGAGCGTGATGCCATTAGAGGCTCTTCGCCTGTCATGCCCCGCGAAAGCGGGGCATCCAGTAATCACGGAAAATCTTGTGGTTACTGAATCGCCCGCCGGAGCCTGTCATCGGGCCGGCCTTCGGCCGGACCCGTTGGCGGGCGATGACGACAAAGAGGCGAACGGTCCAACCAAAACTCCATCGCGCGCTATTCTGCAATGCCGCCAACTCGTAGGGCGCAATTAGCGAAGCGCATTGCGCCATGCAGCGAAATGCATTGCGCGATCCGGCTGCGCGGCGGGCGCGCTGTCAGCGTGCAGGCATCGTTCAACGCGCTCTACGCGTGGCCGCTGCCACCCGTCAGCGAAAGCCCTGGGTCGCCTTCGCCCGTCAGAACTTGACCCGGATTGGCGTCCTCTGCCGTTTCAGCAGGTGCCGGCTCGATCAGACTTCCAATCATCTGCAAAAGGGCCTGTTGCTCAGGACCGTATCCCCTTGCAAGGAACTCGCCCAGCTCGATCTGAGACATTCGCCCGCCAGCTGGGATGTTCGCCTGATGCAACACGAATATCTTGCCTGATGTGTTTCGACACAGATACCAGCGATCGCCATTTGAACTTCTGTACAGCTCTCTCGTACGAACATTTTCCATGACCTGTACTCCACCGGGAGACAAACGTTTGATACTCCTCGTGGTTCCGGTTCGCCTTTCACGGTGCTGGAACTGAGCGGTATCTCGCTCGTTTCCTCGTGAGAGCACGAACAGCGCCACTGAGACAAATGAGAGCGTCAAAACCGAAGCGTATCTATGCACCGCGGATTATCTCCGACCACATCATGGTGCGGGAGGATTTCGAGCGGCTGCACAAGTTCCTGCTTGAGACGGAGGGTCTCTCAGAGGTCTCCGACGATATGCGAGAGCTAGTCGAGCAGGAATGGCCGGAGCTGGTGCATAAGCTGCCGCCGAAGGGGTCGTGGTCCGGTTGATCTTTGCTATTAGGAGCTGACTCGAACCTCCCGGCATGTCTGCTTTCGCGCCGCTTATTGGGGGCCAAGCGGACATCAGTTCGCGAGTGCAGCGTTCCGATTATGGGTACACGACCTATTCGATCGTTCGCCGCCATCGCATTGCGCACCGGCGCCAAATGCGCCTGCTGACCTCGCGCGGCGAGCGCGCAACCCGAGGCGGCCTCAAGCGTTCTTAGAGCGGGAACGAAGGATCACAGCCATGCCCGTCTCTACTCGACCTGCGGAGCCGCGCGCGTTGATGTTTCGCGACGACGGATCCATACCCAACAATCCGCGCCTGCCGTTTCTGGTCTATCGCGGCGCCATCGATCTCGCCGGCGAATCAAGTCCCGAGCACGTCATCGAAAGCACATTCGCCGAAAACGGCTGGGGCGACATGTGGCGTAACGGCATTTTTCCCTACGTGCACTATCATTCCATGATCCATGAGGCGCTCGGCATCGCGCGCGGGCGCGCCAAGGTGCGCTTCGGCGGCGCCGCAGGCGAGGTGCTCGAGCTTTCGCCCGGTGACGTCGCAGTGCTGCCGGCCGGCACCGGCCACCAGTGCCTGTGGGCGACCCCCGATCTGTGCGTCATCGGCGCCTATCCCAAGCGCGGAAATTACGATCTCTGCCGCGGCAGCAAGGCCGAGCATGCCAAGGCGCTGAAAACCATCCCGGAGGTGCCGCTGCCGGAAAGCGATCCCGTGCACGGCAAGGCGGGCTCGCTGACCTCGCTCTGGCCGGCGGCGCCGGTTGCCCTATAGTCCCGCGGCCCCTCTTGGGCGCGGTGGGGACAAGCGATGGGCGATTGGATCGCCTTTTGGGATTCCGAGCATTCGATCTACGTCAATGCCCGCCATCGCGACGTGCACTACCGCACGATCGCGCAGGACATCCGCGCGCACCTGCCCCCCGGTGCGACCGTGCTCGATTACGGCTGCGGGGAAGCGCTGCACGCCGACCTCGTCGCCGCCTCGGTGAAGGCGCTGATCCTGTGCGAGGCCGCGCCCAAAGTGCGCGCCGCGCTAGCGCGTCGCTTTGCCGGCCACGCGAAGATCAAAGTATATGCGCCTGAAGACATCGCCGCGCTGCCGCCGCGGGCCCTCGACGCCGTAGTGCTGCATTCGGTCGCGCAATACCTCACGCCGCAGGAGCTTGATGCGCTGCTCGCGACGTTCCGGCGCCTGTTAAGCGAGAACGGCGTTCTCATCCTCGGTGACGTCATCCCGCCGCATGTCTCGGCCTTGACCGATGCGGCAATGCTGCTTCGCTTTGCCGCTGCGAACGGATTTCTCGGCGCAGCCCTCGTCGGTCTCCTGCGCACGTTCCTCTCCGACTATTGGCGATTGCGCTCGCACCTCGGCCTCACGCGCTACGGCGAAGCGGCGATGATCGCCAAGCTTGCGGGGAGCGGATTTTCGGCGCGCCGCGCGCCCACCAATGTCGGCCACAATCCCGCGCGCATGACGTTCATCGCGCGGCCGGTCGTCTGAGTGCGATGGCTCGCGCTCCATCGTCCCCTCCCCCGATTGCATCCGAACTCGGTTTTACCCGAGTTCGGCCGCAAGCGGGGGAGGGAGCAGACCGAGCTCGTCGATCGTGCTGATGCCCATTCGGCCAAATGCGCTAGCGGAGCTGTTGAGCGCGTCCGAGCTGCCCTTCCCTCCCCGCTCAATCTAGTCTAAACAGCGGCCCGCGCGCGGGGACGCAGCCTCCTGCGCCGCCCGAAGGACGCGCAAAGAGCGCGCCCTTTTTTTGTGCCTTCTAGAGCTCGCCGAGCGACATGCCCAAGCGGACCGACATTTCCTCGATCCTCATCATCGGCGCGGGGCCAATCGTCATCGGGCAGGCCTGCGAGTTCGACTATTCCGGCACGCAAGCGGTCAAGGCGCTCAAAGCCGAGGGCTATCGGATCGTGCTGGTCAACTCCAATCCGGCGACGATCATGACCGATCCCGATCTCGCCGACGCGACCTATATCGAGCCGATCACGCCCGAGATCGTCGCCAGAATCATCGAGAAGGAGCGCCATGTTGTTGCCGGCGGGTTCGGCCTGCTGCCCACCATGGGCGGGCAGACCGCGCTCAACACGGCGTTGTCGCTTAACCGGATGGGGGCGCTGGCGCGCTTCGACGTCACCATGATCGGCGCCACCGCCCAAGCCATCGACAAGGCCGAAGACCGCGAGCTGTTCCGCGAGGCGATGCACCGCATCGGCCTTGAGACGCCGCGCTCGAAGCAGGTCAAAACGCTGATCAACGCGCTCGCGGCGCTCGAGGAGATCGGCCTGCCCGCCATCATCCGCCCCTCGTTCACGCTCGGCGGCACCGGCGGCGGCATCGCCTATACCAAGGCCGAATTCATCGACATCGCCGAGCGCGGCATCGACGCCTCGCCCACCAACGAGGTGCTGATCGAGGAATCGGTGCTGGGATGGAAAGAGTTCGAGATGGAGGTGGTGCGCGACAAGCACGACAATTGCATCATCGTCTGCTCGATCGAAAACCTCGATCCGATGGGCGTGCATACCGGCGATTCGATCACGATTGCGCCCGCGCTCACCCTCACCGACAAGGAATACCAGATCATGCGCGATGCCTCGATTGCGGTGTTGCGCGAGATCGGGGTGGAGACCGGCGGCTCGAATGTGCAGTTCGCGGTCAATCCCGCCGATGGGCGGCTGGTGATCATCGAAATGAATCCACGCGTGTCGCGCTCCTCCGCGCTTGCCTCCAAGGCCACCGGCTTCCCGATCGCCAAGGTCGCGGCCAAGCTCGCCGTCGGCTACACGCTCGACGAGATCGCCAACGACATCACGGGCGGCGCGACTCCGGCCTCGTTCGAGCCGACCATCGATTATGTGGTCACCAAAATCCCGCGCTTCGCGTTCGAGAAGTTTCCCGGCGCCGACCCGATCCTGACCACCTCGATGAAATCGGTCGGCGAGGCGATGGCGATCGGCCGCACGTTTCAGGAGAGCCTACAGAAGGCGCTGCGCTCGCTCGAGAACGGCTTCACCGGCCTCGACGAGATCGCGATCGAGGGGCTCGGCCGCGGCGACGACAAGAACGCGGTGCGCGCGGCGCTCGGCAGGCCCACGCCCGAGCGCATTCTCAAGGTGGCGCAGGCGATGCGGCTCGGCTTTTCCGACCAGGACATCTACGCCTCCTGTAAGATCGACCCCTGGTTTTTGGGCGAGATCCGCGGCCTTATCGAAGCCGAGGCGGAGATCCGCGCCAAAGGCCTACCATCGAGCGCAGGCGCGTTGCGCCGCCTCAAGGCCATGGGATTCTCCGACGCTCGGCTCGGCAAGCTCACCGGAGTGCCCGCCGAGACGGTCACGAAAGGCCGCCGCGCGCTCGGCGTGCGGCCGGTGTTCAAGCGCATCGACAGCTGCGCCGCGGAGTTCGCCTCCCCCACCGCATACATGTACTCGACCTACGCCGCCCCGTTCGCCGGGCCACCGGTCTGCGAGGCTGCGCCGTCGGACAAGAACAAGGTCGTAATCCTGGGCGGCGGGCCCAACCGCATCGGACAGGGCATCGAGTTCGACTATTGCTGCTGCCACGCCGCCTTTGCCCTCAAGGAGGTTGGCTATGAGACGATCATGATCAATTGCAATCCGGAGACGGTCTCCACCGACTATGACACCTCCGACCGGCTGTACTTCGAGCCGCTGACCGCCGAGGACGTGCTTGAGATTATCGAGACCGAACGTTGCAATGGACATCTGCGCGGCGTCATCGTGCAGTTCGGCGGTCAGACGCCGCTCAAGCTGGCCGAGCCGCTGGAACAGGCAAAGATCCCGATCCTGGGCACCTCGCCCGATATGATCGATCTCGCCGAGGACCGCGATCGTTTCAAGAAGCTGCTCGACAAGCTCAAGTTGCGCCAGCCCACCAGCGGCGTCGCCACCAGCCCGAAGCAGGCGCGCGCGATCGCCGAGCAGGTTGGCTATCCCATCGTCATCCGGCCGTCCTACGTGCTCGGCGGACGCGCCATGGAGATCGTCGCCGACGCCGCCCAGCTCGATCGTTATATCGCGCGCCTCGCCGACGATCTCGATCGCCCGTCCGAACTCGTGGTCTCGCCGAAGCGTCCGCTGCTGATCGACCGTTACTTGTCGGACGCCATCGAGGTCGATGTCGACTGCCTCGCCGACGGCAAGGACACGACCGTCGTCGGCATCATGGAGCACATCGAGGAGGCCGGCATTCATTCGGGCGATAGCGCGTGCGCGCTGCCGCCGCATTCGCTTGGGAAGGCTGCGATCGCCGAGCTCGAGCGCCAGACACGCGCACTCGCGCTCGCGCTCAAGGTCGGCGGCCTGATGAACGTGCAATACGCCATTAAGGACGGCGACATCTACGTGCTCGAGGTCAATCCGCGGGCCTCGCGCACGGTGCCTTTCGTCGCCAAGGTCATCGGCCTGCCGGTCGCCAAGATCGCCGCCCGGATCATGGCCGGGGAGACGCTGGCCAGCTTCGAACTCAAGCCGCCGGCGTTCGAGCACATCGGCGTCAAGGAGGCGGTTTTCCCGTTCGCCCGCTTCCCCGGCGTGGACACCGTGCTCGGGCCGGAGATGAAATCGACCGGCGAGGTGATGGGCATCGACCGCAACTTCGCCGTCGCCTTTGCCAAGAGCCAGATCGGCGGGGGTTCGCGGCTGCCGCGCGCCGGCACCGTGTTCGTCTCGGTGCGCGACGCGGACAAGCCCCGCGTGCTGGAGACCGTTCGCCTTCTGGTCTCGCTGGGGTTCCGGATCATCGCCACGTCCGGCACCCAACGCTACCTCGTCGAGCAGGGGCTGCCGGCCGGCCGGATCAACAAAGTGCTGGAAGGCCGGCCCCATATCGTCGATGCCATTGCAAACGGCGAGGTCCAGCTGGTTTTCAACACCACCGAAGGGGCGACCGCCCTGGCCGACAGCCGCTCGCTGCGGCGCGCAGCCCTCTTGCATAAAGTGCCGTACTACACCACTCTTTCTGGGGCCGTCGCCGCAGCGCAGGGTATCAAAGCCTACCTCGGGGGTGACCTCGAGGTGCGCACGCTGCAGAGCTATTTCGGCGGCAAGGCCGCATCGGGACAACCGGGGCCGGCTGCCTGACGGGGTTTGGGACAGGGTTCAGGGTCGCGTGGCCGGACGAAAGCTCCGGCCCGCGATCGGAACTATTGTCTCTTGGCTGAAGTCGGAGGTTTGAAGGAACAAATGGACAAGATCCCGATGACGGCAGAGGGCTATGCCGCGCTCGAGAGCGAGCTCAAGCACCGCCAGCAGGTCGAGCGCCCTCGTATCATTCAGCAAATTACCGACGCGCGCACGCACGGCGACTTGTCGGAGAACGCCGAATACCACGCCGCCAAGGAAACGCAGTCGCACAATGAGACCCGCATCGCCGAGCTCGAGGACAAGCTCGCACGCGCCGAGGTCATCGACGTCTCGAAGCTTTCCGGCGACACCATCAAATTCGGCGCGACGGTGACGCTCGTCGACGAGGACACCGAAAAGAAACAGGTGTGGCAGCTTGTCGGCGAGCCGGAGGCCGACGCCAAGAAAGGCAAGATCTCGATCACCTCACCGCTCGCCCGCGCCCTCATCGGCAAGGGCAAAGGCACGAGCGTCGAGGTGATGACGCCGAGCGGAGCCAAGGCCTACGAGATCAAGAAGGTCGAATGGCGCTAGCCGGGTGACCAGCGGCACACTAAAACTTACCGACTCGTATCGATCGTCGCTCGTCGAATTGCGAGCGGTGGTGCCACATCGTCCCCTCCCCCGCTTGCGGGGGAGGGATAGGGAGGGGGCATGCAACAAGATCGTACATGCCACCCCCTCCCCACCCCTCCAGCCGAAGTCGGATGTTTCCGACTTCGGCCAGTCAATAGAGTGGCCGAACTCGGGTAAACCCGAGTTCGGCTACAAGCGGGGGAGGGAGCAGACCGAGTCTGTGGAGCAAGTGCTGCGCCGCCCTGAGGCTCGATCATGAAGTTCGGCGTGTTCGATCACATGGACGATGCGGGCGGCCCGCTCGCACAGCTCTACGCCGAGCGACTCGACCTGATCGAAGCCTATGACCGCAGCGGCATCTACGCCTATCACCTCGCCGAGCACCAT
>JBJMTU010000246.1:0-5427 GCA_045811545.1 Xanthobacteraceae bacterium | reverse complement strand
GGGCGAAAATGCCGGTGGTCGGCGCCACATAGCCGATGCGCAGCTCCTCGGCGGCATTCGCAGGCGGCGTCACTGCCAGAGCAACAACGCTGCCCAACAGCGGCGGACCGAGCCGTCGTAGCAAGGTGCTTGTCATAGTCTTAAACTCCCTTGTTGTCGTGATTCCTGCCCAGGTCAGGAGGTCACAGGTGCCATCTTTTTCACGTCTTCTCGAGTTGCCATAAGCGCCCGCCGCTGGCGAATTCGCTCCGGGATTCCCATCAACCCTGTAGGCAGATACAGGATCGTGAGCACGTAGACAGCGCCGAGCACGTACTGCCACCAAGGAACCAGCGTGCTCAGATATTCGCGCAGGCCGAACACGATGAACGCGCCGATGGCGCCGCCGACCAGCGTGCCGGCGCCGCCGAGGACCGCCATCAACAGCGCGTCCACCGAGGTGGTCAACACCACGTTCTCCGGGCTGACGATACCGGCGGTATGGGCCCACAGCACCCCCGCGAGCCCGCCGAAACCGCCGGCGATAATGAACGCGACGTATTTGTGCAGCCAGGTATTGTAGCCGAGGATTTTCATGCGCAGCTCGCGCTCGCGGATCCCCGTCAGACTTCGTCCGAACGGCGATCGGACCAGCGTATACATTAGCAGCAGCGAAACGGCGAAAAAACCGAACACCACATAGAAGAAGGTTACTTCATTCGCGAGATCAATGCCGAATTTAGGCCGCTCTCGCAGATTGATGCCGTTGTCGCCGCCGGTAAGCGAATTCCACCGATAGGCCAGCCCCCAAACACATTGGCCGAGGGCGAGCGTGATCATCAGGAAATAGACGCCGGTCGCGCGAATGGCGAGCAGGCCGAACACGGCTGCCAAGGCTGCTGCGAGCAAGAATCCGAGCACGACGACCAACCAAAAATCGTATCCCAGGCCGAATTGGTATCTGGTCGCGAGAATCGCCGTCAGATACGCGCCGACGCCGAGATAGGCCGCCTGCCCGAGGGAGGGAAGGCCGGTATAGCCGAGCAGGATGTCGACGCTCATCACCAGGATCGAGAAAGCCAAAGCCCGCGTGGTCAGCAAGATCACGAACGAATCGGTGTTCGGAACGATGATGGCGATCGCCGCCAGGGCCACGACGACGCTCAAGATCTTTATTTTCTGGCTCTTCATCCGTCGCTGCTCATTCCCGTCCGAACAGTCCGGTCGGCTTCACCGCCAAGATCAGCGCCATGGGCGCGTAGAGCGTGAAATAGGAAACCTCGGGGAACAGCGCCTTTCCGAAATTGTCGGCCAAGCCGACGATCAGTGCTCCGATGGCGGCGCCGCCGAGGCTTCCCATCCCGCCGATGATCACCACCGCAAATGCGATCGGCAGCATCTCGAAGTCCAACCCTGGATAGATACCGAGGAAGGCACCGCCGATCACGCCGCCTAGTGCGGCGAGGAACGCGCCTAGTGCGAAAATGAACATGGAAATGCGCGACGTGTCGATGCCGACGCCGCGCGCCATTTGCGCGTCATCGACGGTGGCGCGAACCGCGGCCCCCATCCGCGTCTTCTCCATGACCAGCCAAAGAGCGATGCCGATCGCCGCTGCCATGGCGATCATGAAGACGCGGTAGAGCGGCAGATAAAGTCCGCCGACCACGACGCTTCGGGTCAACGCGTCCGGCGGATTGATATCGAAGTTGTTGCCGGTCCAGATATCCAGCGCCGCTTGCTGGAACAGGAAAGCAAAGCCCACCGTCAGCAGCACCTGCCGCAACGGGTCGAAGCCCAGCGGCCGCAGGAAAATCCGTTCCATCAGCAGGCCCACCACGGCGATCGACAAGGCTGCGACCGGCAGCGCCAGCGCCCAGGAGCCCGTCGTCCAGATCACCGACAGCGCGACATATCCGCCCAGAAGGAAGTAGGAGCCGTGCGAGAGATTGACGATCCGCATGACGCCGAAAATCAGCGAGAGGCCACTGCCCACCAGAAACAACAGCGCGCCGTATGAAATTCCGTTGAAGGCCTGGATCAGCCAGAATTGCGTATTCATTCCTCCCCAGACCCTCTGTGATCGCAATTTTGCATGAGCTTACCTTACGGCAGGTCCATCCGACACCTCGCCAGATGGCCGCAGGACCGGCGCGAGCCGCCCGGCAGGGTCGGTACTACTTAGCACAGGCGAGGCTTTGACCTACTTGCGAGGACTCCCGCGCTTCTGCGGTGCCGCTTTTCTGGGCGGAATGATCGGTAGCAAGAGATAGAGCTTCCGCCCCCCGCCGAAGTGCAGGCTGGTGATGCCGCCGAAGACGTCGGCGGGACGGTCGCGCGAATCATCGTGCAGGAACGGTCCGCAACCCGTAAGCTCGTTCTTGAAGTTCGACAGCTTGCCGCCGCTCGGCCCGGCATAAACATAATCTTTCCCGCGGATGGTGAGGCCGATGCGGTGGCCGGGCGGTATGACGATCGAAGTCGGCCAGATCTCGATATCGAGCTCGACCACGTCGCCTTTCCTCAAGGGCTCGATCTTGTCGTGGCTGTGGTACGGCCGGTAGGGCGTGGAAATCTTCTTATCCAGCCTGCGGTGCGAGGCGCGCAGCCAGCCCTGGCCGACCGGAGTGTGCGGATCGATCGCGCCCTGGAACACCACCTCCTTGAGGTCGCCGGTAAAGACGCGCAGCACCACAAACAGATCGGCGTCTTTGGTCGATGACGAGACGAACAGCTTGACCGCCGAAGGCCCGGTGATCTCCGTTTCCTGCGCCAGCGGCTCGGTGAGAAAGGTGACGCCCTGGCCCAAAGCATCGAAGCGGACAACGTCCTTGCCCCGCGCGGGTTCGTGCGCGAGCGCGCCGCTGGCCGCGTCGAGAAAGAACTTCGTCCATTTCGTGCGCTTGAGCGGCCACTCGTTCTCGGCGCGCTCGACGAACTTGTCGACGTGACGCACCTGCAACAGCACGCGCGGCTGCCGATCGAAGCCGTTGCGCTTGCCGTGCAGGAAATGGTCGAAGAAGCGCAGCTGCAGCTTGCGTCCGTAATCCGTGTAGAAATGGGTCCAGTGCTCGATGCCGTGCACCTCGAGCCATTTGTCCTTCGCGGCCGCGCGAACGAAGCCTTCGAAGTTGCCGCGCGGGTGCAAGGGCTGGCCGCCCCAATTGGCCGCCGACAGAAATGGCGTCTTGACCTTGGACCATACCGGGGAGCGCTCGCGGTGGTAGTCGTCATCGAGTGGATGGGCGCGGATGTCGTCGCCCAGCGCGCTTCGGTTTCGCTTGAGCTCTTGCTCGGACAAGGTGAGCGGGCCGCAGACCAGCTCGGCGTGTACGCGTGAACGCTTTCCGCGCTCGCCCGCGCCGAATTGCACCGTCTTCACCTGCATGTCGTACCAGTTCTCCCAGAACGTGCAGACGATGCCGCCCTGATGGGTCATATCGCGATACCAATCGGCGGCGCCTTCCCAGATGCACATGGCCGCCAAGTGCGGCGGCGCGAGGCTCGCCACATGCCATTGGTTGATGCCGTAGTAGGAAATCCCGCTGAGCCCGACCTTGCCGTTCGACCACGGCTGTATGCCGGCCCACTCGACGCAATCGTAGAAATCCTTGGTCTCGCGCGGAGAGAAATGATCGATGAAGCCGGGCGAGCAACCGCAGCCGCGGGAATCGACGCGCACGCAGGCGTAGTCGTGCGGCACCCATTTCTCGGGATCGACCACTTCCCAGCTCTGGTAGAGGTTGCTTGAGCCCGCGGTGACGTCGGGGTGCTTTTCGGCCATGCGCTGCCACGCACTCGGATAGCCGTCCTGGAAGGCGAGACCCTTGGCGTAGGGCCCATAGCTCAGGATCACCGGATAGCGGCCCTCGTTCACCGGACGAAAGATGTCGGCGCGCAGCACCAGCCCGTCATCCATTTCGATCGGCACGTCCCAGTCGATGCGCATGCCGTCGCGCACCTCGCTGCGATGCTCGTGGGTCTTGCCGCCCGTTGCCCGGGCGCGCGTTTCCTCGGCCGAAGTCATGCCGTCCTCCGATGTTCGATCGCCGCCTCACCCGATGGCGATGCAGAGTTGTTCGTCCAGGCGCTATATTATGGTAGGAACAGTTCCTTCACAATTTTTCGGAGGGGAGGGCCCGTGAAGCTGTTTTCATTTTGGCGCTCGCTCGCGACGTTTCGCGTACGCATCGCGCTCAACCTCAAAGGGCTTGCGCCGGACGAGGTCATCGACGTCAATCTCATGCAGGGCAAGCAGCGCGAAGCGAAGTACCGCGCGGTCAATCCGCAAATGGTTCTCCCGGCGCTCGTGGACGGCGAAGGGCCGGTGCTGTTCCAGTCCCTCGCCATCATGGAATATCTCGACGAAACCCATCCGCAGCCGCCGCTGCTGCCGCAGGGAGCGCGGGCGCGGGCACGCGTGCGCGGCTTGGCGCAGATCGTCGCGTGCGACTCCCATCCGCTTCTGGTGCCGCGGGTGCGTGAGTATCTCGAGCACGAGCTCAAGCTCGACGAGCCCAAGCGGCTCAAATGGATCCACACCTGGATCGGCGAGGCGTTAAAGGCGCTGGAGGCCAATCTCGCCGGATCGGACGAAACCGGGCGTTATTGTCACGGCAACGCCATCACCATCGCCGACATCTGTTTGGCGAGCCAAGCCGCCGGCGCGAATTTCTACAAATACGATCTGACGCCGTTCCCGACCGTGCGCCGGATCGTCGACACCTGCATGCAACACGAGGCCTTCGCTCGCGCCCATCCGCTGCGGCAGCCCGGCGCGCCACAGGCGGCCTGAGCATGCGTCATGCCCGGCACCCGGGTCCGGCCTCTGGCCGGCCCGAGTATAAACCTTGTGCCGGGCATCCACGTCTTTATAACGAGCGCGGCGTTAAGACGTGGATGGCCGGGACGAGCCCGGCCGTGACGAAAATCATTGGCAGCTTGATCACATGAAACTTGCAAGCTTCAAAGCGGACGGCCGCACCAGTTACGGCGCGGTGACCGAGACCGGCATCATCGAGCTCGGCCGCAAGCTCACCCAATACCCGACGCTGCTCGACGTCCTTCGCGCGCAGGCGCTCGCGCAAGTGCGCGCAGCGGCGACGGGTCGGCCGGATTACCAGGTCAAGGACGTGGAGATGCTGCCGCCGATACCCACGCCCGACAAGAACATCTGCGTCGGCATCAACTATCCCGACCGCAGCGCCGAGTACAAAGACGGCCGGGAGGCGCCGAAATATCCCAACCTGTTCTGCCGCTTCGCGACTTCGCTGGTCGGCACCGACCAGCCGATCGTGCGGCCGAGGGTGTCGGACAAATTCGATTACGAGGGCGAGATCGTGCTGGTGATCGGCCGGGAAGGCCGACATGTCCAGCGCGAAAGCGCGCTCTCAATGATCGGCGGCGTCACGCTCGGCAACGAAGGCAGCGTGCGCGACTGGCTGCGCC
>JBJMTU010000245.1:0-13422 GCA_045811545.1 Xanthobacteraceae bacterium | reverse complement strand
GGCGTAGCCTCGGGGCCTTGCGCTGACGAAGCCGACGACCGGCAGCGTAGGCTGCCGCGCATGCGCCGCGAGCGGCCACGGCGCGGTCGCGCGCGCGCCCCGCGAGGCGATCCCGGCCTCTCACTCGATCACCTCGTCGGCGCGGGCGATGAGCGTCGGGGGCAGGGTGATGCCGAGCGTCTGCGCGGTTTTGAGGTTGATGAGCAGCTCGAAATGCGTGGGCAATTCGAGCGGCAGGTCCGCCGGCCGCGCGCCGCGCAAGATGCGGGCGGTGAGACCGGCTGCGGTTTCGCCGATCGCGCTCTGCTTGGGCCCGTAGGACATGAGGCCGCCGTCGCGTACGAGCGCGCCGGTCTCGAAGATCGTCGGCAGGCGATTCACGCGAGCAAACTCCAGGATACGCTTGCGGTTGAGCATGGTCAGCGCGTCGGACACCATCAGAATGGCGTCGGGACGCTCACGCGTCATCTCGGCAAAAGCATGCTCGAAATCCTCGGGCTCGCGTACGCCCAAAGTCTGGACTTTGAGTCCGAGCACGCGGGCGGCGTCCTCGGCGGAGCGGTAGCGCAGCGTCATGCCGAGGTCGGCGGCATTCCACAGCATGGCGACGCGTGTGATCGCCGGCAGCGCATCGCGCATGATCTCGAGGCGCTTGGCGCTGAGCTCCGTCGACAGTTCGGTGACGCCGGTGATATTGCCGCCGGGCCGCGCCAGCCCGTCGACCAGGCCGGTCGCGACCGGATCGCCGGCGCCGGTGATGACGATCGGTATGTCTTTGGTCGACGTCTTGGCGGCGAGCGCCGCGGGATAGCCGAATGTGACGATGACATCGAGATTGGCGGCTTTGAGCTCGGCCATCAGACCATCGAGCCGCTCGAGGCGCGCATCGGCCGCTCGTTGCACGACGACGAGGTTCTGGCCGTCGACGAATCCACGCGCGGCGAGAACGGAGAGAAGGGTGTTGCGGCGCTCGTCGAGCAGACCCACCGCGGGTCCCGTGCCAAGCAGCCCCAGGCGATAGATCCTGCCGGACTGCTGCGCGCGCGCGCTGAACGGCCACGCCGCGGCGGCGGCAATCACTGATGTGATGAACTCGCGACGCTTCATTCGATCACCTCGTCGGCACGCTGTAGGGTGGGCAAAATCGATTGCCGGGCCGCGTCAGCGTGGGCAAAGGCGCGCGCACGATTTTGCCCACGCAGATGGAGCGAACAGCACGCCTTTGCCCACCCTACGCCGGACGGCTGTGCGCGCGCGGCCACCTGCCGCACGGCGGCAGAGCCGAGCAGCGTGACGAATTCTCGCCCCCTCATGCCGCCCATAGCCTTCCCGAAATTGCGTTGCACTATCCGCAGCAAACAGCCGACGGTGGCTCGCGCAGGCGGTTTGCCGCAGTTTCAACCTAGCGCAGCGCGCGCGGCAGGTCTTTGGGGCTGACCTGAATTGTTCTGAATCGATGGGGCGAACAACCGCGGCCGCAGGCCGAGCCGCAAGGCGAATTTCGGGAATTGGAGACTGAGATCAAAGCGTTAACGTAGTAGCCTGCGCTTCGGCGGATCGGCTGCGCTCGGCGGCCGAACCGCCCCACAAGCGAGAGTCTTTCGTTTGCGTTGATTACACTCGCCGGCTCTAGCTCTACGAGCCCGGCGGAGGCGGGGACAGCATGCGCACCAAGATCGAGGCAACGTGGGTCGTGGGCTATGAGCGCGAGCGGCACACATTGGTGCGCGACGGCGAGCTCGTCTTCGAGGGAAACAGGATCCTCCACGTCGGCAAAGGATTCGAAGGCCGCGTCGATCGGGTCATCGATGCCAAGGGAAAGCTCGTTTGTCCCGGCTTCATCGACACCCACGTGCATTCCGGCCACCGCGCCTCGCATCGGCTGATCACCGATACCGGCCGGCCGATGTATTACGGGCAGCCGTTTCTCGAAATTTCCGTTCCCAAGCAAGGCAAGATCGTCAAAGGTGATCCGCGTTACCTCAAGCACGGCGACGCCGGGTCGGCGGCCGCCTTCGAGCTCAATGCCGCGTTTACTGTGGCCGAACTCATCCGCAACGGAGTGACGACCTTCGTCGAGTACGGCAGCCAGCTCAGCGTGCAGGACGCGCTACTCGCCGAGGTGACCCGGCTCGGCAGCCGCGCCTATCTGGCCCCCGGCTACGATTGCGGGCGCTGGGTGGCGGACGAGAGCGGGCGGCTCATCCGCGGGCGCAACGACGCGCTCGGCCGCGAGGGCCTGAAAACCGCGCTAGGCTGGATCGAAAAGAAAGACGGCGCCGCCGACGGCCGCGTCCGCGGCATTCTGGTGCCGCGCGAGGTCGAGACGTCGAGCCTGGAGCTGCTGCAAGACACCGTGCGCGCCGCGGACGCGCTGAAGCTGCCGATGGCCACGCATGCCGCCTACAGCGTCATCGAGTTCTACGAGGTCGTCAAAGAGCATATGAGGACGCCGATCGAGCTGTTGGACGAGCTCGGCATGCTGCGTCCCACTCTCAATATCGGGCACGGCAATTTCATCTCGGACAATCCCAACCTGAACTATTCGGCGCACCGCGATCTCGAGCTGATGGGGCGCGCCGGAGCGAGTGTGTCGCACTGTCCGATCAATATCGTTCGGCGCGCGCGCACGCTCGATCATTGGCAGCGCTACCAGGACGCAGGCGTCAACATGTGTCTCGGCTCGGATACCTATCCGCGCGACATGATCATGAACATGCGCACCGCGTCCTATCTCGGCAAAATCATGGGCCATACTTATTTCGCCGCAACCTCGGCCGACGTGTTTCGCGCCGCCACGCTGGGCGGGGCGATTTCGGTCGGGCGCGACGATATCGGCCGCCTTGCGGCCGGTGCGCTGGCCGACATCGTCATCGTCGATCTATCGGGGCGAAACACCTTGCGCTACGGCCCGGTTCGCGATCCGGTCAAAAGCGTGGTCGAATGCGGCGTCGGCGACGACGTCGACACGGTGATCGTCGACGGAAAGTTGGTGATGGAAGCCGGCGTCATTCCCGGCGTCGATTTCGGCAAGCTGCGCGCGCAAGCTCAAGCCGCGGCCGAGCAGATCTGGGACACGCTTGCGGACTGGGACCCGCTCGGCCGCACGCACGAGCAGGCATGTCCCTGGTCTTATCCGATTGCCGAGTAACTCGACGCGCCGCGCTACTGCACCTCCACTCCGGCCGCCTGGACTACCTCCTGCCACTTGCGCCGCTCGGAAGAGACGAACTGCGAAAACTGCTCCGGCGTCATCGGGGATGGGACCGCGCCGATCTCGAGCAGAGTCTTGCCTAGCTCCGGCGTTTCGAAGATCCGCTTCACTTCGCCTGCCAGCGCATCGATGACTGGACGCGGCGTGCGCGCGGGAGCGAACAAGCCGTGCCACGAGGTCGCATCGAACCCGGGCAGCGTGGCGGCGACCGGAGGAATCTCCGGCGCGGTGGCGCTCGCTTCAACACTGGTGACCGCCAGCGCCCGCATCGTGCCGGCCTTTGCCTGCGGCCAAGCGAGCGTCATGTTATCGAAGGCGAGATCGATGTGGCCGCCCATCAGCGCATTCATCACGTCGCCCGAGCTGCGGTACGGCACGTGCACCATCTTGGTGCCCGTGCGCAGCTGGAACAGCTCGGACGCCAGATGCGTCGAAGTGCCCGCCCCGGAGGAGCCATAGCTCAGCTTGCCCGCGTTCTGCTTCAAATGCTCGATCAGCTCCGCAACCGTTTGCGCCGGCACTTTCGGGTTCACGACCAACATGTTCGGGAGCCGCGCAATCAGGCTCACCGGCTGAAAATCCTTCTCCGCATCGAATGTGAGGTTCTTGTAGATGAACGGATTGATCGCGTGCGTGCTCACGGTGCCGAGGAGCAGCGTGTGGCCGTCGCTCGCCGCGCGCGCGACCGCCGCGGCGCCGACATTGCCGCCGGCGCCGGAGCGGTTGTCGACAACGAATGGGGTGCCGTATTTCTGCCGAAGTCCCTGCGCGAGCATGCGCGCGAACATGTCGGTGGTGCCGCCAGCGGTGAACGGCACCACGATCGTCACCTGGCGTCGCGGCCAGTCTTGCGCGTGTGCAGGGGCGGCGAAAGCGATGACAGCAACCGCTGCCGCAGAGACTAATACGCGCACGTGAAACCTCCTCGACCTGGAACGATGCTCGGACTACGAGATCGAACTCCAAAGGGAGCACACTACCGTTTGGCGACAATGATTGACAACCTGTCGCGAGGCGGCGCAAACGTCGCTCGGAAGAAGAAAGAGGCCGCCATGTCACTCAGCGAAAAGAGCCGGGCCAAGTTGACCGCGGTCTCTACCGCCACGCTCACTACCGTTCTGTTCAAGCACGGCTTTCGCAACACGTTCATCCAAGGCATCCAGCGACTCAATCGAGGTGGGCCAACAATGGTCGGTCCGGCCTACACGCTGCGCTACATTCCTGCGCGAGAAGACCTCGATCATCTCGGCGTGTTCGAAGACCGCGGCCATCCCCAGCGCAAAGGCGTCGAGGAGTGTCCGCCCGGCCATGTCTTCGTGATCGACAGCCGCCGCAACGCGTCGGCCGCTTCCGCCGGCGGGATTTTGGTCACGCGACTGTGGAAGCGGGGCGCAGCCGGCATCGTCACCGATGGCGGTTTGCGCGACTCGCCAGAGATCGCGCGGCTGCCGTTTCCCGCCTATCACGCAGCAGCGGCCGCGCCGACCAACTTGATCAAGCATCACGCGATCGACCTTAATGTTCCGATCGCCTGCGGCGAGGTGCCGGTCTATCCAGGCGACGTCGTGGTCGGCGACGACGAAGGCGTTGCGGTGATCCCGCAGCACCTTGCCGAGGAGGTGGCCGAGGAAGCGTTCGAGCAAACGGCGTTCGAGGATTTCGTGCAGGAGAAGGTCGCGGAGGGCCGCTCAATCTTCGGCATCTATCCTCCCGGACCGGAGGTGCGCGAGGAGTTCAAGCACTGGCGCGCGGCCAATGGCCGCTGACGCGGCGTTGAGTTAATTCCGGTTCTGAGATTGCTCGCCAAGCTTCGAGTCGGACTCACACGTCCTCCGGCAGCGGCTTTCCTTTTGTTTCCGGCAGGAACGGCGCGGCCACTAATCCCAGGAAGTAGATACAGGCGAAGATCATCGCCGCCTTGCCGTAGCCGCCGAACTGCACAATCAGCGTGCCGGCGAACAGCGGGCCGAGGAAGGCAATAAAGCGCGGCGCATTGAAGACGAATGCGATACCGGTGCCGCGCGAGCGCGTCGGAAACAACTCGGGCAGCCACACGGGCATCCACGAATATTGCCCCAAGGTGAAGAACGCGTTGATTGCGGCGGCGAGCAACAGCAGGTTGAGGTCCTCGGTCCACAGGAACAGGACCGGCGTCATGAGGAACGCCATGGCGAAGTACAGCATGACGACCGGCCGGCGTCCGATCCAGTCGGCAAGGAACCCCAGGCAGATATAGCCGAGGATGCCGCCAAAATTGTAGGCCATCCCCGCATATGCGGCCCATTGCTGCGGCGGCAGATTGGCTTTTGCCGCAAGCGAGGCGGTGTAGGGCGGCAGCCACGATGACACGCCCCACCAGGCCAAGGTGGTCGTGAGCGACAGCAACAGCGCGATCATCGTGCGCCGGCGGATCTCCGGATTGGCGAACAAGTCCGCGGCGGTGAACCGCGTGAGCGCGTGCTCCTCCGCCGCCAGGACGGTACCGCTGCGTTGGCGCGCAAGCGCCGCCTTGCGGCGCGCATTGATTTGTTCCCACTTTTCCGATTCCGGGATCGAGGTGCGAATCCATAACGTCAGCACCGCCGGCAAGATTCCGATGAGAAACAAATACCGCCACGCCTCGGGCCCGAGCGCGCTGACATAGAGCCACACGAGGGAAGCGATGAAAAAGCCGATGCCGATGCCGCATTGCATGAGACCGGCGCCGCGGCCGCGGGCATGGTCGGGCCACAGCTCGGCCATCATCGAGGAGCCGGTGGCCCATTCCGAGCCGATGGCGATGCCGACGAGGAAGCGCAGAATCGCGAACGACATCCAATCGAACGAGAGTGCGGTGAGCCCGGTGGTGATCGAATAGGCCAGGATCGCCAGGATCATCGTGCGCTTGCGACCGATGTAATCGGCAAGGACGCCGCCGACGATACCGCCGATCCCCCAGCCGAGCAGCGTGATGGCGACGACCGTGCCGATATAGGCGGGAATCTGCGGATACTGCGACGGTTCGAGCAACGCGCGCATGGCGGGGCCGACCGTCAAGAACAGCGCGTACAATTCGAAGCCGTCGAACAGCCAGCCGAGATTGGCGGCGAGCAGGATGTTCCACTGGTGACGGCTGAGGCCGCGATACCACGGTTGCGACGTGGCGACGGTGTCGGTCATGGTTTTTCCCCTCCCTTGCGGATCAGCCGGCCTGCCGAGGTCCCGCTGCCGCGCAGCCGGTGTTCGGCTTTTATTTTCCCTGCCGGAGCGCAGGTGCTGTGACGAGCTCGATATTACTAGTTCGATCGGGGCAGCCAAGCCTGGATACTGCGTCAGTTTGCTTGCTCCGCTCGTCCGCCCCCACTCGTAGCCCGGATGGAGCGAAGCGACATCCAGGGATCTTTCGTATGAGGCTATGCTCCGGAGCGGCGGAATGCAGCGGGCAAAGCCAGCACCGGGCACGGCGCGTGGCGGATGACGCGCTCGGTCGTGCTGCCGCGCAGCGCATCGAGAACGCCGTGATGTCCCGCGGTCGGCATGGCGATGACGTCGGCGTCAAATTCGATGGCAGCATCCACGATCGACTGCACCACATGGCCGGAGCGAACAATGACCGGCGACAAGGCGTTCGATGACATGGCATGGACCGGCGGCGCCGCTTCGCCGATGTGAAGAAGATCGACGGCGATATTCGCACCGGTCAGAAGTTGGCCGAAACGCTGAATGATGTCGACCGTTCGGTCTGCCGGCGGCGAGAAGTCAACCGGAACCAATGCGCGGCGCAGCTTCACATCGCCGCTCACCTGATCGACGAAACCGCGGGCACCCGGCGCAATGAACAGCGTCGGGATCGCCGAGCGGCGGAAAACAGCCTCCGCCACCGAGCCCTGCAGCCAGTGCGAGACACCGTCCCGTCCGTGGGTCGCGATCACGACGAGTTCGCTGCCATCCTCACTCAGAAAATCGACGATGGCTCGCGTCGGCTCCTGCAATTTGAGGCGAATGTTGTCGACTTCGATTCCGAGCTTTCCCGCGACGACCCACGGCGGATCGTCCGCGGCCGACAGCCCCCATTGCACAAGCAAGTCTCGCGCGTGCGGGAACGCCAATGCTTCGGCGGCGTCGTATTGAGAGACGTGAAGGAGGTGCAGTTTGCTTCTTCCCGCCAAGGCGATGCGCAAGGCGTGGGCGAACGCGGCCGCGCTCAGATCGGAAAAGTCGGTCGGGTGCACGATCGAGCGGATGGCGGTCATTGTACGTGCTCATACTAGGACGCGGGTTCACAAATCAATGCTGCAGGTTTGCGGCAGGGCGTCCGTCCCCGCGCAAGCGGGGAGCCCTCCTGGATTCCTGCTTACGAGGAAATGAGCGGGGTCTGCATGCCGTCCCTTGCCATGGGGTGCGATCGAGGAGAGAACTGGCACATGCACAATAGTCATGTGCCAGCTTCCATCCGGACGTTTCTCCTGCTCGTGCGCGGCCGAGCGGCTGTCGCGCGCCTTTCCGTGCTCTGCGCACTACTGGCCTATCCCAGTGCGACGCTCGCGCAGGGCACCCCGGTCGGCATGCGGCAGCTCGAATTCGTCGATGCGCAGGACGGCGGCCGGCATCTGGCGCTGACCGTCTTCTACCCGGCCGCGTTCCGCGACCGCTCCGCCGCTCGTTTCGTCATGCCGTTCTTCTCGAACCTCGAACTTTACAAGGATGCCGAGGCGGCATTCGACGGCACGACGCGTCCGCTCGTCATGTTCTCGCACGGGCGCGGCAGCAACGGCCTCTATTATGCCTGGTTCGCCGAGGCTCTGGCGTCGCGCGGCTACATCGTGGCGGCGCTTAATCACTACCGCGCCAACACGTACGACTCGACGATCGCCTATCTCGCGAACAAGCTGTGGCAACGTCCACGCGATGTCAGCCTCAGCATCAGTTTCCTTCTGAACAATCCGCTCTGGGGCAAGATGATCGATGCGAGCCGGATCGGCGTGGCCGGCCATTCGCAAGGCGGCTTCACCGCGCTCTGGGTGGGCGGGGCGCGGATCAATCCCGAAAAGTACCTCGCCTTCCAACGCGGCTGGCGCAACAATCAGATGGTCCCGGAATATCTGCGCAACGAATTGCCGCTCGATGCCGGCCCCGCGCTCGACGTACACGACAAGCGCCTCAAGGCCGTCTTCGCCATGGCGCCCGGCATCGTGCAAGCCTTCGGCATGGACCCAGCGGGCCTACAGCAGCTCCAAGTGCCGACCTACATCACGGTCGGCGCTGGCGATACCCAGGCGCCGCCGAAGGACAATGCCGAGTTCGCTGCCCGACACGTCCCGCGCGCAGAGCTTTACGTGATCCCGGGTCGAGTGGACCACGACATCTTCGTCAACGAGTGCAACGAGGACGGGAGAAATGAATTCCCGCAGGCCTGCATCGACGCTCCCGGCGTCGATCGCGGCCGCATCCATGCATTGATCGCAGAAGCGGCGTTCAGGTTCTTTGACGCCAGCCTCAACGTTGCGCGCAGCAGGTGATCTTTTCACTGGCTCAGAGTTTATGTCTTGGACTTGGCGGACAGCCGCTCGTGGAGCCGGCGCAGGTCGACGACCATACGCTCATGCGTGCCGCGCCCGATCTCCTCCTTCTCGTCGCGCGCTTTGACGTTGAAGGCGACGCGGCGGCCGTCGACGCGGGTGACCTCGGCTTCGGCGGTCACCTCGTGCCCGACCGGCGTCGCCGCGAGATGGCGGACGTCGATGGCAGTGCCGACCGCGCTCTCGCCGGCATCGAGATAGCCGCGGATGGCGTTGAGCGCGGCATTCTCCATCGCCGTGATCATCATCGGAGTGGCAAACACGGGAGGGAGCGTCGCGTCCTTGAATTGGTTGGCAAGATGCGCGGGAGTCACGCGCAGCGTGAATGTTCCCTTTGCTCCCAGGGGAATCGGTCGCATGCGCCATCATAATTCCTTTGGCGGGGAGGATCAGCCCGATCCTCGATTCTATCGCGCCGCGTGGATCTGCCGCGGCATGGCACGCGATAGCTAAGCGCAGTGGGTTCGATGACTTGAGCGCGAGCAACAGGCTCGACCTGCTCCCTCTCCCGCCGGCGGGGGAGGGTAAGGGGGTGGCTTGATATGCTCTGCGTGCCCCCACTGTCCCTCCAGCCGAAGTCGAGTGTTTCCGACTTCGGCCAGTTAATACAGCGGTCGAACTCGGGTAAACCCGAGTTCGACTGCAAGCGGGAGAGGGGACGATGTGGCACTGTCCGTAGTGAAGCCGAACGATAATGATCACGCTGACGCCAATCCCCGACATTCCCCTGGTCCGGCCGGGCGACGACCTCGCCGCGCTTATCATCGCTGCCTGCGCGCGGAACACCCTTACGCCTGCGGACGGCGACATCCTCGCGGTGGCACAGAAAATCGTGTCCAAGGCGGAAGGGCGCTACGTCGATTTGGCCAAGATTCGGCCCTCGCCGCGCGCCGCGGCGCTCGCCGCCGAGGTGGAGAAAGACCCGCGTCTGGTCGAAGTCATCCTCGCGGAATCCCGACGCGTGGTCCGGCAGAGCCCGGGCGTCTTGATCGTCGAACATCGGCTCGGCTTCATCATGGCGAATGCGGGCGTCGACCGCTCCAATATCGACCCCGACATCGCCGCCGAGCCCGTGCTGTTGCTGCCGAGCGATCCGGATGCGTCCGCGGAGCGATTGCACAGGCGGCTCGCCGCGCATTTTCGCAAGCGGCTCGGGGTTGTCATCACCGACAGTTGGGGGCGCGCATGGCGACGCGGCACGGTCGGCGTGGCGCTCGGGGTTGCGGGACTGCCTGCGCTCATGGACATGCGCGGGCGACCAGACCTGTTCGAACGCGCGCTGCGCGTGACCCAAACCGGATTTGCCGACGAGATCGCCAGCGCCGCATCGCTCGTGATGGGGCAAGCGGACGAAGCAAGACCGATGGTGCTGGTGCGAGGTGTGCCGTGGTCAGGATCGCCCTTGCCGGGCGCCGCCCTGATCCGGCCGGCCGAAGAGGATCTGTTCCGGTGAGCGCCGCCCCAAATCGCAGTCTCGTCGTTGCGCTGTGCGGCGGCATCGGTGGCGCCAAGCTCGCCCTGGGGCTGAGCCGCGTCGTGGCGGGCGCGGATCTCATGGTGGTCGCCAATACCGGCGACGATTTCGAGCATCTCGGATTCGCCATCTCGCCCGATCTCGACACCATCATGTACACACTGGCCGACTTGGATGATCCGCAACGGGGCTGGGGCCGGCGCAATGAGACCTGGACCTTCATGGCGGCGCTCGAAGCGCTTGGCGGCGAAACCTGGTTTGCGCTCGGCGACGGCGACCTCGCGATCCATGTGGAGCGCACGCGACGGCGCAGGGGTGGCGAAGCCTTATCCGCCATCACCGCCGATTTCTGCCGCCGCTTGGGAATTGCCGCGCGCATCGTGCCGATGACCGACGATGTCGTGCGCACGCGGCTGCGCACCGACGAGGGCTGGCTCGGCTTTCAGGATTATTTCGTGCGACGGCGTTGCGCCCCGCGGGTCCTGGAAGTGGTTTATGACGGCGCCGCCACCGCACGCGCGCATGCCGACGTTCTGGCCGCGCTCGGTGATCCCCGTCTGCGCGCAGTCGTGATCTGTCCGTCCAATCCGTTTCTCAGCATCGAGCCGATCCTCGCCGTCCCCGATTTACGCGAGGCGATCGCCCGCGCCGCCGCGCCGGTCGTGGCAGTCTCCCCGATCGTCGGCGGGCACGCGGTCAAGGGCCCGACTGCTAAAATGATGTCCGAGCTCGGGCTCGAGGTGAACGCAGTGACGGTGGCGCGGCGGTACCAGGAATTGCTCGATACCTATGTGCTCGACCGCGTCGACGCCGCTCAGGCTGCCAAGCTCGGCCTCCCAGTGACTGTCGCGCATACGCTGATGAAGACGCTTGCCGATCGCGAAAACCTTGCGCGGCACGCGCTCGCCAGCGCCGACGCTTTGGCAAAAACTCCCGTATGAATGCTCGCCGCAACATCTACGCCGTGGTCCCGATCAAAGAAACGGGCGACGCCAAGCAGCGGCTCGCCCAAGTGCTCGGCACGGCACGGCGACAAGAACTAGCGCTGGCCATGTTCGAGGACGTGCTGGCGACGCTCGCCCGCGTGCGCGAACTCGCCGGCATTATCGTGGTGACGGCCGATTCCGCGGCAGGGGCGATCGCATCCCGATACGGTGCCCGCGTTTCAAGTGATGGAGCCCGCGAGGGGCACACCGGCGCGGTCGCGGCCGCGGCGCGGCAGCTCGCGGCGGACGACATGCTCACAGTCCCGGGCGACATTCCGCTCGTGCAAATGGACGACATCCGAAGGCTGCTCGAGGCCCATGGCCTTGCCACCTGCCGCGACGCGCGCGCCTTCGTCATCGTGCCGGCGCGCGATGAGCGCGGCTCGAACGCGATTGTCTGCTCGCCGGCCGGCGCCGTGCCGCTCAGCTTCGGCGCCGACAGCTTCTTGCCCCATCTCGCCGCGGCCACACGCTGCGGCATCGAACCCACTGTGCTGCGCCTGCCGCGTGTCGCGCTCGATATCGACACGCCCGACGACCTAGCGGTGTTCCTCGCCACCCCGTCGCACACGCGCACGCGAGCGCTGCTCGAACAAGTCTATCCGTCGTCTTTCCGGGGCGCGCCGACGGCGCGATCCCGAAATGACGGCACGCGAAGCGGACCTTAGTCCGCCGCGGCGGCGCCCGGCACGTTCGGCCGGCCGAACGCCGCTTCCATCTCCCGGCGCACCGTCACGGCAAGATCGTCTTCGTCATAGGCGACGTCGCTCCAGCGCAAGACTTGGCCCTCGGCAATGTCGCGTTCTAGCCTGACGTCGTGGGCAAGCCCGAGCGGCAGTAAGCCCTCGGCAAGCGAGCGCCCCGCCGGAACCTGCTTGCCCCAGACGCAGAATCCGCCTTCGCCGTCGAGCACCTCGCCGGCCTTGAGCGCGCGTTTGGCCGTCGCGGCGACGTCGGAGCGGAAGCCGGTCGGCGCGCCGGTCGGCTCCTTGCGCAGCGCCGCGCTGGCCACCGATACGCCGAGCTCGAGCCCAATCATGTGAATCGGCCGGTAGAGCGCCGCGTAGCGTCCGCCCTTGTCCGGCAGCATCGCATATTCCTTGAAGCAACGCCGTGCATAGTTGCTCTCGCCCTCGAACACCACATAGGTGCCGAGCGCGAGATGATGCGGCACGTCGCGGCCGTCGCGATAAACCGATGAAGTCACTTCGGTGACGCCCGCCTTCTCGAGCGTGCCGCCGGCCGCCTTCGGCTTGCAAACGTCGGCAAGCTCGAACCGTGTCGCCGGCGGAAAACCCAGTCCCTCGCTCTGCGGCACGAGCCCGGTGGCATTGCAGACCGCGGTCATCTCGATGCCCGACTTGGTCCCATCGACGAAGCTGTTGAACATCTTCGGATTGATCGACTTGCGGTCCTCAATCGAGAGATATTTATCGAGAATGTCCCACACGGTGTCGGGGGTGGAACGGTGGTAGTGCGGCTCGTAACGCGTGCCCTTGCCGGCGGCGATCACCGTGAAGCCGCAGGCGCGCGCCCAGTCCACGTGCTCGCAAATGAGCGCGGGCTGGTCGCCCCATGCGAGACTGTAGACCACGCCGGCGGTCTTCGCCTTGCGCGCAAGCAGCGGACCGGCAAGCGCGTCGGCCTCGACATTGACCATGACGATATGCTTGCCGTGACCGATCGCGCTCAGGGCATGGCGTATACCGGCCGCCGGAACGCCGGTCGCCTCGACGATGACCTCGATTTCGGGAAAGGCGATCAGCGCTTGCGCATCGTCCGTCACATGCGTGCGACGGCACGCGAGTGCCTCCCCTAGCGAGGGAGCGGAAGCCGCCGCATGGTCCCACCCCGCGACCCGAAGTTGATGCAGCGCACGAGCGACGTCGAGATCGGCAACCGCAACCACGTGCATCCCGCGCGTCAAGCGCGCCTGGGAAAGAAACATGGTGCCGAACTTGCCCGCGCCGATGACGCCGACAGTGACCGGACGGCCGGCAGCCTCCCGCTCGAGCAGCATGGCGTGGAGATTCACGGGAATGCTCCCGGTCACGCAAACAATGGGTCATTACGGCAGAGGAACCGCGGGGTGTCTAGCGCAGGTCCTCATGCAAGCGGCAGACTCGGTCTGCTCCCTCTCCCATAGGGAGAGGGGTGGGGTGAGGGGTTAAGGTCTCTCGACACCCCCTC
>JBJMTU010000244.1:0-10641 GCA_045811545.1 Xanthobacteraceae bacterium | reverse complement strand
TATCGCAAGGGTCAAACCGTCTTCTCCCAAGGCGATCCAGCGGATGCCGTTTTCTACGTCCAGAAAGGCAAGGTCAAGGTCACCGTCGTTTCCGATCAAGGGAAAGAAGCGGTCGTCGCAATTCTTGGCGCGGACGAGTTCTGCGGCGAGGGCTGCCTGGCCGGACAGCCACGGCGCATATCGACGGTAACGGCGATGACGGAGTGCATGGTCATGCGGCTGGAGAAAACGAGCATCATCCGCGTGCTCCGTGACGAGCCCGGGTTTTCCGAGCTTTTTATCTCGCACCTTTTGGCCCGGACTATCCGAGTTGAAGAGGACCTGGTGGATCAACTCTTCAATTCCAGCGAGAAACGGCTCGCGCGACTATTGTTGCTCTTGGCAAATTTTGGCAAAGAAGCGAGGCCCGAGCCGATCATCGCAAAGATCAGCCAGGAGACGCTTGCGGAGATGATCGGCACGACACGGTCTCGCGTCAGCTTCTTCATGAACAAATTTCGGCGTTTGGGGTTCGTCGACTACAACGGCGGCGGCCTGGAAGTTCACAGCTCGTTGTTGAACGTGGTTCTGCACGACTAAGCGCAGCCGCGCGCTACACTTCCAAGCAGAAACCTGTTTGGCTGCCTTCTCTCCGAACGTGGCGCCCGTTTACCAATCAGAATACTGTGCGATGCAATGGGCGGATAGGATTGATCGATGACGAGCCGTCGGCCAACGGCCAAGGAAAGTCACTAATGCTTTTGGGCTAGATCGTAGAGCCGTTGGTAGTGCGGGACAATGCGTTGCAATGCCCGATCGCAAGCATATGCATTCGACTGGCCGCGATGGAAACGGGAGACAGTCCACGTCGCGGCACCGGTGTCATTGACGATTGGGACGACAACGATACCCCATGCCTTCTCGCATTGCGCGAAGGTGCGAAGTTCGGCGATGATCAAGCATTGGATCTCGTCCTTAGTCTTTGGGATTTTTTCCACAACACGTACGGTCATTACGGAGGAGGTCGCCGGACAGACACGGGAGTCGCGTCGATTATTCCATAGCCCTGGTTGAACGCCTCTCTGCGTTCTTCATAGTGTCTATCGGATTCGAATGGGTACGCCCAAGGCTCACTCCAGCAACGTGAGCGACCTTCACTTGCGGCTTTTTGTCCGCGATTGTACTCGCGCACTTTCTGCTCGGCCGTTAGTTCCCCCATGCTCACCTCCTGCTATTTAACGCGAAGCGTGATCAGCCACCCTGGATTTATTGATGGCTCTGATGGTCGCAGCCACGCCTAAGCAGATTGCAATAGCGAGGCAGACTGCGAACAGCGAGAGCCACATCTTGCACCCTCCGGGCCCATGACCACTCTTTGTGACGCACTCAACCCCAACCAAAAATGTCCAAATCACGTATTGAGGTCATTAACTCTATCTTGCGTCTTTCTGGGCGCGCTCGGCGAGCGTAAGCCACCGGTCGGCCATTTCGATGAAGAACGATTTATGTGCCGAAGTTTGGGCTGCCTCCGCCAATCGAATGCACTCAGCGGCGTTGTTGCGCAACTGATCGAAGCTGGGCAAGTGCTCTTTCATTTCTATTCCGTACTACTTTGGTTATGTCCAAATTTGGAGTTCGAGAACGGCGGGCCTCGCGTGGTCCGCTCCGGCATCCTGTGTCGCCCTTCGATCAGTGCGACGCCCGCCGCCGCGCGGGCACGCAGCGGATGCGGGATGCTCTCGCATCCGCACGCAACTCTATTTGGAGTTTTATTGTGCCTGCCGACGGCACCAAAGCTGCCACTGCGGGGAAACGGAGACTTCGGTACGTCTGCGTTTTTTGGGCAGCTCTCGGGCAAGCCGCTGCTTGTCCGTATCTGATGAAGTGGGGTCTCGGACGCAAAGCACAATGGTTGGTCGAAAAATTAGACGCTGAGCACCTTCTTGGCATAGGGCAGCTCGCCAAGGGCAGTGGCGGCAGGCGTCGCAAGCGGTTCGAGCTCAATCGAGCCGCTTTGGCCATCTCGACGGAGGAGACGCCCCGATCATCCCGAGGACGGGCGGATGTTTCAACTGTCGCCGAGCAAGGGCTAGCTAGAGCAAAAAAGAAGGCACAATCTTCAAAAAAGAGTCCGAGACTTAGCGGTCAAGAATTTTCATTCTTCAACGCGGTTTATGATCCGCGACCGCGCTTTCACCCTAATCCCTCCGCGTCCCGCCGCAAAAGAAAGCCCCGTCGAAGGGGGGCTAGTAGGGCGACTTGGAAGCCCAGCCCCCGAGATGGGGCATGCGAGCGTGTTGATCTAAGACGCCCACGGGAACGCCGTCTGTATAAAATTGACCACTTCAACGAAGAGCTGGCCGGTGATGCGTCCGCGTCGGCCTGAATTGTCACGGCGTGACGAGTTCTCAAGCGTGCGCACACGCGACCTTTGAAGGGCAGCCTACGGAGGCGGCCTAATCCGCCCGGATTTTCGAGTGTATTTCGCCGGCACTGCTTATCGCGGCTTCTAATCGTCTCATTTGACCTGCGAGAATAAGCCAAGCTTGAGCGGCAGCGAGGAGGCGAGTCCGATGTCGCGGTTCGCGTTCGGCCTGCGTTATTTTCTCTTCGGCTTGGGATCGGCACTCAATACTCGTGAGCATGTGACCTGGTCCATCGATCTGATACAGGACTGCCCGAATTTGTGCCGCGCTGTCTGTGCAATATTGATCACCCCGACACGCTCGCTGTCATCTAATCCGCGCGCGTGAACGCCTTTGAGAAAACAAGTCACAAGCGTCGGTCCATGTGGTCTCTTCCGAAGTTGCTAAAAAACCACAGTCTTTTCTAAATGGATGAGCGATTACAATTTGAAACCTAAAAAGGACCGATTCTCGGGTTTGGCTGAGACGATGGAGTCGGTCGGGATTTTCATCTCCATCGTTCATTAATTTTGAGATGTAAAGGCGATCACAGCTCGTTCGCCGCAATGGGGGGATCAAATGACTGCAGTCTCGCTCGGACAAGCCGCTAGTCCTAGCCGGCTCGGCAGGACGGCAATTGCCGCCGCGATCAAAGTTGGCCGATTGACGAGGGCGAGCGGCCGACATTTTGTTGGTGCGGTCCGCGCACGCGAGCCGTTCCAAGTGGGCAATGTCGGTTCGCGGCCGCGAGAATTTGCTGGCGGCTTCGTCGATTTCCTTCTAGGCAGAGTCGCGCGCCATCCGCGATAATTGCTCCTCGCCCTCGACGGCCTTGAATGCTCGTTCGCTCGCGAAGAGCGGATCGTGCGCCTCATCCACGACGGCACCGCTGTCTGCGTCTGAACATCTCATAGTAGTGGTCCTAGTGGACACCGGAGCATGGCATGAACTGGACCGTGCATTATTTTGATCGTCGATTGAACAGCGATTCTGTTAGCCGAGGTTTTGCTTCGAAAGAAGACGCCCTACGCCAAGCCTGCGATCTGACTCGGCAGAACTGCATCGTGCGTTTCGTCGAGGGCCCGGACGATGAAAAAATCGACGCTGTCGCGATCACTGCGTGGTGCAAGCGTCGTCCGACGCGGAAAGATCCCCCACCAAAGTAGTAGCGAGGCCTGCGCGTCCTCGGCGGACTTCATCATCGATATCGCAGAATTCACTCGCTCCCTGACCGGTAACCGGTACAAATATCATTTGCGCGCGGCGCCTCCCTCAAGCTCACCACATGTACCGTAGGGTCCCGGTGCCGGCATAGGTGGAGGCGCGGGAGGCAAATTCGCCATCGAACTTGCCGAGCAGCGAGACGCCGTTGACGAGGCGAAGCTCCGCACCGGCGGAGGCGAGCGCGGAATTCTTCGCCGGCGCGGCGCCGTTGACGATGAAGCTCGACCCCGGCAGCGTCTGGAACACTGCGGCGAGCGCCGGGTCGCTCACCCAGTCGTGCGCCCAGGCGAGCCGCGATCGCAACGTCAGCACCGCGGTGGGACTGAATGCCAGGAGGCGGTCGAAGCGCGCGCCCAATTCGCTTCTGGTATCGGTCGCGGTGCGCCCATTGAAGGCAAGCGCAAAGCCGCCGCCGTTGGTGTCGGTCTCGCTGTAGCTCGGGGTGCGGAAGCTCTGGGCCTGGATCGCGGCGTAAGGCGTGACGCCGCCGAGCGCAACTCCGAAGCGATAGCCGCTTTCGACGCGTCCGCCGAGCGACTGCGCGTTGAAGCTGGCGGTGAGATGGTCGCCGGCAAAGGCGACGCGGTCGGTCGACATCCAGTGGTTGGTGAAGTCGAAGGCGGCGGCGAGATAAGCCGGGCCCCATCGCGTCGCGCCGTAGACGCCGGCTTGGAAGGCGTCGCTCTTGCCGCCGCCCAGCCCCTGCGCCAGGCCCCAATTGGTGCCGCCGCCGGCGAGCGCGAAGCCCACCACCCTGTCGCGCGAGAGGTGATAGTCGAGCCCGCCGGCAAATCCCGCCGTGGTGGCCGAGAGATCGTGGCTGCCGACCACCGCGGGGTCGCCGCTGACGCGGCTGCCGCCGCCGAACGCGCCACCCCACGCGGTCCAGCGCTGCTCGAAGCTCGGCGCCTTCATCGGCGCCGCCTTGAGCACTTTCGCATAGGCGAGCGCGATGTCGTCGGGCAGCGCTTCGCGCTCGGGCGCAAAGCCGAGCGCCGGCCGGTCCGCGCCGCCGGTCCCGTTGCGGCCATCGACGAAAGGATCGAGCATCAGCCCCAGGAACTGGTCCGATAGCCGGAACGCGGTTTGCTGGGCGCCGGTCGCGGCCTCACCCGAAAGCTGCGTCAGCGCAGCCGGCAGCGACGGCGGCGGCAGCGCGAGCAAAGTGGCGAACCCGCCGGTGATCGCGTTGCCGGCGTTGAAGCTGTTCTCGATCCCTGCCGCAACCTTCGCCTGGTTGCCGTTGAGCCCGGGAAGCAGCGAGAGCCCGAGCGTCAGGTTCAAGCTGACGAGGTTCGGCGTGTAAGCGAGATTCGCAGTGACAAAGGTCGGCAGGCCGGAGGTCGTAAGCGCATCGAAGGTGCCGCTCACCCCGCCCGCGGCGGAGAGGATGGTGTAGCTCTTCTGGAAGCCGCCGGGCCGGAAGCTCGACTGCACCGTGCCCGCGACCGTCGCCGTGTCGTTGACGACGGTGCGGTCGGACGAGGTCGGCGAGACCTCGACCACGTAGAAGCTCCCCGGCGCGAAGCTCAGATTGCCCGCGACCGCGATGGTGCCGATCGAGTTGCCGGGCGAGAGCGTGCCGCCGGCATTGATCCGGGTCGTCGGCAAGGTGCCGACGCCGCCGAGGAGCGTGCCGGCATTGACGTCGAGGCCGCTCGACGCGGCGATCGAGCCGTTGACGATCAGCGCTCCGGTATTCAGCGTCGTGGCGCCAGTATAGGTGTTGGCGCCCGACAGGATCAGCGTTCCACTGCCGACCTTGATGAGCGAGCCGCCCTTGCCGCCCGACACGCCGCCGTCGGAAATGACCCCGCTCACCTCGGTCGAGAGATTGCTGCCGCCGACGGTGAACGACTTCGAGCCGAGGAAAAAGGTGCCCGCGCCCTCGATCGAGCCGGCGGTCATTCCGGCGGTGGTCAGGCCCGAGATGTCGAGCACGCCGCCGGCATTGATGATGAACTGCGCCTGACCGCCGGTGCTCTGGTCCTTGAAGATTATGAGAGCGTTCTTTTGAGGGCCTTTGATCGAGGGGCAGGCCTCCGTGAGGATGGTGGCGCCTTCGGCAGTAGTGGGACTGTGAAAGGTGAGCTGCCCGCCGCAGGCGGTGGAGATAGTGGCGGTCCCGGCCGAGCTGTTGTCGAAGAAATCCGTTGCGCCGCCGTCGTTGTTGATGATGGTGGCGTGCCTAGCCGAGGACTGGTCGAAGAAGCTGGTCTGGCCGCCATTGTTGTTGATGATCACGGCGTTGCCCGCCGAGGAGCCCTGGTAGAAGTTTGTCTGCCCGCCGGCATTATTGGTGATGGTCGGGAGGACGCCGACGCTCGCGTTGCCTTCGGCCTTGGACGAGCCGTAGAAATTTGTCTGCGAGAAAAGGCCCGTGTTGGTGATTTGGGCGAGGCTGGCATTGCTCATTTCGAAGAAGCGGGTAATGCCCCCCGAATCGTTGGTGATGATGGCGCTGCTGGCGCTGCTGTTCTCGTAGAAATTCAATTGCCCGCCGAGGAACGCCGGATCCGTGCGGCTATTGACGATGTGGGCCGAATTGGCGCTGCTGTTTCTGAAGTTGGTAGCACCGCCGTTAAGGTTCTGAATGTTGGCTTCGCGAGCGTCGCTCCCCTCTTGGAATTCCGTTACGCCACTCGGGCCGCTGAAGCCCCCGATCGAAGCGAAGGTGTTTATGTTCACGATCAGAGCGGAGCCGGCGTTGCTCTTGTCGGTAAAAACCGTGGACCCGCCGGTAGCGTTGCCAATGAAGGCAAAGCCGGCTGTGCTCGATTGGGTAAAATGCGTAAATCCGGTGCCGTTGTTCAAGATATTGGTTCCGGTTTTCGTAATGCTGCTTTGGGAGAACGTGTCCGAGGCGGTGGCGTTGCCACGAAAAACCAGGCCGCCGTCCCCCGATTGCGTAAATGTTGGGCCGGGGGACTCAACATTGATATTGATACCCTGAAAGTTCCCGCTGCCGCCCACGGTTAGAACAGTCGAGGGGAGAGCGAAGCTGTAGGTCGACCCGCTGCCGAGAGCGAAGTCCATCCTTTGGATCGACGTACTCGACGAAAACGTGATCGATGTTTGGTTCGACGTCTCGAACCGGGCAATTCCGTCCGGCACCACCGGATTTGATGACCAATTGGCCCCGTTGTTCCAGTTGCCGTCCGCGGGCGCAAATTCCCACGTTCCGTCGACGGCGTGCGCGCTGACCGCGCCGAGGCACACGCCGGCCATCAGCCCAGCGCTGATTCTCTTAAGACCACGCCGCACGCCCCGCATGATCCCGCCCCCGCGCGATCGCATCGATGGTCTCACGCTAGCGAGACCGGCTGCCGCCGGCTTGGATCAGCAGGAAATGTCCTAGGACGGGAGGGAAGTAACCTTTCGTTTTCAACCACGTGTTGCTACGCTGCAACGCACGGGACCATTGCCAGCGCGCACTGGCCACTCTGCGTGGACGATTGGGCCCATGCCTTCGAAGCCCCCGCCGTCGGACGCCGTCCCGATCTTCCGGTTCTCGACCGGCGCATTCCCCGAGCGTGAGCGGATGGCGGCGTGGCGGGACATCTTCGGCCGCACGGTGGTCAACCTCGACATCGAGCCGCTGAACCCGGACGGGTTTCACGCCGAGGCGACCATCTGCCAGCTGCCGGGTCTCGGCGTGCTCCGCGCCTCGAGCGCGGCGGTGCATCTCACTCACTCGCGGGACTTGATCGTCGACGATGACCTGTCGTTCATGGCGGGGCCGACGTGCCCATACGAGGCTTCGCAGCACGGCCGCAATCCCGTGCTCGGTCCCGGCGACGGCGTGCTGATGAACAACGCCGAAGTCGGATCGATGCGGCTCGCGTCAGCCTCGCGCTTCACCACGTTTCGCGTGCCGGTAATGGCGATCGCGCCGCTCGTCTCCGATCTCGGCGCCGCCATCGCGCGGCGGATTCCGGCCGGCAATGGGGCACTCAAGCTGCTGGTGAGTTACCTCGCAACCGCGCTCGACACCGAGGCTTTGGTGACGCCGGAGCTGCAGCAGCTCGCGGTCACACACGTCCACGACCTGCTCGCGATCGCGCTCGGCGCCACGCGCGATGCCGCACACATTGCCACAGGACGCGGCGTGCGCGCGGCGCGGCTGCGCGGCGCCAAGGCGTTCGTCACGCAGCACCTTGCCCGCCATGAGCTGTCGGCAGCGACCGTGGCGGCGCATCTCGGCGTCACGCCGCGCTACGTCCACATGCTGTTTGCGACCGAGGCCGCATCGTTCTCGGAATTCGTGCTGGCGCAGCGGCTCGTGCGCGCGCACCAGATGCTCACGGATCCACGTTGTATCGGCCGCCCGATCAGCGCCATCGCCTTCGACGCCGGCTTTAGCGACCTCTCCCATTTCAACCGCACCTTCCGCCGCCGCTTCGGCGGCACGCCTTCGGAGATGCGGTCGCGGGCGCAGCGGGACCGCGAATAGCACCGCTTGCCGCCGCGTTGTGCCTCATGGGGCTGACGGCCGCGCTGTAGCGAATCACTGCTTCGCGCGATGAGCTGCTCCGCCCGACGGGCCATTAGCGACGCTAACCAAACGAAATGGCCGGGACGAGCCCGGCCATGACGTCGAAAATTTAAGCCTGCGATTTCGGCTGTTACGACTGCTGGATTGCCGATACCAGCCAGTGGCCGCCGCCGGCGCGCATGAACGTCCACACTTCGGTGGCTTCGCCCGGCCCGCCTTGCACCACCCGGCCGCTGTCGCGATCGAGAGTCTCATCCTTGAGCGAAAAACGCATCGCGACGGTGGCGTAGTCGGTGTTGCCCTCGCGCCAAGCCTCGGCGAGATCGCCCTGCAGCAGCTTGACGTCGGAGACGCGATCGACGGCGCCCTTGCTCGCATTCTCGGAGAGCTCCTCCGAGAAGTAGGAGAGCATTTCCGGCGTAACCTGCCGGCGCAAACGCGCGAGGTCTTCGGCGCTGTACGCGCTCTGCACCTCGCCCAGGATCTTCTCGAAGGCATTGAAGTCCTCGGGCGTGAGCCCGACTTCGTCGGTTCCGGAGGCGCGCGCGCTCGAAGCGGGAGCGCCGCTCCCGCCACCGAACCCCATCGGCGGACGCGAGGCGCCGGACGCGTAATCGCGCAGTGCCGGGCCGCTGGCAAGCGCCGGCTGGCTGCGGCGTTGCCACCACATCCACAAGAGATAGCCGATGATTACGACGATGCCGATCTGCAGCATCAGGCCGAGCATCGAGGCGACCCCGCCGAGGCCACCCAGGAAGCCGTGACCGAACAACATGCCGAGCAAGCCGGCACCCAGGAACCCGGCGAACAGCCCGCCGAGGAATCCCGGCCGATTGAAGAAGCCGCTCACAGGCGATGACACCGGCGGGCGTTGTGCGAGCGTGCTGCCGGGCTGCGCCGGCTGGGTCATGCTGCGCTCAACCGGCCGCGCGCCCGGCGACGTCGCCGTCGACGGTGGCGCAGAGAAGGTCTGTGAGCCGCGGCTGCCGAAGCTCCCGCCGCGACCCGCGCGGGCATCGGCTTGGGTCACGGCGAACGCCAACACCGCCACCAAGGCGCAAAGCGCAAGCAACGGACGAGAGCGCAAACGAAGCATGGAATCCTCCCATGAAAGCCGACTGGTTCCCCTAACATATTGGTATGACATGACGGCATTTTAAGAGGTGCCGCATGGTGTCGCAGACCGCTGCAAAATGCCCCTTTTCGAGGCTTTTCGAGGCGAAACCGGGTCGCCGGGCGAGAATACTCGTCTCGGCCTGCAACGCCTGCGTTGGTTTGATGGACAGCGCCCGGAGTGGCCTCAGTCGTCCTCGCCGTCCTGGCCGGGCTCGGCAACGGGTAGGCTGCGCGGGCGGCGCTCCTCGAACCAACTCGCGGCCGCAGATCGACGCGGCGCGAGCGAGCCGGTAATGCCGGGGTCGCGCCTGCCGGCATAGCGCGCGGCACGTGCAGCGACCTCTTCGCCCGATACGGCATGTGGGTTGCACGCGTGATGGCCGTCGCGCCGGCGCATCAAATCGACGTGGATGTGGTCATAGTGATAGACGTTCGAGCCCGGCGCCAGCACGGTGCTGAATTGATCGCAGGCCGCCGCCTGCACGTCGCGCAGAAAGCCCTGCTCCTCGGGCAAGCCGCGCCAGCCGTTCTTGACCGTGATCTTGCGTCCGTCGGCGAGCGTAAAAGACGCGATATCGAGCGCGTTGCCGAACGCGTGCTCGGAAATGCTCGCGCGCGGATTGCCGTTCATCCCGCGACAGGAATATGCGGAGATTTGCCTGATCTCGGCAACCGGCGAACCGAACCAGCGCATCGCCGCCGGCTGAACCGCTCCGGTGATCCAACGTTCGAGCTCGGAAACCATCGGGCATGCGAGCGTCGCCGGCGGGCTCACCGCGACCGGCGTGAACGATGTCGCGATGTCGCGGGAGGGACCCAACGGAACCACCGGCTCGCGCGCGGGCGTACGCGGACTTTCCACGGGCGGCTCGCGTTGTGGACTGCGCGTGATGCCGGTTGAGCCGTTGCGCGGCGTAGGCGACGCATCGATCAGCGGCCGGCGTTCGTAAGGCTCCGGCGAGAGGTCCTCACGGGGAGAGGCCGCCGATGGCGGTGTCTGATATCTCCGCGCCGGTGCAGCAGGCGTCGCGCCGTAGGGCTTGCGAAAGTCGTAGGGCTCCGCTGACACATTGGGCGCGTCGACGACGCCCGGAGGATTGAGCGAGATGGGCTCATCGGGAGCCATGTCACGGCGGACCGCCGGCGGCGAGCGCACCTGATAGTCCGGCAGCACGCGCGACTGATACGGCGGCTCTGCGGGCGCGGGGGCGGGCCTGATCGGCCAACGCGGCGCGGAGCGTGGAATGTCGCCGGGCGGTCGCAGACCGTCGCTGTAGCCGAGCGGCGCGCTCTCGCCCAAGACCGACACCTTGAGCGGAAAATCGGCGCCACATACGCCGGGACCGCGGATCGGACCGACGCGCGTAATACCTGCGCCCTCTTTCACGGCGCCGGTACTGAGGCATTGCACCTCGGCATCGT
>JBJMTU010000243.1:0-17577 GCA_045811545.1 Xanthobacteraceae bacterium | reverse complement strand
TCCGCGGCGAGGCTCGCCAGTGAATAGGCCTGGTAGCGATCGAGTCCCGCGCGTGCGCAAATCAGATCAAGCATCTGCCGCAGCGCAATCACGACGCAGTCGTCGAGATCGGGGTCGAACGCCATCGTGATCACATGCGTGGGTGTCTCCGCCATCGGCCATTCGAGCCGCATGTCGTCGCGCACCGTGAGCCGGAAGGTACCAGTCAATCCGGTCTCGACCGCGGTGACGCAGACCTCGCCATCGCCCTGGACGCCGTGTCCGTCGCCGACCGAGAACAGCGCGCCGGGAACGAAGATCGGCAGATAGAGCGTCGTGCCGGCGACGAGTTCCTTGTTGTCGAGATTGCCGCCGTTCTTGCGCGGCGGCTGGGTCGAGATCATGCCCCAGGCAGGCGGCGGCGCCGTGCCCATCACGCCGAAGAACGGCGCCAGCGGCACCTCCTGTCCCCAGGGCAGCCGCCAGCACTTACGCGCGCGGTCGAGCACGACATGGATGTGGCGGTTCTCGGCAAAATCGTCTGGCAAAGCGCCGGCGAGCGGGCGCACCGAGTTGTAGCCCCAGTCGTAGAATACGTCGATTGCCTCGATATCGACCTGGAGCACTTGTCCCGGTTGCGCGCCCTTGATCGCGATGGGACCGGTCAAGATGTGCGGTCCCATCTGGCGCGGGACCTTTTGGTGAATGGCGGGAAGCGCCGGCGGCACCTTGAGCGGCGGCGCCGGCATCAGATCGGGGCCGCCCGATACTGAGGAGATCGTCAGGCGCTCGCCGCTCTCCACGGTCAGCCGCGGCGCAAGCCGGGCGTCGAAATATCCCCAGTGCACGTTCTCAGGTCCGGGCTCGAGATGGATAGGCATCGGCTTGGTCCGTTGTGGGAGCGCGATTAGAGCGCGGCGACCGCTTTGACCTCGATCAGGAACGGCTCTTGCACGAGCCGGTCGACGATCAGCAGCGTGTTGGGAGGATAGACGCCGTTCGCAAACAGGCGCGGAAATTCGCGTAATCGATAGGCCATGAATTTGGTGATGTCTTGTGAATGCACGAGATAGGTCGTGAACTCGACCACATTGGCGAAGCTCGCGCCCTGCGACGCCAACGCAGCCTCGATATTGGCGAAGACCTGACGGCATTGCGCATCGAAATCGTCGGCGCCGACGACCTTGCCGCCGCGGTCGGTTGCCACCTGGCCGGCGATGAACAGGAACTCGGACGCCTTGACGCGCGCGAGCTGCGAATATTGGCCCAACGGTTTGCCGAGCGCGTCGGGATTCTCGATCGTGATGTTGGGCATGATGGTCCTCGCAGCTTTGCGGTCCGCATCTCACGCGTAGGTCGCTGGGCGATCGTGGTCGACTGGCACGCGATGCCCGGACAGCGAGGGATGGAAGGCGGCCGTTTGCGTCTGGTCCCCCCGTGGTCCGGCCGGACGAGGTCATCTTCGAGCCTTCGCGGCACGGCGACAAGACGCAATTCGAATACTTATCGCCCATGGCTCGGGCGCGCGGCAGCCATGCACAGCGCCGTTTATATTCGATTGGGGTTGCTCGAGCTGCATCGCCTTGGCAAGGAAGCACGCGAGGACGCCGATCGAGAAGCGCCGAGGGAACGCCCACACAATGCCGACGGTCCGCACTCTTCACGCCGGGATCGAATCCCCCTTCGCGTGGCTGCGGCTCGCTGCCGCGGTGGTGCTCGCCACCATTGGCGGCGTCGGCACGTGGTCGGTGCCGGTCATGCTGCCGGCGGTCCAAGTCGAGTTCGGCGTCGCCCGCGCCGACGCTTCGCTGCCGTTCACGCTCGCGATGGTCGGGTTTGCCTTGGGCGGCGTGCTCATGGGGCGGCTCAGCGACCGGTTCGGCATCGTAATGCCCGTGCTGTGCGGCATCGTCGCATTGAGCGCGGGCTACATCGCTGCGGGATTTGCTCCCAGTCTCACCTCTTTTGCGCTCGTGTACGTTCTCATCGGGCTCGGCACGTCCGCCACGTTCGGGCCGCTGATGGCGGACACCTCGCAATGGTTCGCCCGCCGACGCGGCATTGCGGTTGCCATTGCCTCCAGCGGTAATTATGCCGCCGGCGCGGTCTGGCCGCCCGTGCTGCACCATTTCGTCGCGACCGAAGGTTGGCGAGCCACCCATGTCGGCGTCGGCGCGTTCTGCGCCCTCGCCATGGTGCCGCTTTTGCTGCTGTTGCGGCGACGCGCGCCGACCCACGGGGACGCAGCGACGGAGGGCAGCGTCGCAGCGGCGCGGCGCGGACCGGGGCTCTCGGCCAACGCCTTGCAGGCGGTGTTGTGTATCGCCGGCGTCGCCTGTTGCGTGGCGATGGCGATGCCGCAGGTCCACCTTGTCGCGTACTGCGGCGATCTCGGTTATGGCGTCGCGCGCGGCGCCGAAATGCTTTCGTTGATGCTCGGTTTCGGGATTTTGAGCCGCATCGCGTCGGGTTTCGTTGCCGACCGGATCGGCGGCGTGGCGACGCTGCTTTTGGGCTCGACCCTGCAGGGCGTGGCGTTGTTGCTCTATCTTCTCTTCGACGGCCTAGCCTCGCTCTACGTGATCTCGGCCCTGTTCGGACTATTCCAGGGCGGTATCGTGCCGATGTATGCCATCATCGTGCGCGAATATTTTTCGCCGCAGGAAGCCGGCACGCGGCTCGGCATTGTGTTGATGGCGACCTTGCTCGGCATGGCGCTCGGCGGCTGGATGTCCGGTGCACTCTTCGATTTCACCGGCTCTTATCGCGCCGCCTTCGCCAACGGCCTGATCTGGAATCTGCTGAACGTGTCGATCGCGCTGTGGCTTTTGATGCGGACGGCGGGCGGAACGCGCAGGGCTGAGGCGCGGCTGGCGTTTGCTCGCGAGGGTGCGGACCAAGGCCGCTGATGGAATTCTCTCTCGGGCAGCAATGACCAGCTCATTGTTGCGCCTTGTAATCCTCCCGCGGTTGGTTCGCGATTCTGATCAAAAACTCCGCGTCTTGCCGGTCCCGTTTGAGGAACTGCGCGAATTCCGCAGGCGTTCCCGGCGCCGGCAGCACCGCTTGCTTCTCGAGATACTCGACGAATTTCGGCTCTCGATAAAGCTTTACGAACTCGGCGTTGAGCCTGTCCACGATCGGCTGTGGCAGCCCACGGGGAGCGGCCAAGCCCCACCAGCCGAACGGCGGAAAGTCGATCCCGGCCTCGGCAAGGGTAGGAACGTCCGGCACAAGCACCGAGCGCCGGGCGGCGGCGACCGCAAGCGGCTTGATCTTGCCCGTCCCCAGCAGCCCAAGAAAATTTCCCAGCCCCATCTTGGCGACCTGGAGCTCACCGGCGACCAGCGCCTGCGCGATCGGCCCGCCGCCGCGGTAGGGAATGCCGACGATGTTCACATTCCAGGTCTGGTTCATCCATTTCAAGAACATTTCCGGATTGGAGCCGGGCCCGAGCGTGCCGTAATTGAGCGCAGCCGGATGCGCCTGGGCATAAGCCTTGAGCTCGGCCGCCGAGCTGACGTTGAGCGAGCTGCTCACGAACAACGCCTCGACGAGCAGATAAAGATTGCTGATGAGCGTGAAGTCGCGCTCTGGGTCATAGGGCAGCTGATTGAACAGCAGCGGGTTGATCGACAGTGTGTTGTGGTAGACCAGACAAAGCGTGTAGCCGTCGGGCGCCGCTTGCGCGCAGGCCTGTGCTCCAGGAATGCCACTCGCGCCGCCCCGGTTCTCGATGACGAAGGGCTGGCCGAGGCGTGGCGCGAGTTCGTTCGCGCTGGCACGCATGATGACGTCGGTTACGCTGCCGGCGGCGATCGGCACGATCACTCGAATCGGACGCTCGGGATAAGTCTGGGCGTGGACCGGACACGCCCAGACCAGCACCGCGATCGCGGTCCACGCCGCAGGGCCGCGCAGCGCGGGAAGGGCTCGCTTCATGCTCGTTCTGTCGCAGTCAGCGGAGGTTGACCACGCCTTCACTTGAGTTGATCGGCGACCTTCTCGATGGCGGCCTGGATGCAGGCTTCGTCCTTCTCGCCGCCGGGAGCGCCGGAGGCGCCGGCGGCGCCGATCACCTCTTCGCCGATCTTGATCGGCAGCGCGCCGCGCCCGGTGGTGAAGCCGGTGAGGTACTGCGCGCCCATTTGCGGATTTTTCTTCAGCCGCTCTTCCATCTCGCCCGAGGGAATGCGGAAGGTGCGCGAGGTATAAGCCTTCTTGAAGCTGTTCTCCATGGTGTGCGGCGGGGTCCCGTCGCCGCGGATCTGGACCAGAACCTCGCCGTTGCGCCCCACCACGGTCGCCGACACGCGGTAGCCGTTCGCGGCGCAGGCGGCGATGGCAGTTTGCGCGATGGTAACCGCCGTGGCGGCGGACAGGTCCTTGCGCGTGAGCAACTGCGCGCTCGCGGGCGTGACCAATGCACAGGCCAGGCCGATGGCGGCCAGGCGATACGACACAGACATGTAAAGTCCTCCCCTTGATAGTCGCGAGACCCCGTGCTGGCGGTCTGCCGCGCGAGCCTATCCGATTTCACCCCCGTCTGTACGGCCCGAATCGGGGTTTCCCGTCCGCGCTTCCAATGTGGTATGCGGGCGGCAGCAGAAGGCAGGGAATGGCAGGCGAATGAGCGTACGGCGCATTCTGGTCACCGGCGGCAGCGGCTTTCTCGGCTCGGCCCTGGTCAAGGGGCTCGTGCGCCAAGGCGAGACGGTGCGCGTGTTCGATGATAATTCCCGTGGCGCCTTGCGCCGGCTGCGAGAGGTCGAGCGCGACATCGAGTTCGTCCGCGGTGACATCCGCGACGCCGCCGGCGTCGATGCGGCCATGCGCGGCATCGACGAGGTGCATCATCTCGCCTTCGTCAACGGCACGGCGACGTTCTACAGCGCCCCCGATCTCGTGCTCGACGTTGGTGTGAAGGGCATCGTCAACGTCATCGATGCCTGCCGGCGTCACGGTGTCGGACAACTGATCCTCGCCTCGAGCTCGGAAGTCTATCAGTCGCCGCCGCGCGTGCCGACCGACGAAAGCGCACCGCTCGTGGTTCCCGATCCGCTCAATCCGCGCCTCTCCTACGGCGCCGGCAAGATCATCAGCGAGATGATGGTCATCAACCACGGCCGCAAGCATTTCGAACGAGTGCTGATCTTTCGGCCGCACAATGTCTATGGGCCCGATATGGGATTCGACCACGTGATCCCGCAATTCGCCGTGCGCTTGAAACGGGCAATGAGCAAGCATGCGAGCGGCGCAGTGCCATTCCCGATCCAAGGAAGCGGCGCCGAGACCCGCAGCTTCTGCCACGTCGACGATCTGGTGCAGGGCGTACTGGTCATCCGCGCAAAGGGCGAGCACCTCGGCATCTACCACGTCGGCACGACTGAAGAAGTCAGCGTCGCCGATCTTGCCCGCCGCATGGCCAAGATCGCGGGCCGCGAGATCGTACTCGGTCCCTCGGCCGTGCTCGAGGGCAGCACGCCGCGCCGCTGCCCCGATATTTCGAAACTGGCCGCACTCGGCTATAGACCGCGCGTCCCGCTCGACGAAGGGTTGCCGCCGACGCTCAAGTGGTATTGGGCTCACGAGAGCATGGCGCCGGCAGCATGAGCCTCTCGGAAGGAGATTGCATTGTTGTTCCCTGCAAAAGTCGCCCGTGCCGCAGCCAGCGGCGCCAGCGTTCCGGTGGAATGCTGTCAGATCTGCGGCCACGCGCCGCTCTCCAAGGTGCTCTCGCTCGGCTATATGCCGCCAGTGAACCAAATGGTTGCCGTGGGCGAGGTGCCGCGGCAGCAGCCCTGGTTCCCGACCGATCTCTTGTTCTGTCCCAAATGCGAGCTGGTGCAGCTCGGCCTGGCGGTCGATCCTGTCATCATCTTCCCGCCCGAATATCCCTACACGAGCGGCACCACGAAACTGTTGCGCGATAATTTTGCCGAGCTCTATTCCGAAGCCTCGGCAATGCTCAAGCTCGGCCCGCAGGATCTCGTCATCGACATCGGCTCGAACGACGGCACCCTGCTCTCGAACTTCAAGGGCCGCCGCGTTCTCGGCATAGAGCCGACCGAGGTCGGGAAGATCGCCAACAGCCGCGGCATTCCCACCCTCATGCGATATTTCACCCCGGCGGTGGCCGCCGAGGTCAAGCGCGAGCACGGCCCGGCGCGCGTGGTGACGGCGGCGAATTGCTTCGCGCATATCGAGGACGTGCATGCGATCGTCGACGGCATTATCGATCTCATCGGTCCCGACGGCGTGTTCATATCCGAGTCTCACTATCTCATCGGCCTGCTGGAGCGGCTGCAATACGACACCGTCTACCACGAGCATCTGCGCTACTACTCGCTCAACAGCCTCGCGAATCTGCTAAAAATGCACGGGCTCGAAGTCTTTCACGCGCGGCCCATCCCGACCCATGGCGGATCGATCCGCGTCTATGCCGGCCGGCCGGGTGCGCACCCGGTCAACGAGAGCGTTGCGAAGATGCTTGCCGCTGAACCGCGCGGCGAGGCGATGCTCGCGCGGCTCAAAGCCTTCGGCAACGACGTGATGCTGTCGAAACTCAGGCTGCTCGCCATGATCCGCGAGCTCAAGGAGAGAGGCGCGCGCATTTGCGGGATCAGCGCGCCGTCGCGCGCCTCCACTCTGGTCAATTATCTCGGTCTCGACGAGGCGATCATCGATTACGTGTGTGAGATCGCGGGTTCGCTCAAGATCGGCAAGTGCATGCCGGGAACCTCCATCCCGGTGGTCGAGGAGAGCCGACTATTCTCGGATCAGCCCGATTGTGCCGTCATTTTTTCCTGGCATATTGCCGACGAGCTTGCGCCCAAGCTGCGCGCGAAGGGCTATCGCGGCAAACTGGTGACGCCGTTGCCGGTTCCGCGCGAGATTTGAGGCCGAGGCGGCGTGAAACCTTTGAGTTACGCCGGCGGCTGGGCTATCACTCGGCGGGGCCGCTGTCTCTCGCCGTTAACTCTTGGAGCAACTGCGTGAATATTGCCGGTACCAAGCCGACTGCAGCCCTGCCTACGCGTCTCGATACCGCCGACCTCACCGTCGTCGGCGGCGCGGGTCACGTCGGCGTCCCGCTCGTGCTGGCATTCGCCGAGGCGGGCTATCGCGTCAACGTGCACGACCTCAATCAGGACGCGCTCGCGACGCTGCGCTCAGGCCGTCTGCCGTTCATCGAATACGGCGGGGAAGAGCTGCTGGTGCGCGCGCTCAAGCGAGAGCGGCTCGTGTTCACCTCCTCGCCGGCGGAGATTTCTCCGACCGGCCCGGTCATCATCACCATCGGGACGCCGATCGACGAGTTCCTCAATCCCGTTCGCAAGGTGGTGCAGGACTGCATCGATGCACTGCTGCCGTATCTCGCCGACGGGCAGCTCCTGGTGCTGCGCTCGACCGTGTTTCCCGGCACGACCGATTGGCTCGATGGCTATCTGCGCCGCAGGAATCGCAACCTCAAGCTCGCGTTCTGTCCAGAGCGAATGGTGCAAGGACACGGCATCAAGGAGCTCAAGGAAACGCCGCAAATCATCAGCGGCACGACGCCGGCGGCCGAGGAGGAGGCGTCGAAGCTCTTTTCCGCCATCGCCCCCGAACTGATCGTGGTGAAGCCGCGCGAGGCGGAATTCGCCAAGCTATTCAGCAACGCTTACCGCTACATCGAGTTCGCGGCCTCGAACCAATTCTACCTGATCGCGAAGGCGGCCGGCCTCGATTACCGCCGGGTCTACGAGGCGATGAAGCGCAACTATGCGCGCGCTCGCAGCATTCCAACTCCGGGGTTCGCGGCCGGTCCCTGCCTGGTCAAAGACACGATGCAGCTCGCCGCCTTTGCCCAGAACCAGTTCAGCCTCGGCAATGCCGCCATGCTGGTCAACGAAGGCTTGGTGCTGCACATCTGCGACGATCTGCGCCGGCGCTACGATCTCTCGCGGATGACGGTCGGACTGCTGGGCATGGCGTTCAAGGCCGACATCGACGACATCCGCGCCTCGCTGAGCTACAAGTTCAAGAAGGCGCTGGCGAGTCTCTGCGAGGCGGTGGTGACCACTGATCCGTTCGTGACGACCGACCCGGACTTGCTCGCCTTCGAGGAGGTGGTCAAGCGCAGCGACCTGCTCATTCTATGCGCGCCGCATTCGACCTATCGCGAGCTCGATTTTGCCGGCAAGCCCGTCGTCGACGTATGGGGATTTCTCACCAAGGCGAATGTGATCACTTAGCGCCAAACGAGCTGTAATCGCTGGCTGTGGTTATGCATTCCGGGCCCGCCGCAACGCAGTCAAGCTTGCGCAGGCTGCGTAACTTTGCCTGCGGTGCGGCGCACCGGAATGACATCGGTGCTAGAGCGGCGTTTTGTCGATCTGCCCGTTCGATCGCACGAACCAGTGCTCGTTCGCAAACGGCTTGCCGGCGAGCCGATCCGCCATCCAGTCCGCGACCAAAATCGGCGGGAACGGTCCGAGATTGGCCGCCGGGACGTTGCCGACCGAATGACGCGATTCCTGGTAGACCACCATCTGCTTCGGCCCGTTGACCGTCTTGATCAGCCGCTCGGAATGCTCGAGGGGGCTGAGCTCCTCGCACTCGCCGGCGACGATCAGGTACGGCACCCGGATCTTCTCCGCATGGCCTTCCCAGGTGATGTTCTTGCGGAAGCGGTCGAACTCGTCCTCGTCGGTGATGCCCGACATGTACATGAACCGCTTCTTGAACGTGGGTGAGGCTTCCTGAAAGATCGTGTGGCAGCCGGGTTCGTGGCACACCGACATGGCGGCAAACGCGCGGATGCGCGGCTCGTGCGCGCTGAGAATGGTTCCGAAGAACGTGCCGAAGCTCGTGCCGGAGCATCCAATGCGCGTGGCATCGATCTCGGGCCGATTGCTCAGCCAATCGAGGAGCGGCTTGCCGGCTGCCATCCAGTTCTCCACGGAGAAATAAACCCCGATCATTGGCGCTTCGTATTGCCCCGGTCCGTCGACCGCGAGCACCGCCATACCGCGGTTGAGGAAACGATCGCCGTAAAGCGCGACCTGGATTTCCTTGAAGCTATCCATGCCGGGAATGGCGATCACCGCCGGGATGCGACCGCCCTTGTAGCCCGGTGGCAAGTGAAACCAGGCCGGGATCGCCTTGTCGCGAAACGGCACCCAGACCGCTTCGATGTGGTGGTCCGCCAACGCCGCATACTTCGCGTAGCATTCGCGTTTTTTGTTGTTGTAGGCGATGTTGGTTTCGTTGTTCTGATCGTAAGGCCACTGCGCTGCGCCCCAGTGCACGGCCGCCATGAAGTAATTGTCGCGGGCGGTCACTTTGCGATCGGCCTCCTCGGCCGCTTTCGCCTTGGCCTCGCGCCGGCGCGCAACCACCTCGAAGGCCGGACCGATGTCCGCCATTTTCTTGACGCGCTCGCGGATGCCGGCGAAATCCGCGTTGGCCTCGATGCCGCAGGGACCGCTGAGATAGAGCGAGCGCGGTTGATCCCAGTCGATGCCGTTGGCGCGGATGATGTTGTCGATGAGCCAGCGCTGCTCCTCGAAGCGGCGTACATGCGGCTCTCCGCGCTTGTCGAGAACCGGTTGCGGTTGGCCGATCACGTTCATCGCAATCCCTCCCTATCTTCTGTTCCGCCAAAGCCGGCGCGACTCACTTGCTGTCCATCGTCTTGAGGATCGGCGTCCAGCGCGCGAGTTCGTCCCGGAAAACGCCCGCCGCCTTGTCGGGCCCGATGCCGAGCACCGGCTCGAACCCGAGTCTGACGAGCTCGGCCTGAAAGGCGGCATCGGACATCGCGTCCTGAGTTGCCGCATCGAGCCGATCGAGAATCGGCCTCGGCGTGCCAGCCGGCGCGAAAATGCCGAATGTGGTCTGCGCCACGATGTCCGGCAATCCCGCTTCGATCGAAGTCGGAATTTCGGGTGCGCCCCTCATGCGCATTTGCGAATTCACCGAGAGTATCCGCGCTTTACCGGCGCGGTGGAGTTCCAGAATCTGCGCAGTGGCGTTGGCCGAGATGAGCGGGATTTGTCCGCCGATCAGGTCGGTGACGGCTTGGCCGATGCCCTTATAGGGCACGTGCACGATATCGAGCCCGCCGGCGCGCAGTTTGAACAACTCGCCGGCAAGGTTGGTGATCGAGCCGTTGCCGGCCGATCCATAGGACAGCTTGCCGGGATTGGCCTTGGCGTAGGCGATCAGCTCGCCAAGCGTGGGCACCGGCAGCGAAGCGTTGGCCACGATCGAAGTCGAGCTATAAGCGAAGACGGCAACGGCGGAAAAATCCTTGACCGGATCATAGGGCGGATTCGTCATGACCGGCGTGAGCAGGACATGCGTGGTGGTGCTGCCGAGCAGGATGCTGTAGCCGTCCGGCTGTGCGTGGGCCACGTCATTGGCGCCGATCAGGCCGCCGCCACCGCCGCGGTTGTCGATGACGATGACGCCGAGTTGCGGCTTAACCCGTTCCGCCAAGATGCGGCCAATGACGTCGTGCACGCCGGCGGGAACCGACGGGATCACCAGACGGATCGGGCGGGTCGGATAACGGTCCTGCGCGAATGCCGCGTCCGACATCCAGACGCCCGCAGATGCGAGCAGCGCGATGAGCAGCATGCGCAACCGGTTCACCGCAGTCCCTCTCGCTCGTCCCGCACTGCAGGATCGATGTTAGTGAATGTGGCCGGCAGTGCCAACGCTCATCATGCCGCCAAAGCGCAGCATTTTCTGACCGAGAAGCTTTTGGTGACGAGTTCTGCTTGCTAGACTTGACGTCGCGCCGATGGTTAGTGGCGCCCATCGCGGCGAAAGCGGGCGAAGGAAGGCATGTCCGATTCACAATCCGGGTTGACAGTGTCGCTCTGGCGCGGCGCGCAACAGGGACGCTACGAGACCTACAAGGTCCCCTTGCGGGAAAACCAGACCGTGCTCGACGTGGTGACGTTCGTGCAACGCCACCTCGACCCGACGCTGTCCTACCGCTTTGCCTGTCGGGTCGGCATGTGCGGCTCCTGCGCCATGACGGTGAACGGCCGGCCGCGTTGGACTTGCCGCACGCACGTATCGAGCGTGGCCAAGAGCGGCCGCCTTGAGATCGGGCCGCTCCAGAATCTGCCCGTCATCAAGGATCTGGCCGCCGACATGCGCCCCTTCTTCGAGAAGTGGCAGCAGGCCAAGGGCGCCTTCGTGCCGTCACACACGCGTAACGACGATATCGTGCCGATCAGGCCGGATAGCGCGGCGCGGGTGGCCGCCGATGCGGCCATCGAGTGCATCAATTGCGGCATATGCTATGCCGCCTGCGACACCGTTCGCTGGAATTCCGATTATCTGGGGCCGGCGGCGCTCAACCGCGCCTGGACGCTGGTGAACGACGAGCGGGACAGCGCAACGACGGAGCGGCTGCAAGCGGTCGCGGCTTCCGGCGGCTGCCACGCCTGCCACTCGCACCAGTCCTGCCAGGAACTCTGCCCGCAGCGGCTCAATCCGACTGCCTCGATCGCCGCTCTCAAGCGCCGCACCATGTGGGCCTATCTCAAGGGCGAGATATGAACGTTCGCCTCTATGTCTGGCAGCGACTGACCGCAGCGGTCATGGTGCCGCTGGTGGTCGTGCATGTCGCCCTCATCTTCTATGCGACGCGCAAGGGATTGACCGCGGCGGACATTCTCGGGCGCACGCGCGGGAGCCTCGCGTGGGCGTCGTTCTATGGCGCCTTCGTCATTACCGTGGCCGTTCACGCCGGCATCGGCGTTCGTAGCGTGCTCGCCGAATGGTCGCCGCTCAACGAGCGCAACGCCGGCATCCTGGCGAGCGCTTTCGCAGTGCTGCTGCTCGTCCTCGGCCTGCGCGCCGTCGCCGCAGTGGTGCTGGCGTGACCGCGCGCGGCTTGAGCCATCGCAGCAGCGTGCCGTGGATCGCCGCGCTGGTGCACCGGCTGTCCGGCCTGGCGCTCGCCATGTTCCTGCCGGTGCATTTCTTGACGCTGGGCCTCGCCATCCAGGGCGAAGCGCCGCTCGAGCTCTTCCTGCGCTGGAGCGATCAGCCGCTGGTGAAGCTGGCCGAAAGCGGGCTCGTCTTTCTGCTCATCGTGCACATGCTGGGAGGCCTGCGCGTGCTGGTGATCGAGAATCTTGCCTGGCGCGACGGGCAGAAGGAGCTTGCGACGCTCGCGGCCGGACTGTCGGCGGTGATCGCATTCGTCCTGCTCGCGCGCATGTTTTGACGATGACCATCGAGCGGCTCAAGACCGATATTTTGATCCTCGGATCCGGCGGCGCCGGTCTGTTTGCGGCGTTGCACGCGTTCAAGGCCAATCCCGATCTCGACATCAGCGTCGCGAGCAAGGGGCTACTCGGCAAGTGCGGCTGCACGCGTATGGTGCAGGGCGGCTACAACGTGGCGCTGCATCCCGGCGACTGCGTTGAGCGCCATTTCATGGACACCATCGAGGGCGGCAAATGGTTGCCGCATCAGGAACTGGCCTGGACGCTGGTGAGCACGGCGGTCGAGCGCGTGCGCGAGCTGGAAAACGAGATCGGCTGCTTCTTCGACCGCAACCCGGATGGCACGTTGCACGGCAAGGCGTTCGCCGGCCAGAGCTTCGACCGCACCGTGCACAAGGGCGATCTCACCGGAATCGAGATCATCAATCGGCTGATGGAGCAGGTCTGGTCCCGGCCGATCCGGCGTCTCGAAGAGCACCGCGCGGTGGCGCTCGTTCCCGCAACCGATGGCGCGCTGGCCGGCGTGCTGATGATCGACGTGCGCACCGGCGCGTTCCGCTTCGTTGCCGCCCAGGCGGTGCTGCTGGCGACTGGCGGTGGCCCGACCATGTACCGCTACCACACACCGTCCGGCGACAAGAGCATGGACGGCTTGGCGATGGCCTCGCGCGCGGGGCTGGCGCTGCGCGACCTGGAGATGGTTCAGTTCCATCCGACCGGCTTGCTCGCCGGACCCGACACGCGCATGACCGGCACGGTGCTCGAGGAGGGGCTGCGCGGTGCGGGCGGCCATCTCCTCAACGGCGCGATGCACCGTTTCATGGGTGATTATGACGACAAACTCGAGCGCGCGACGCGCGACGTCGTCAGCCGGGCGATTTATACCGAGATGAAGGCCGGACGCACCACGCCGAATGGCGGCGTCTACATCAAGATGAGCCATCTCGGGCCTGACAAGGTGGCAAAGGAGTTTAAAGGCATGGTCGATCGGTGCCGCGACTGCGGCTTCGACCTCGCCGGCGGGTTGGTCGAGGTGGTGCCGACCGCCCACTACTTCATGGGCGGCCTTATCTGTCGCGCGGACACATCGACCGATTGGCCCGGGCTTTTCGTCGCCGGCGAGGACGCAAGCGGCATGCACGGCGCAAACCGGCTGGGCGGCAACGGGGTTGCGAACTCGACCGTCTTCGGCGGAATCGCCGGCGACGTGATGCCGCGATGGATCGCCGCCAATTCCGGTCATCGGACGCCCGATGAGCACGTGCTGGAAGCGGAAGTGCAGCGTGCGCTGCATCCGTTCGCGCGCAACGGCGGCAATTTGAACGATCTACGCGAGAAGCTTCTCGACACAATGTGGGACGACGTCGGCGTCATCCGCGACCGCACCGGTCTTGATCGCGCGCTTGCGGTGCTTGATGCGATCGAGGCGGAACTTTTGGCGACGGGCGTCGCCCAGGAGGACCGCGCCTTCAACCTCACCTGGCACGATTGGCTTAATCTACGCTCGCTTGTCGAGGCCAGCCGGGCGATTGCGCTCGCGGCCTTAAAGCGCGAGAATTCGCGCGGCGCGCACTTCCGTTCCGACTTTCCGGAGCCGGGCGATTTGGCGAGCTCGCGCTTCACCGTCGCGCGGCAAACGGCGGGTGGTTTGGAAATCACCGAGGAGCCGGTTCAGTTCACCCATGTGAGGCCTGGCGAGACGCTGCAGCCAGGAGGCCGCATCATCACCGTTTCCCGCGAGCGGGGAAGCGGCATGGCGGCCGAGTAGAGCGAGGCCAGCATGATTTCCATATCGTCCCTTCAACGCACCGCCGAGGAGTTGATGGCCAAGGCGGCAATCGAGATTCCCGACGACTATCTCGCCGGCTTGCGCAGATGCGCCGACACCGAAAAGGGCGATCTATCTGCCTTCGTCATCAAGGCGATGCTGGAGAACTACGACGCCGCCAAGGAGGACCGCCGCGCGATGTGCGGCGACACCGGCCTGCCGCGATGGTACGTCAAGATCGGCAACGAGGCGCGTATCGAGGGCGGGCCGGTCGCGCTGGAGGCGGCATTGCGGCGCGCCACCGCCCGCGCCACCACAACCGTGCCGCTGCGTCCTAACCGTGTGCATCCGCTTTGGCGCACCGATCACAACAACAACGTCGGCATCGGCGCGCCGGAGATCGAGTACGCGTTCCATCCCGAGGCTGATTGGATCGATCTCATCACCGTGCACAAAGGCGGCCTGTTCGGCTCCGACTATCGCATGCTGTTTCCCGGCGACGGCATCGACGGCATAAAGCGCTTTTACCTCGACACGCTGATCGGCTTCGGCAAGCGCGGGCTTGCTTGCCAGCCGGCAATCGTTGGAGTCGGCCTCGGCGGCTCGAAAGATATCAGCATGGTGCTGGGCAAGCAGGCGTCCTGCCTGCGCGTGGTCGGATCGCGCAATCCGGATCCCAAGATCGCCGCGCTCGAGGAAGAGTTCAGGGAGCTCGGCAACAGCATCGGCATGGGCGCGATGGGTTTCATCGGCTCGTCCATGGTGATCGATTGCCACATCGAGGTCGGCTATTGCCACACCGGCGGCCTGCCGATGTCGGTGCACATGTTCTGCCTGTCCTCGCGCCGCGCCTGCGCGCGCATCTTCGCCGACGGCCGCGTCCAGTTCCGCACCGACCCGATGTGGTTCACCGATTACATGCGGCGCGCCACGGTGGAGTGGGAACGCCCGGCGGCCGAGGCTGCGGAGTAGGGGATGCTCGAGACCGTTCAGCTTGCGCTTCCCGCCGGTACCGACGATCTGCGCCGGCTCAAGATCGGCACGGTCGCCTATTTGAGCGGCCGCCTCTTTACCGCGCGCGAGGGCGTCTACAAGCGCGCGATCGAAGACGGCGCCGGGATGCCCGCCGGCCGCGATGCGCTGGGCCTTGCCAACTTCCACTGCTCGCCGGCGGCAGCCGTCAATCCCGACGGCAGCTATACCGTCGGCGCGGTGACGGCGACTGCCTCGTTCCGCTTCGCGCAATGGCTCGATGGCTGGTTCGAGCTTTCGGGCTGCAACGTCATCATCGGCAAGGGTGGAATGACGTCCGAGATTTATCGGAAGTCCTTCGTGCCCAATCACGCGATCTATCTCACCACGGTCGGCTACGGCACCGGCGCGCTGCTCGGGCGCGGCATCAAGCGGGTTGCTGGCGTCTATTGGCTCGAGGAATTGGGACTGGCGCAGGCGGTTTGGGTTCTCGACGTCGAGAACTTCGGCCCGTTTCTGGTCGAGAGCGATCTCGCCGGCAACAGCCTGTTCGAGCAGGAGAACGCCAAGATCGCCCCGGGCCTCGCCAAGCTTTACGCCGGCACCAAGCCAGCCACGCTGCGCCGTTACGGCGAAACCGACGACAAGACCGAAGAGGTGATTTGACGCACGCTGTTTCGCACCCCGCTAATCGACGACGTCGAGTTTGACCTTGGCCACGCCTTTCGCGGTGATGCCCAGCGTTTCAGCGGCGGAGGCGGAGACATCCACCACGCGACCGCGAACGAACGGGCCGCGGTCGTTCACGCGAACCGTCACCGAGCGCCCCGTGGCGACGTCGGTGACCCGCAATCGGGTGCCGAACGGCAACGTGCGATGCGCGGCGGTCAATTCGTTCTTATCGAACTTTTCGCCGCTCGCGGTATGCGGGTCGTAGCTGTAGAAGCTGGCCAGCCCATGGGGTTCACCCTTCGCGCCGGCGGGCTGCCGCTCCGCTTGGGTCGCGGGCATCCGATGCCTGGCCACGGCTTTTCTGGTCGGTTCGAGCGCCGCTTGGCGGCTCGCGCCGGTCATTACAGGCGGCTGCTGCGCGCAGGCCGCAAGGGCGGCCGCGCTCAGCGCAGCGGCCAACAACCGCAACGCTCCCGAAGACAAGGGCTTGGCGCCAATGCGGGCGCCCGACGAGCTGATGGCTGACACGTTACGCACTCCCCTACCGATATCCCCGCCGGTAATGGGGGTGGAAACCATGGCCCGATCACGGCCAAATCCGCGTCGATGACGTGAATTGTTTCTTGTGTGGTTAATTTGCCACACCGACAGCGGGGCAACAGGGGTCGTCCGCGAGGGGGCATCCCGCACGCGTGCATTGCGGGGACCCCGTTGTGGGGGGACCCATGATCTCGGGCCGGTGGTCATGGGGTCCCTGCTTGCCGCCGATCGCGGTCGGGGGCTTGCGCAGGGACGACGAGAACCGCATGCCGCGGATTAAGCGAGCGTTAAGGACTTGGCGGCGACGATCGACGTGCACTATCGCATTATTCGGCGGGGAGATTCCGATGCTCACGAGCAGCAGGTATGTCGTCAACGCCAGCCCGCGTTGCTGCATGTTCTGCGGAGAGCCGTTCCGTCCCCGCGACGGCTACGTTGAATTTTGGCGCACGTCCGCGGGACAGCACTTTTGCTCAGAGTTTTGTGCTGACGACGCCGAGGAAGCGCAGTTCCGCAAGCGCCGGGCCGCCGCGGCCGCGCACCCCGGGCTTGTCGCCGGCTCGCCTCACCTCTAACGCGATTTCAAGAAGCCTATCGAGACTGGGCCCAACCGGCTTCGGGGCGGCCCGCCCGAAGACTTTGGTTCATCTGTCGGGTGCACGACCGAAACACAGGCGCAGCGCCTTGAAGGCCTGTCCCGGTGCGTCGTTGCGCCCGCGATTGCGAACAAATTTGGGCCCAAACCAGATCATAGTGTTGGCGGCATCGGGGGGCGGTCGCTCGGCACGAATAGCATCGTCGCCATGCTTGAATCGTGAAATGATGCGCAATGCGTTCCGCTCGCCGATCAGCAATTCGACTGCTGCAGCTCATGATGGTGGCATCGGTCGTGTTGCCGCTTGTGCTGTTCGGTTTTGCGGCCTGGCTGAGCTACCGCCACGAACAGGCCGTCGCTGACGATCGCATCGAGCGTTCGCTCGATATCCTTCACGAGCACACGCTCAAGGTCTTTCAGACGGTCGAGCGCGCCATCGCCGAGGTCAATGAAATCCTGCGCGGAATGACCGACGATGCTATCCGCGCCGACCAGCCGCGCCTGCACGAGCGTATGAAGCGCATCGTCGACGCGTTGCCGCAGCTGCGCGCGATCTTTCTCATCGACCGTGAGGGCCGGCCGCTCGCCTCCAGCCAGCTCGTGCAGGTCCCAGCCGACCTCCGCTCCCGCGAGCGCGGTTTCTTCAACGTGCACACTGCCGGCGATGTCGGCACTTATGTCAGCGAAGTTGTGGAGCCCCGGCTCGCAGCTTTCGGCACGCCGTTCTTCGTTCTCTCGCGGCGCCGGCCGTCGGCCGACGGCACATTCAACGGCGTGATCGCGGTCGCGGTCGTGCCGCAATATTTAGAGGAGTT
>JBJMTU010000242.1:0-8451 GCA_045811545.1 Xanthobacteraceae bacterium | reverse complement strand
TGCTGGTTGCTCGCCCGACCCACGACAGCTTCCGAGTCGTCGACGCGTTCTCGCGCAACAACCGGCACGGCGAGGGCGTCTCGACGTCCGGCCGCAACAGCGATGCGGCGGTCGACCGTGCCATCGGAGCGCTCGCCATCTGCCGCGACAAGATGCGAAATCGCGGCGTCACGCGGGCGCGGCTGATTGCGACCGAGGCATGTCGTGCGGCGACCAATGGTGCTGAATTCCGCGCCCGCATCGCCGGAGAGGTCGGTCTCGAGCTCGAAATCGTCGACCGTGAAACCGAAGCGACCTTGGCGGCCACCGGCTGCACGCCGTTGATCGATCCTGGTGCGGATGCTGTTGTCCTGTTCGACATCGGCGGCGGCTCCTCGGAGCTCGTCTGGCTCGACCGCTCGTCCCCGGCCGGACGCGGGCCGCCGCTGCCGAAGATCAAAGCGTGGGCGTCGCTGCCGGTCGGGGTCGTCACCCTCGCGGAACGCCACGGTGGACATCAGGTCACGCGCGAAATCTACGCGGCCATGATCGAGGAAGTTGCCGCCCTGATCGATGGTTTCGTGGCCGAGCATGGCGGGCTACGCGGCGATCACGTCCACCTGCTCGGCACGTCGGGTACGGTAACCACGATCGCCGGTGTGCACCTCGAGCTCAGACGTTACGAGCGCCGCCGCGTCGATGGCTGCTGGATGGTCGACGACGAAGTGACGCGCGTGATCGAACGTCTGCTGGGCTGGAGCTACGAAGATCGTGTCGCCAACGCCTGCATCGGCGCCGAGCGCGCCGACCTCGTGCTCGCCGGTTGCGCGATTCTTGACGCCATCCGCGGCGCGTTTCCCTGTCAGCGGCTGCGGGTCGCCGACCGCGGGTTGCGCGAAGGCATGCTGGTGCAGATGATGCGCGACGACGGGGTGTGGGATAGCCAGGCGAGTGCGTCCTAACCTAATTGTGGCTCTGAGCCTTAGTCCAAAGCCGGCCGCAAAATGAACGCCACCCCAAGCAAGCGCCCGCTCAAGGTCCGAATCAAATCGGGTAAGGGCCGCTCGCTGTCGTCGAAGCTTTGGCTCGAGCGACAACTCAACGACCCTTACGTGGCGCGCGCCAAGCGCGAGGGTTTTCGCGCGCGCGCCGCCTTCAAGCTCATCGAGATCGACGACAAGCAGCATCTGCTCAAGCCAGGCGCGCGGGTGGTCGATCTCGGCGCCGCGCCCGGCGGCTGGAGCCAGGTCGCGGCGCGGCGCGTCGGCAGCGCGCAGGGGAAGGGGAAAGTCGTCGCCGCCGATTGTCTGGAGATGGCACCGATCGCCGGTGTCGACTTCATCCGGCGCGATTTTCTCGATGCGAGCGCGGGCGACGAGATCAAGGCCCTGCTCGGCGGGGCGGCCGATGTCGTGCTCTCCGACATGGCGGCGAACGCGACCGGCCATCGCGCGACCGATCATCTCAAGATCATGGCGCTTGCTGAAGCCGCGGCCGATTTCGCGCGCGGGGCGCTCGCCCCGGGCGGCGCGTTTCTCTGCAAGGTGCTGCAAGGCGGCACCGAGGCAAGCCTGCTTGCGGCCCTCAAGCGCGATTTCTCCCACGTGAAGCACATCAAGCCGGCCGCGAGTCGGACGGATTCGGCCGAGCTCTATCTGTTGGCGACGGGATTTCGCGGTCAACGGTGACCGATCATCCCATTCGCTGATCGGTGGCCTCGGTGGGCCCGGCGGCGGGGGCCGGGGTGCGGCGCGCGAGCTCTGCCCCGGCGTCGGCCGGCAGCCGCGCAAAGACAAAGAAAGCACAGCCGGCGATCACGGCGATGGCGAGATAGGCAGGCTGAAAGTCGGCGGCCGTGATCGTGTCACGTCCACGCGCCCACAAGGTCAGATCGACCGCAAGCGCGCCAATAGCGACGCCGACCGAAATCGAGACCTGCTGGGAGACCGCGACGAGCGAGGTCGCTCTGCTCATGCGGCGGTTGTCGACGTCGGCATACGCAATGGTGTTGAGGCTGGTGAATTCAAGCGAGCGGAAAAAGCCCCCGACGATCAAAATGCCGACAATCCACGCGAACGAAACGCCGGGCGTGAAGGTTGCGCATGCTGCGACCAGCACCGCGCTGACCAGCGCATTCACCACCAGGACGCGGCGGAATCCGAAACGCCGGAGAATGATCGGGACCACCGTTTTCATGCCCATGGCCCCGACGACGTTCGAGAGCGTGATCAGGCCCGACTGGAACGGCGTCAGATCGAAGCCGAGTTGGAGCAGGAGCGGAAGCAGGAACGGCATCGCTCCGATGCCGGAGCGATAGATGAAGCCGCCGACCACGGCGGCGCGCATGGTCGGAATGGCGAGCAAGGAAAGGTCGAGCACCGGGGCGGGGCTGCGTCGCGCATGCAGGACATAGGCATAGGCCGCAGCCGCACCGAGCAGGATCAAGGCAATGACCGCCGGGGTCGGAAGGAAATTGAGCCCGAGCAAGGAGCCGCCGAACGCGAGTCCGCCGATGCCCAGCCCGGCGAGCACTGCGCCGACCGGATCGAACGGATCGGGGCTCTCCGCCCGCACATCCTCGATGAAGAGCGTCGCCAAGACGATGCCCGCAAGCCCGATCGGGATGTTGATCAGGAAAATCCAGTGCCAGGAAATATAGGTCGTAATGAAGCCGCCGAGTGCCGGGCCGATGAGCGGCCCAATCAGCGCCGGCAGGGTGACCCAGACCATGGCATTGATCAACTCGCGTCGGTCGACGCTACGCACGAGAATGAGGCGCGCCACGGGTGTCATCATTGCCCCGCCCACACCCTGGACGATACGGGCTATCACGAACTGATAGAGCGAATCCGAGAGCGCACAGCCGATCGAACCGAGCATGAATACCGCGATCGCCCCGCGAAAAACGGTGCGCGCGCCGAAACGATCGGCGGTCCAGCCGCTGACCGGGATGACGACGGCAAGCGACAGCAGGTAGGACGTGACCGCAAGCTTGAGCGTCAATGGGCTCGTGCCGATGTCGGCGGCGATCGCCGGCAGCGAGGTGGCGATCACGGTCGAATCCATGTTCTCCATGAACAGGGCGACCGCTACGATCAGCGGCACGATGCGTTTTGCCAGCATGGATTAGCGCCGCGGCATCGGTGCGTTCGCGCGAGGCGAGCGGGCAGGCGTCGGGGTATGGTTGGAAAGGTCGGGCATGCCGGCACGTTACAGAATCGCTGCGGGCTCGGACCAGCGCCCATTGTGCCGAGGTGGGCGCGACCCCACATAAATCTGGCGCTCGGCTCAGGAGTTTGGCGATGATCTACCTGCTTGCGGTTTTGCTGCCGCCGCTTGGCCTTCTGCTGAACGGCCAGCCGTTCGCGGCGATCTTCAATCTCATTCTGATCGTGCCCTGCATCCTGCTCGGGCTCATCTTCCCCGCCGCGTTCCTGGTTCCGTCGCTGCATGCCGTCATTGCGGTCCATATGAAACGCGAGGACCGCAAGCATCGTGAGGTAGTGGACGCGATCGAACGGCACGGGCCGCCGTCGGGTTGGCGGCCCTGGTTCGGGCCGAGGAAGCCCGCGGCGATGAGCGATGGCGGCAAGACACCGGTGCTTTCGGTGAATTGCCGCCAAATTGCTAGGATTTGCGGCCGAGCCGTGCTATCGACCGGCGCCAACCCAAAGCAGCCGTCGCACCGCGTGCGAGCCGGTTCGGCGCCTGAGGCATCATCCCATTGCGATGGTGCGGTCGAGCAAGCCCGCGAGGCGGGCCCCTGGAGTTGGTGATGGAGCAAAAATCCAACGGAACGCTGCGCGAAGCGCTCACCTTCGACGACGTCCTTCTGAAGCCCGGATTGTCGGAACTGCTGCCGTCCGACGCCGACATCCGCTCCCGAATCACCCGCGACATTCCGCTGAATATCCCGATCGTCGCCTCGGCCATGGACACCGTGACCGAGGCCAAGATGGCAATCGCCATGGCGCAGGCCGGCGGGCTGGGCGTCATTCACCGCAACCTCGAGCCGGACGAGCAGGCGGCGCAGGTCCGCCAGGTCAAGAAGTTCGAGTCCGGCATGGTGGTCAATCCGGTGACCATCGATCCCGGCGCCACGCTCGCGGACGCGCTGGCCTTGATGCAGGACCACCGCATTTCCGGCATCCCCGTGGTGGAGGGCGGCGGCAACGGCCGCGCCGGCAAGCTCGTCGGGATTCTCACCAACCGCGATGTGCGCTTCGCGACCGATCCGCGCCAGAAGGTCGCGGAGCTGATGACCAAGGAACGGCTCATTACCGTGCGCGAGGGCGTTGGGCAGGCCGACGCCAAGCGGCTCCTCCATCAGCACCGCATCGAAAAGCTGCTCGTGGTGGACGATCAGTATCGCTGCGTCGGGTTGATCACGGTCAAGGATATCGAGAAGGCCGTGGCCAATCCGCACGCCTGCAAGGACGAGCAAGGGCGCCTGCGGGTCGCCGCCGCGACCAGTGTCGGCGACAAGGGTTTCGAGCGCACCTCTCGGCTGATCGCAGCGGGCGTCGATCTCGTGGTCGTGGATACCGCGCATGGCCATTCGCGCGCGGTGCTCGAGGCCGTTACCCGCATCAAGCGGCAGTCGAATGCGGTGCAGGTGGTTGCCGGCAACGTCGCCACCAGTGAAGGTGCCAAGGCGCTCATCGACTCCGGCGCGGACGCGGTCAAGGTTGGCATCGGCCCGGGCTCGATCTGCACCACCCGCATCGTCGCCGGCGTCGGCGTGCCGCAGCTCACCGCGATCATGGACGCAGTCGAGGTCGCGCGCAGGACCGGCACCCCGGTGATCGCCGACGGTGGCATCAAATATTCTGGCGATCTCGCCAAGGCACTCGCCGCCGGCGCCGACTGCGCCATGGTGGGTTCACTGCTGGCCGGCACTGACGAGACGCCCGGCGAGGTCTTTCTCTATCAGGGCCGCTCGTACAAGACCTACCGCGGCATGGGATCGGTCGGTGCCATGGCGCGCGGCTCTGCCGACCGCTATTTCCAGCAGGACATCAAGGATACCCTCAAGCTCGTGCCCGAGGGCATCGAAGGCCAGGTGCCGTACAAGGGCGCGGTGGCGACCGTGCTCCATCAATTGAGCGGCGGCTTGCGCGCGGCCATGGGCTATGTGGGCGCGAAGAACTTGAAGGAGCTGCACGAGAAGGCCGAATTCGTGCGCGTCTCGGCCGCGGGCATGCGTGAGAGCCACGTGCACGACGTTACCATCACGCGTGAAAGCCCGAATTATCCCTCGAGGCCCTAATTCCTTCACGCAGCATCTGCGGACGTTTCAAAACTCGTTCGTCGACGCGGCATGCTGATCACTCAAGTCTGCATTTCCGTGACGCCGAGACGCGGAGCTATCGCGAGTTGCCGTTTTTAGGCGGCGTCTGGCTCACGGACGCGATTGCCGACGGCGATACCGCAATGGGCGCGCGGCTGTGAACGCTTGAGCCTCCGGCGGTTGCTTTCGCCGCCGCGCCTCGTCAAGGTAGGCGCGCACTCCCCAAGGAACTCCTCCCATGTCGATCCAGGCCGTCCTGCTGCCGCTGTTCGTCGAGGTCGCGCTTACCTTCGTGTTGCTCTTCTGGACCGGCTATCTGCGCACGAATTTGCTTAAGGCCGGCGCGGTCAAGCCGCAGGATGTCGCCTTGCGGGAGCTGAACTGGCCGCCGCAGGCAGCCCAGATCGGCAACGCTTACCAGAATCAATTCGAGGTGCCGGTTCTCTTCTACGTGTTGACGATCCTCGCTTGGATTACGCGCCATGCCGATCTTCTGTTCGTCGTGATGGCATGGATATTCGTCGCGCTGCGTCTGATTCACGCCTACATCCACATCACCGACAACGACGTCAGCCGGCGCGGCCCCGTTTTCGGCGTGGGTGCACTCGTGCTCATGGCCATGTGGGTGATCTTCATGATCCGCATCCTGCTCGGGATCTGATGACGCCCGGCGCTCGCCTTTCCGCGGCCATCGAGGTCATCGCCGACATCGAAACGCGGCGACGCCCGGCAGGCGATGCACTCAAGGATTGGGGGCTTGTGCACCGCTTCGCCGGTTCGGCCGACCGTGCCGCGATCGCCGGACTTGTTTACGACTCACTGCGGCGGCGGGCCTCGAGCGCCCACATCATGGGCGACCAACGCCCGCGCGCGCTGGTTCTCGGGATGTTGCGGCTCGAGCGCAAGCTCGACTGCGATGCGATTGCCGCGCGTGCCGACGGTGCCCGCTTCGCGCCGGCTCCGCTGAGCGCGGACGAGCGCGCACGCCTGGGCGCGGCTGATCTCGCCGGCGCTCCGCCCTGGGTCGCAGGCGATTATCCGCAATGGCTCGATCCCCATCTCGCGCGTGTGTTCGGCGAGGAGCGCAGCGCCGAAGGCGCGGCGCTGGCCAGCCGCGCGCCCCTTGATCTGCGGGTCAACGGGCTCAAAGCGGAGCGGGAGACGGCCTGCGCTGCGCTTGCCCATCTCAATCCCGTGCCCACGAGCTGGTCGCCGCTCGGTCTGCGCCTTGCGCTCGACGCCGATGCCAAGAGCCCTGCGATCCATGCCGAGCCGGCCTTCATCAAAGGTGTGGTGGAGGTGCAGGACGAAGGCTCGCAACTTGCCGCGCTGCTCTCCGGCCCCAAGCCCGGCCAGCAGGTGATCGACATCTGCGCCGGCGCCGGCGGCAAGACGCTCGCGCTCGCCGCCATGATGGAAAATCGCGGACAACTCTACGCGACGGATTCGGACAAGCGCCGGCTTGCCCCGATCCACGAGCGGCTCGAGCGCGCCGGTGTTCATAACGTGCAGGTCAGAACGCCACGCGCGCAGGAAAATTTGCTCACCGATTTGCAAAGCCGCGCCGATCTCGTGCTCATCGACGCGCCCTGCACCGGGATTGGCACTTGGCGCCGCAATCCCGACGCCAAGTGGCGGGTGCGGCCCGGGGCGCTCGAACTGCGGCTCGAGGAACAAGTTGAGGTGCTCGACCGCGCCGTGACGCTGGTGAAGCCAGGCGGGCGCATCGCCTACATCACCTGCTCGCTGCTGGCGGAGGAGAACGGCGATCAGGTGCGCGCGTTTCTTGGGCGGCACGGGGACTTTGCGCTTGTGCCGCCGACCGAGGTTACCAGCGCGCTTGAGGAGCGCGCGCATGTCTTCCGTCGCGTCGCGCTCATGTCCGAGGAAGGAGTGCTGATGACCCCGCGCCGTACCGACACGGACGGGTTTTATGTTTCCGTGCTGGTGCGGCGGCGCTAAAGCAAAGTCCGCGACCGCTCCGCTCCAACGCGCGCGGCCTCTAATCCGCGGGACCGGCAAACAGCAGCAAGTTTCCATCCGGGTCTTTAATGATGAAGTTTGCAGGTCCCCACGGTTGCCGCTCGAGCGTTTGCTTGAACACGACGCCGGCTGATTGAAACTCCGCGAAGAGACGCTTGATCTCGTCGGCGCTGCGAACGGTAATCTCAGCCGAGAGCAGGAGCTCCCGCTCCCGGATGTCGTCCTCGAATACCGGCCCGTCGACGCAGTGCAGAACAAGCAACGCCCCGTCGCGCCGCACATGTCCGTAAAAGGGCGGCTCGCCGTAGGTGAAAACGGTCAGAAAGCCGAGCTTTTGGAAGAAGTCGCATGCCGCTTTAACGTCGGAGACGAACAGGTGCGGCGAGGCAGCCTGGAGAACGGCCCTGGGAAAAGCCCGGTCCGCGGCAATTTCCACGGTTCTCTCCCCTTTGTTTCACAGGAGCGCTGAACCGCCGGCCTTGACCGGTGAGACCGCGCCCGCACATAGGGTCGCAATGTGTTACGCAGCAGATCGCCGAGGTCGCCACCGCCGCCGACCGTGCCGCCTTGTCCGCCCGAAAGCAATTGGCGCAGGAGCTCGGCTATACCGGTGCCCTCGATGGCTCGGTGGAGATGAACGTCTGGCTGCACCGGCAAGTGATGACAAAGCTTGCCGAGAGCGGTGGAAGGGTGCCGGATGGTCTCAAAACGTGAACGACGGGGCCAGTCGGACTCGCTCCGGGCTGAGATATCGCACCCGTCCTGACCAGCTCATCGGCAGGTGAAGTCGCCGAAGGGATGAAGGCGCGGTCTTGGGAGCTGTTCCTTCAGCCGTCATGCCACCTGCACATGGACTTGCGGAGGCGGATAAAATGGGCAGAGGATGGCTCTGCAACGAGATCTAGGGAGGCTTCCATGACGATCCGCCAGATTGCGATGTGCGCAGGCCTCGTGGCGCTCGCCATCGCGATAATTGTGACTTCTGGGCAACCGGTTCAGGCGCTCACGATGAAGGAGTGCAGCGCCAAGTACCAAGCGGCCAAATCCGCAGGCACCCTCGGCGGACAAAATTGGCGTGATTTCCGCAAAGCTCAGTGCGGCACGGACGCGACCGCTGCCACTCCGGCCGCGGCCCCTCCGGCTACTGCTCCCGCAGCGGCGCCGAAGCAGACCGGAAATGCCGTGTTCCCAACAGCGGT
>JBJMTU010000241.1:0-15410 GCA_045811545.1 Xanthobacteraceae bacterium | reverse complement strand
CTCGGTCTCGCGCCCATCATCGTGCGCGAGATCTATGCGCGGCTGCCGTCGATCGTCGCCGAAGGCAGTTCCCTCGTCATCGTCGAGCAGGACATCGTGCAGGCGCTCAAGGCGGCAAACCACGTCTATTGTCTGCTGGAGGGGCGGGTCGCGCTCGCCGGTGCCGCGGGAACATTGACGCGCGAGACGATCTCGGCGGCGTATTTTGGCGCGTGAGAAGTGAGCAAAGTGACGGAGAGTTGGCCGCCGGCAGTGCAGCGGACTCGATGTACTCCCTCTCCCCGGAGGGGAGAGGGTTGGGGTGAGGGGGATCGAAGCCTATCGATAGACCTTAACCCCTCACCCCATCCCTCTCCCAGCCGAAGTCGGATTTATCCGACTTCGGCCGGCTCAATGTGCCGAACTCGGGTAAACCCGAGTTCGGTGGGAGAGGGAGCAGACCGAGTTCGCGGGGACGTATGGCGCTCTATTGAACTGATCGAAACCGGTGCCGCAATGGAATGGGTCAACATCGTCATCCAAGGCGTGCTGATCGGCGGGCTTTACGCCATGTTCGCCGCGGGGCTTGCTTTGATCTTCGGGGTGATGCGCCTCGTCAACATCGCCCACGGCGACCTGATCGTGCTCGCCGCCTATATCGCGCTGATGACGACCGACACGCTCGGCATCAACCCACTGCTCGCAATCGTTATTGTGGTGCCCATCATGGCGGCGGTCGGCTATGGCCTTCAGCGCGCCCTGCTCAACCGCACGCTCGGCGACGACTTATTGCCGCCACTGTTGGTGACCTTCGGGCTTTCCGTCATCATTCAGAACGCGCTGCTCGAACTCTTTACCGCCGACAGCCGCCGCCTACGGGCTGGTGCGATCGAGGTCGCAAGCTTTCCGCTGGCGGAGGGCGTGTGGATCGGCGTGCTTCCCCTCCTGCAATTCGTGGTCGCCGTCGCGGTCATCGGCGCGCTGCAGCTCCTGTTCTATCGCACCCCCTTCGGCCGTGCGTTTCGGGCAACGTCGGATGATCAGTCCGTCGCCCAACTGATGGGCCTCGACAACCGTCATGTCTTCGCGCTCGCCATGGCGCTGTCGCTCGCCGTCATCGCCGTCGCCGGCGTGTTCATCGCAATTCGCACCAATTTCGATCCCGCGATCGGGCCCGCGCGGCTGATCTTCGGCTTCGAGGCCGTCATCATCGGCGGCCTCGGCAGCATGTGGGGCACGCTCGCGGGCGGCATCATCCTCGGCGTGGCGCAGGCGGTCGGCGCGCAGATCAATCCGGGTTGGCAGTTGTTGGCCGGGCATCTCGCCTTTCTGTTCATTTTGGCGCTGCGGCCCGAGGGTCTGTTTCCGAAGGTGAAGGGATGATCGCATCGTTCAAGGTCGAGCACGCGACGCGCTCGAGCCGCATCGGGGTTGCGGCGTTCGCCTTGGGCTTCGTGCTGCTCGCCGCGGCGCCGGCCTGGGGCGGACGCGACGACTTGCGGCTGCTCTCGGAAATCTACGCCTATGTGGCGCTGGCGAGCCTGTGGAACCTGCTCGCCGGCTATGCCGGGCTCGTCTCGGTCGGCCAGCAGGCCTATGTCGGGCTCGGCGGCTACATGCTGTTCGCGTCGACCATTCTGGCCGGCGTTCATCCACTCCTCGCCGTGCCGCTCGCGGGCGCGGTTGCCGCCGTGGTCGCATTGCCCGTTGCCGGCTTGATGTTTCGCTTGCGCGGCCACTACTTCGCCATCGGCACCTGGGTCGTTGCCGAAGTCTTTCGCCTCATCGCCTCGCAGCTCTCCGCGCTGGGCGGCGGCTCCGGCATCAGCTTGCCGGCGTCGATCGTGACGGCGATGGCACCGAGCCGGCAGCTGCGGGAATTCCTGATGTATTGGGTGGCGCTCGCGCTCGTGGTGATCGTGCTCGCCGCGATCGTGCTGTTGCTGCGCTCGCGCTACGGCCTCGCCCTTACCGCCATCCGCGACAACGAGATTGCGGCGCGATCGAACGGCGTCGACGTCACGCGCACCAAGCTCGTCGTCTACGTGCTCACCGCCTTCGGCACGGCAATGGTCGGCGCGTTGATCTTTCTGCAGAAGCTGCGGATTTCCCCCGACACCGCCTTCAGCGTCAACGACTGGACCGCCTTCGTCATCTTCATCACTGTGATCGGCGGCATCGGCCGGGTGGAGGGGCCGATCATCGGCACCATCATATTTTTTGTTTTGCGGCAGACGCTTGCCGATCTCGGCAGCCTTTATCTTCTCATGCTGGGCGCCGTCGCCATCGCCGTGATGCTGTTGGCGCCGAAGGGCATCTGGGGCTTTCTCGCCGAGCGCTTCGGCTGGCAGCTCCTGCCGCTGGCGCGCCGCTTGCGCTTTGCCGCGGATGCCCGCACAACCTGATCCTGAAAGTGCATCCGTCAGTCCCCCGGGAGAGAATAATGGCTGCGAACTCCGACAAGGTCATCATCACCTGCGCCGTCACCGGCGCGATTCATACCCCCACCATGTCGGATGCGCTCCCGATCACGCCCGACCAAATCGCCGAGCAGGCCATCGGTGCGGCCGAGGCGGGCGCCGCCATCCTCCACCTGCATGCGCGCAATCCCCAGGACGGCCGCCCGACCGGCGACCCCGCGATGTTCATGCAGTTCCTTCCGCGCATCAAGCAATCCACCGACGCCGTGATCAACATCACGACCGGTGGGTCGCCGACCATGGCGGTCGAGGAGCGGCTCGCGGGCGTGATGAAATTGTCGCCGGAGATGTGCTCGCTCAACATGGGCTCGATGAATTTCGGCCTTTACCCGATGGTCGCCCGCTACAAGACCTGGAAGCACGATTGGGAGGAGCCCTATCTGCTCGGGACCAGGGAGACGATCTTCCGCAACACCTTCGCCGACATCGAGAAGATCTCGAAGCTGATGGGGGAGGGGCACGGCACCAAGTTCGAGCACGAATGCTATGACGTCGGCCATCTCTACAATCTCGCGCACGGCGTCGACCGCGGCTGGTTCAAGCCGCCGATCTTCCTGCAGCTGATCTTCGGCATTCTCGGCGGCATCGGCGCCGACATGGAAAATCTCATGTTCATGAAGCGCACCGCCGACAAGCTGTTCGGTGACGACTATTCATGGTCGGTGCTTGGGGCCGGGCGACACCAGATGGCGTTCGCCACGCAAGCAGTGATGATGGGCGGCAACGTGCGTGTCGGTCTTGAGGACAGTCTGTACATCGGCCGCGGCAAGCTCGCCAAAAGCAACGCCGAGCAGGTGGCGAAGGCGCGCCGCCTGATTGAGGAGCTCGGCTATCAGGTCGCGACGCCGAAAGAGGCGCGTGAGATGCTCGCGCTCAAGGGCGCGGACCGAACGAAGTTTTGACCTCCGCTGTCATCGCCCGCGCATGCGGGCGATCCAGTAATCACTGGCGCGATGTGTGATGCACCGTCGGCCCCAATCGTCAAGTCGTTGTTTACTGGATGCCCCGCTTTCGCGGGGCATGACGAGGAGTGAGTTGGGAGAGGGGTGACTGCCATGGCCAGTGACACGATCGTCGACATCTACTGCCACATCTTTCCCGACAAGTTCTTCCAGGAGATGAACCGGATCGCGCCGCGGCTCGGCAACATCGGGGCACGGCTGCGCGGGGTGAAAAAGCTGTTCGATCTCGACGAGCGCTTCCGCGAGATGGACCAGTTCGGCGACTACCGGGAGATCATCTCTCTGCCCAATCCGCCGATCGAAGACCTTGCCGCGGGCGAGGTCGGCCTCGACCTGGCGCGCATCGGCAACGACGCCATGGCGGAGCTGTGCGCGCGCCATCCTACGCGCTTCCCGACCTTCGTCGCCGCGCTGTCGATGACCGACGTCGAGGGCTCGGTGCAAGAGGCGCGGCGCGCGGTCAACGAGCTCGGCGCCGGCGGCGTGCAGATCTTCACCAATATCGCGGGCCGGCCGCTCGACGAGAAAGAGTTCGAGCCGATCTTTGCCACCATGGCGGAGCTCGATCTTCCGATCTGGCTGCATCCGGCGCGCACGGCGAGCATGCCGGATTATCCGAAGGAGCAGAAGTCGCGCTTCGAAATGTGGTGGTGCTTCGGCTGGCCCTACGACACGTCGGTAGCCATGGTGCGCATGGTGTTTTGCGGCCTATTCGACCGTTATCCGCGGCTCAAGATCATTACCCATCATCTCGGCGGGATGATCCCCTATTACGACGGCCGCGTCGGCGCGGGCCTCGACGTGCTGGGCAGCCGCACCAGCGACGAGGACTATTCGAAGATCCTACCGTCGCTCAAGCGGCCGCATCTCGATTATATGCACGATTTCTATGGCGACACCGCGCTGTTCGGCGGCGGCATCCACGCGGTGCGCTGCGGGCTCGAGTTCTTCGGGGCGGAGCACGTGGTATTCGCAACCGACACGCCGCTCGGCCCGATTGCGCCGACGATCGACGTCATCAAGCGCCTCGACATCGCCGACACCGACCGCCGCAAGATCTTTGCCGGCAACGCCGAGCGGCTGCTGCAGAGGAAGTTGTCCTAGAGCGCGCGGACTCATTATGCTTCAGCACAAAACGAACACGCTCTAGAGACGCGGAGACGAGCCATGCTCACGAATGCACCGTTCCTGAGGTTGATCGCCACGGTGCTTCTGCTTGCGGCAAGCGCTTTGCCTTCCGCGCCGGGCGCGGCCGCTGCCGAGACGCTGCGCGTGGGCAAGGCCGTGGCCGAGGCGTTCTCGTTCGTGCCGCTCGACGTCGGCATGCGCAAAGGCTTCTTCGCGAAGCAAGGGCTCGACATCGAGTCGATCGTCTTTACCGGCGACGCGCGCATGCAGCAGGCGATGGCCTCCGACAGCCTCGACATCGCGCTCGGCTCGGGGCCGGCGATGGCGTTCATCGTCAAAGGCGCGCCGATCAAGGCGGTCGCCGCCATGGCCGGGCCGCCGCTGTTGCTGGCCATCGTGGCGCGGCCCGACGGCCCGAAGTCCGCCGCTGACTTGAAGGGCAAGAAGATCAGCGTATCGACGGCGGGCTCGCTCACCTATTGGCTGGTGAGCGAGACCTCGCGGCGGCAGGGTTGGGGCCCCAAGGGCATCGAGATCGCACCGATGGGCGCGATGCCCGGACAGATCGCGGCGATGAAGCGCGGCGACATCGACGGCGCGATCATGGACATCGGCAACGCCTTCGAGCTGGAGAAGCGGGGCGAGGCCCGCATCCTCGTTCGCTTCACCGACATCAAGGATTTCCACATCCACGTGATTTTCGCCGCCAACAAGCTTATCGCGGAACGGCCGCAGGCGGTGCGCGGCTTCCTCAAGGGCTGGTTCGAGACCATCGCCTTCATGCGCAAGAACAAGGCGGAGACGGTGGCGATCGCCAGCGACGTCACCCACAAGGACGCCGAGATCAGCGCGCGCGTCTACGACGAGTTGATGCCGATGTTTTCCGATGACGGGCGCTTCAACCCGCGCGCGCTCGCCACGCTGTCCAAGTCCTATGTGGAGCTGCAGCTCCTGCCGCAGGAGCCGGACATGACGGCGCTTTACACCGAGGCGTTTCTGCCGAAGTGATGCGCGACCGATGCAGGATGGGTCGAGCGAGACCCATCAGCTACGCGCCCAGTCGGAACCTATTTGCACAAGCATCGGCCGGTCGGACTCCAGCAGGCTGCTACGAGCTAGCCGTACCAGTACCACTTGCTCAGCGGGTAGCCTTTGTAGATGGGGTCATAAGTCTGCTTCCCGCGATCTGAATCGTGGCGGCTGTTGCGCGGGGCGCTCGCGTAGGAACTAAAGGCTGGCGCGACGATGAGGGTCGCTAAGGTCAGCACAGCAATGAGCGTCTTCATGATACGTCTCCATGTCGCGGACCGCTGTCGCTCGAATGAGCGCCGATGCTTGCGGTCTCGCTCTCGCAAAGGAGATCGCGAAAGGCAGCCATTATTCCCGAGCCCCCGGATGCCCGACACGTGTTCGTGAGATGCGCGAATGCAATCGCACGAGCGGGAGTCTCTTGTGCAGAAAACACACAATCACGCAGCGGCGTCGAGATGGAGGCGGCCGATGCCTCGATACGCGGCAAATAGTCCGGGCAATTCCGTTGAGTTCGGTGTAGGCGAAGCGGGTTTTGCGGCTCAGCGCCGGCTGGGTCCATCATCCTTCGACTTCGTGATCAACGATGACCCCTCGGCTCCGCTCAAACTGCCGCCTGACGCAAGTAGCCATGGACGGCCGCACACAGCGCATTACCTGTTCAACTCGATGCCTTGCGCATACACTTGGTTCCACCACTAGCGGGCAAAGTGGCGAGGCGCCCAACTTGCCTCCATGTCGCTCCGCCCAGCTCCGTCAAGCAGATCGTCAAACGAGGGGGCGCCACCGCAGCCAACGACGAAGAGAAATAGTACAACTGAATTGTCGTCTGAGCTCAGCTGCTGTGGCGCAACTTCAGGGCTTCGTCACATATGGTCGGGTTCTTGGGGGCGCCAGCTCAGGTGCCGCTATACCACAGCCATAGGGGATACCCCCGCCAATAACATTTCTCGTTTTGACCCGAGAGACAGTTGTCGCGGTCAACCTTGCTGGCTGCGGGCTCGGCCTTGCGAGCGGCGGCCCGCGCGTCGGCCGACTGAGTGAAACCGGGAGCGACAATAACGATAGCGAAGGCCAGAGCGGTGATGATCGTCTTCATGATACGTCTCCGTCGATTGTGCGTCAGCGGAGACTAGATCGGGGAGAGCAGTGTTTATTCCCGGCCTCTCATGACGGAAGCATTCAATCGTTAGCACCAAGAACAACCTGGTCCCACCACTAGCAAGTGACGCTCATTGATTCCGCGCCGGTCTTCAACACGCGCGCCGGCCTTTTGGGGACGGCGCGCCGCTCGGTCTGTGATCGATTGAGGGAGGCGCGTCCCGATTACTCCGGTTCACCGTGTTGGTCCATGCACGCACGATATGCATAACCCCACTCGTCGACCAAGCCGCTGCACTCGTGAAAGGCCTTGGCGCGTTCCGCGCCGATCGGATAGCCGCCTCGCTGGGCGATTGCGCCAGCGAAGGGCACCGCAGCCATTGAGAGAGCTGCGATTGCCGTTGCCACTGCGAGCTTGGCCCTGACCTTCGCTTTTGACGTCAACATTGTCGTGTCTCCTGTAATGACGTGAGCGTGTTGCCCACCGTCCAAGAGACTCGTCCTCGGGGCGTGGCATTCGCGGAGATCACGGATACGTGTTGAGATTAGATCTTTCCCAATGCGGCCATTGCTTGCACCGCCTCGCGACGGTGTCATTCCGATCTGCAACGTCTCTCCCAGACGCGCTATGCGAATCATTCCAGGTGGCCATGTCCTGCTATGCAGGCCCGATACTGATAAATTTCGGTGTTGCCCCGGTCGTGTTGGGAATACCTTGAGGCCAAGACGCTGCGCTCGTGAAGGGCCGCCGCGCGCCCAGCGCTGATTTGGCGGCTGTCTCCCTGGGCGAGCGCGCCGGCGAGGGGGACTGCAGTCATGCAAAGCGCGGCGATCGCCGTTGCCAATTCGAGCGGGGCGCTCGCGGTCTTGTGGGCTGGTTCTGCTGTTGAGGTCAACATCTCGGATCTCCCGGATGCCGTGAATGCATTACTCCTGCGCAGGGGACTCGCCCTCATGCGCGTGCATTCACGGAGATCACGGACACGTGTTGAACGGCGGCAGAAGCAGATTGGGACCGGCGTCGGCCTTCCAGCTGCGGCCCTCAGCCGGTGATCATGCGCAGCAGGATGCGATCCCTGCGCACGAAATGATGATGGAGCGCCGCGCCGATGTGCGCGGCCACCAGGCACGCAATGGCGATGCCCAGAAGGGCGTGGATGTAGAAAAGTTGCTCGGAGAACGCGCGGTTCTTGGGCCAGATCGGCGGCAGTTCGAACAAGCCGAAGACGATGATGGGTGCCCGATAAGCCGAGGTGGCGATCCAGCCCGTGAACGGTTGCGCAATGAGCAGTGCGTAAAGACCCCAATGCGTGGCGTGTGCGGCGAGCCTTTGCATCGCGGGAATGTCAGCGGGCAACGGTAATGGCGGATGTGTCCACCGGTAGATGATGCGCAGAATGACCAGCGGAATGATCGTTACTCCGATCGAGCGGTGCAGGTCATAGAGAGAGTCCTGCGCGGATCCGCCCCACTCATTCGCGATCACCACCCCCAGCGGAATCATAGCCAAAACCAGAAACGCCGTGATCCAGTGCAGCACGCGCGCGGTGAAGGTGTAAGCGGGGATCATCATGGCGTTACCAATCATGCCCTCTCCAAGACAGCTCGCGTACTCTTGCCCGCCCGACATCGACAGCCGATCAAGTGCACGGACCGACCATCCATGCACTCAGCAATAGACTCTCGTCATGTCCGACGGCTCGTCATATTGCGGCATGCAATACTGAGCGGACTGGTAGCTGTAAGCGTTGCCGCGATTGTGATTGCCTGCGGCGTGCGCGGAGAATGCCAACGCCAGGGCAACGGCAATGACGGAAATCGCGATTTCGGGTGACATGGTGATTTTCTCCTCGTGGGTACTATCGCCGCCACAGATTTGACCGGAGAAGGCCGCGTTTAATTCCTCGGCATAGACGGGAACGTGCCGCGCACTTGGTGCCTGACACGAACAACTTCACTTTCATTTGATCGCGCTCTGCGGGTGAGTTGATCACGCCCCGCGGCGTGAATGGTCCTGCGGTACGAATGCCGCTGGACGACGCGCATTCGCGGCGGATTCGCTCGCTCCACGAGCATCACGACACCGTGATGGATCCGGCGAGATGCAGTCGGAAGGCGGGGGTGAGCTGGATCATTGCAGCGTGATCGGGAAAGACTGACTCGGAGACCCAGGAATAAAACCGAACGTCGGCGATCTGCTTCTTTGAACCCCATCATGGGCTTCAAGGGAGATTGGCGATGACTTCTGATCACGGCGAAGGGAGCGGCGTCAGCCGGCGCAAAATCCTCGAATGCATGACCTGGGCCGGCACCGGCGTCCTGTGGAGCGTCGCCGGCGGCATGCCGCGTTCGATGGGCATCATGGGCGAGGCGACGGCCGCCGAAGCGAGTGGGCTCACCTTCCTCCAAATCAGCGACAGCCACGTCGGATTCGACAAGCCGGCGAACCCCAACGCCCTCGGCACGCTCGAGGAAGCGATCAACAAGATCAATGCGCTTCCCGTCAAGCCTTCCTTCATCATTCATACTGGTGATATCACGCATCTGTCCAAGCCATCGGAATTCGACGACGCCGACCGCATCATTTCGCAGGCGCGGCTCGACGTGCATTACGTGCCGGGCGAACACGACGTTCTCGACGAGGACGTGAAGCTCTACCGCAACCGCTACGGTCGCGGCACCCAAGGCGCGGGCTGGTACAGCTTCGACGCCAACGGCGTGCACTTCATCGGCCTCGTCAACGTGGTCGATCTCAAGGCCGGCGGGTTGGGCAATCTCGGCAACGAGCAACTCGAATGGCTGGAGGACGACCTCAAGGGCCGCGCCGCCTCGACCCCGATCGTCGTCTTCGCCCACATTCCGCTGTGGTCCGTCTATCCCGCCTGGGGCTGGGGAACCGAAGATGCAGCGCGCGCGCTCGCTTCCCTCAAGCGCTTCGGATCGGTGACGGTGCTCAACGGCCACATCCACCAAATCATGCAGAAGGTCGAAGGCAACGCCACCTTCCACACCGCCATGTCGACCGCCTTCCCGCAGCCCGCGCCGGGCGCGGCTCCCTCGCCGGGCCCGATGAAGGTCGCCGACGACAAGCTGCGCTCGGTTCTCGGCATCACTGACGTCACATTCAGGCGCGGACAGCAACGGCTTGCCATCATCGATCAGCCGCTGCAGCGCTGAGGGAAAAATCTCGTCATGCGCATCAAGCGGGATGTCTGCGTTGCCATTGTGTTGTCGGTCGCGGTTGTCGCCGCAGCGGCGATTTTTGGCGCTGGAGCGGTGTCGGCTGCGAACACGGAGGTGCAAATCGACCAGTTCGCCTTCATTCCCCAGCGCATCACCGTGAAGGCCGGCACGACGGTGACCTGGATCAACGAGGATGACGCCCCGCATACGGTCGCCTCCAGCGACAAACTGTTCAAGTCGAAGGCGCTCGATACCGGAGACAAGTTCTCCTTCACGTTCACGACGCCGGGCACCTACGCCTATTTCTGCTCCGTGCATCCGCACATGACCGGTGCTGTCGTGGTGGAAGCGGCGGGCGGCAGCGACGCGGGGGGATGATGCTCGAACGAATATGGCGCGACACGGTGGTGCCCTGGAAAGCCGGGCACGATACGAGAGCGGGCAACGGCAGCGATCCGCAGCAAGACAAAGCGCGTCGATTTCGCGACGCCGCGCTGCCCTATCTCGACGATGTGTACACGCTGGCCCGATACCTGCTCCGCGACAGTGGCGACGCCGAGGACGCCGTGCAGGAGTGCTACCTGCGTGCACTACGCCATTTCGACACCTTTCGTGGGCCGGCGATCAAGCCTTGGCTCTTCGCCATCCTGCGCAACGTCTGCCGTGGCGAATTCGCGCGCCGCTCCGGCGCCTTGCACTACGAGCCCTCGTTTGACGGCGACGCGGAAAACGGCGAGGACGCGGCCCCCCTGTGGCAGGAGCCGCAGGCGTCGCCGGAAACGAAAGTGCTGCAGCAGCGCGACGCAGAAACAATCCGCCGTCTCGTTGCGGATCTACCGCAACCGTTTCGCGAGGCGATTGTGCTGCGCGAAATCAACGATTTGTCCTATCGCGAGATCGCCGATGTCGTCGGCATACCTGTCGGCACGGTGATGTCGCGTTTGGCGCGTGCGCGGTCCTTGCTGCGCGAGGCATGGGTTGCGGAGGAAGGAAGGCCGACATGACCTGCAACGAGGCCGAAATTTTGCTTCATGCGCTCCTCGATGGCGAGCTCGATGCGGGCAACGCCCGAGAAGTGGAGGCGCATGTGGAGAATTGCTCGCGTTGCGCCCCGCAACTGCGCGCTTATCGCGAGCTCCGGCAGGCGATGCCGGTCGCGCAGTTGCACTTTACGGCGCCCGCGAGCTTGCGCCGGCACATCGAGAAGGCGTTCCCGGCGGCGCCCCCGCGCGCCTCGAGTCGGCGGTCTGTGCTGAAGGGCTTCGTCGTGGGCACGGCGCTTTCCACCGCGATGGCGGCGAGCCTCGTCGTCGCCGTGGTTCGAACGGATCAGGACCAGCGCGTGCTCGGCGACATTGTGTCGGCGCATGTGCGCTCGCTTCAGGCCGACCACCTCACCGACGTGCGCACCAGCGACCAGCACACGGTCAAGCCATGGTTCAACGGCAAGGTCGATATCGCGCCGCCGGTCGTGGACCTGACCGCGAAGGGGTTCATGTTGCTCGGCGGGAGGCTCGACTACATCGACCGCCAGAACGTCCCTTCGATCGTCTATCGGCGCCGCATCCACGTGATCAATCTCTTCGTGATGCAAGGCGCCGCCTCCGAAACGCGCGAGCCGAGGCTCCAGACCATGCAGGGCTTCAACATTCAACACTGGACTGCTCGCGATCTCGAATTCTTCGCCATCAGCGACATCAATGCGGAAGAGCTGCGGGAATTCGTCGAGAAATTCGAAGCCGCACAGCGTCCGGCCAACGCAACCTAGTCCGAGAGCGTTTCCGAGCAGATCGCTGGGAAAGGGCAGCCATTTTCCCCGACAATGTTCGAGAGGATGGCCGCTTTCCCGCTCGCGGGCCGAAATGAGGCTTGGTTAGTGCCGACCTAGGGTATTGTCGCCGCTCTCGCGAGCACTCGAGGCCGCCGAGATCAACTGCATCACTTCCTCGATGTCCTCCTGCACGCCCTGAAATTTCCCGCTCGTCAAATCGAGCTGAGCCCGGGCGCCGGGGACCTGCGTGTCGGATCTGACGGACGTGATGTGCTCCAAGTTGATGTGAATCCGTTTGCCGCCGGGTTCTGTCAATTTCAGCCAGATAGTTCCGTCCGTGATGCCGCCGCGGCAGAAGAAGGCTTTTTGGAGAAGCTCGAGCTGTGATGCGACGACCGCCTTTTGCGTCGGCGCGTCATTCATGGTCGGAATGCGCTCCTGCGACATCAGCGGCATCGAATGCCCGAAGAACAAGCCACGCTGGTCCGGCATGTCCGCCAAGGCGCCCGGGGCGGCGCCGAAGACGAGCAGCAGCGCGGTCAGAGCCGTTGCGGCCTTCGCGGGCATTTGCGTTCTCCTTCTGAGCACGTTCGTGGAAGGAGATCGCATCAGCTCGCCGCCTATTCCGGCCAACGGTTCAAAACCAACTCACGCATTAGCGATGACACTCTTCGTGCGACGAACTCCTCGGCTGCTCTCCCCTCCAAGCCCCTTTCCCTGTAAACAACAGGAGAAAAACAGGGACACAGGCTGTGGCCCGCATGAGCCTTAAGCGCGTTTACGCGCGTCTTCGACGCGCTATGGCGACATGTCGGGCTACGGGTTATTCGGTCTCCCTGAACGGATTGTCAGGAATCTATTGCGGAACTCCGGTGCCCTTGGCGCATTAGTTTTGCGCCTTAGAGGAGGAATGCCCATGAAATCGATACTCACTATTCTCGTCGCCGGCTTGCTGGCCGGCTCGTTTGCCATGTCTGCCGACGCTGCCACCAAGAAATCCGGAATGGCACAGCTGAAAGCGCAGTGCGAGGCGCAGGCGAAGAAGAAACACTCGGCTATCCACTTTCTCAAACGGCGCGATTACGTGAAGAACTGCATGCATCAGAAAGCATAGAGCCAATCCCGCTTAGGTCGACACACCTCTTGCGCTCATTCCCGAGCAAGCGGGAATCCAGGGTCAAGGACTGCGTCCCCGCTTTCGGGGGGACGAGCGGATGTTGGGCCGCGCTCATACCAGCTCCGGCCAGGGCACGATGGTCGACTTGACCGTCTTCATCGCCATCGCGTCCTTGACGGCGCGGGAGACGCCATCCTCGTCGAACGGGTAGAGCGTCTGCATGTCGAGCCAGGGATATTTGTTGCGGGCGCGGTCGAGCATGTCGACGCCGAGCGGCAGGTCGTTGGCGGTGAAGGCCCATGAGCCCAGCACGTTGAGGTCCTTGGCGCAGATGCGGTGCCAGGATGTAGCGATCGAGCCGGCGTCGGTGAACTGGCCCATCTCCACATAGGTGCCGCCGTCGCGCAGCATTTCGACGCCCTCGGGGCCGGCGCTCGGATGGCCGGAACAGTCCATCACGAGGTCGGCGCCGAAGCCGCCGACGATGTCGCGCACGCGCTCGATCCGCTGCTCCGGCTCTGTGACCTCCTCGATATTGACCGTCGCTTCGGCCCCGAATTTGCGCGCGAGCGAAAGCCGCGGCTGCTCCGGCGCGCCGACGCAGATCACCCGTCCGGCGCCCATTTCGCGCGCGGCGGCGATGGCGAGAATTCCGATTGGGCCCGATCCCTGGATCACGACGGTGTCACCCCAGGTGAATCCGCCGGCGCGGACCGCGCGGTTGAAGGCGCGGATGCAGGAGGTCAGCGGCTCGGACAGTGCCCCCAGGCGCAGCGGCATGTCGTCGGGAAGCTTGTAGACCTTCGTGCCGGGCAGCATGTCGAGATCGACATAGACGTATTCCGCGAAACCTCCCCATAGATGCGGCGGCTTGTCGAAGCCGAGATAGCGCCCGTAATAGACCGGGGTCAGGCATTTGTTGGCCTGCTGCGGATAATGCACGCAGTAATAGCAATGCCCGCACGGCATCAGCGGCGGGATCATCACCTTCGAGCCGACGCGGAGCGGCTTGCCCATGAAGTCTTCGCTGAACTCGCGGCCCGCCTCGACGATGACGCCGCCCAGCTCGTGGCCGAGGGTGAACGGCCACGGCAACGGCTTGGGCCAGTGGCCTTTCAGGATGTGAAGGTCGGTGCCGCACACCCCGCAGGCGCCGATCTGAATCAGCGCGGCGTTCTTTTGCACTTGCGGCCATGGCACCGAGCGGATGACCGGCTCGGCGCCGGGACCGGCGAAGGTGGCGACGCGGATGGTGCTGTTGCGCATGGGGTTTTTCAGACCTGCCGAATCTTACCCGATATCATCCTGTCGCGGCACTGGGCGACGATGAGACTACTCGCAGCAGCCAGTCGTCAATCGCTTTGCGTGGGTTGAGCCATGGCGCACATTCTCGATTTCTATTTCTTTTACGGTAGCATCCACTCCTATCTGTCGGTCATGCGTATCGGCGCGCTCGCGTCCGCGGCGGGCGTTGAGGTGCGTTGGCAGCCGTTCAACCTTCGCGAAATTTTGATCGAGCAGAACAATACCGCATTCACGAAGAATGAAGTGAAGATGAATTATTTCTGGCACGACGTCGAGCGGCGCGCCAGCCGCCACAAGATCCCGTTCGCCGGCCGGGCGCCATACCCGGCTGATGCCGAGCTCCTCGCGTTACGGGTCGGCCTCATCGCAGCGCAAGAAAAATGGTGCGAGGACTACTCGCGAGCGACATTTCATCAATGGTTCATCGGGCGGCGCGCGCCAGGTGTCGATGATCACGTCGAGCGTGTTCTTGCTTCGCTCGATAAGTCACCAGCGCCGATCATCGCCCGCGCGAAGAGCGCAGAGGGCGAGCGTCTGTTGAAGACGGCGACAGATGCCGCCCGCAAGCTCGGCATTTTCGGGGCACCAACGTTTGCAATCGGTCCGGAAATCTTTTGGGGCGACGATCGATTGGAGGATGCGCTCGCCTTCGCGTCAAGACGCTGATTTACTGCATGTTTGCATGCTATTTGCACCCAGGAAACGGCGATAGGTGAATTTTGACCCTGGCCAGCGCTGCATACAACAGGAGAGATTATGCCGAACCCCAGCAACAGTCCGGAGGCGGCCGCCATCGAAGCCGCATACGAAACCCACGTGCAAACGCTGTTCAGATCCTTGATCACTAACTTAGGCGACCAACCTGTCTCCCATGAGACCGATCAGCAAAGCGTCGCGAAGTTTACAGCAGGCCTCAACATCGCGAAGCGGGCCAAGCAATTGGCGTTGAGCGCCGTTGGCCCCGCATTGCCCGCAAGGATTGCTACACGAAGCAAGAAACGCAAAGAACGATCCAGGCGTCGGCGTGAGCCATAACGAAGGACAAATCGCGCCAACGTCGAGTTCATTCCCTAGGGCCGGATGACAGGCCGCCACCGGCGCGGCCAGCTACGTCGATCGCATCTTCAACGGTGAGAAGCGCGCAGATCTTCCGTCGCAGTCGCCGACCAGGTACGATCTGGTGGCTCAAGCTCAAGACTGCAAATGCGCTCGGCCTCGAGGTCGCGTCGACGCGGCTTGCCCGCGCCGACGAGGTAATCGAACGAGACGCATCCACACCCAATAGAGCTTGGGCGCGCGAGAACGGAAATTCGCACATACCAGGGAGAGAAACGATGGCAACCTACATCTTGCTT